>NZ_JBVKAU010000011.1:45738-250361 GCF_055657525.1 Streptomyces sp. NPDC107522 | reverse complement strand
ACGAGGCGGGTGGTGGCGCTCTGGCTGAGGACGACCGCGTCGGCGACCTGTTTCATCTGCAGGTGGCCGCCTTCGCCGTTGTGCTGGCGGCTGAGCACGTCGAGCAGGGAGTACTCGCGCACGCTGAGGTCGTGCCCGGCCTGCAGGGCGCGCTCGATGTGCGCCTCGATCCTCCCGTGCAGCAGGGAGAGGGCGCACCAGCCCTGGGCGAGGGCGGTGAGCGCGGGGTCCGTCGCGGTCATGGCGTTTCCTCCGTCCGGAGCGGCTGAAGCCAGAGTAGACCAGCATCGCAATAGCCTGCGCTTGCAAGTATGCGGCGCATGCAAGTATTGTCATTACGCGTAAAGCGCCCATGCAATCTTCTGGGAAGGTGTACCCCTTCATGCCTCTCGCGCTTCTGGCCCTCGCGATCGGGGCCTTCGGAATCGGAACGACCGAGTTCGTGATCATGGGCTTGCTGCCCGAGGTCGCGGGCGACTTCGGGGTCTCCATACCCACCGCCGGATTCCTGGTGACCGGCTATGCGCTCGGCGTGGTCCTGGGCGCTCCCCTGATGACCGTCCTCGGCACCAAGGTGTCCCGCAAGCGGATGCTGATGCTGCTGATGGGGCTGTTCATCGCGGGCAACCTGCTGTCGGCCCTCGCTCCCGTCTTCACCGTCATGCTGATCGGCCGTGTGGTCGCCTCGCTCGCCCACGGTGCCTTCTTCGGCATCGGATCGGTCGTCGCGGCCGACCTGGTCGCCCCGGACAAGAAGGCCGGAGCCATCGCGATGATGTTCACCGGCCTGACCGTGGCCAATGTCGTCGGCGTCCCGCTGGGCACGTTCGTCGGGCAGGCCGCCGGCTGGCGTGTCACCTTCGGCATCGTTGCCGCCCTCGGCGTCGTCGGCCTGGTCGGCGTCGCCAAGCTCGTCCCCGACATGCCCAAGCAGCAGGGCGTGCACCTGCGCCACGAGCTGGCAGCCTTCAAGAACGCCCAGGTCCTGCTCGCCATGGCGATGACGGTCCTCGGCTTCGGTGGCGTCTTCGCGGCCATCACCTACATCGCGCCGATGATGACCCATGTCGCCGGCTTCGCCGACGGCTCCGTCACCTGGCTGCTGGTCCTCTTCGGGCTCGGCATGGTCGGCGGCAACCTCGTCGGCGGCAAGTACGCCGACCGCGCGCTGATGCCCATGCTGTACGTCTCTCTGGGCGCCCTCGTCGTCGTGCTCGCGCTCTTCACGCTCACGGCGCAGAACAAGGTCCTCGCGGCGGTCACGATCGCGCTGATCGGTGCGCTGGGCTTCGCCACCGTCCCTCCGCTGCAGAAGCGCGTCCTCGACCAGGCCCACGGCGCCCCGACGCTGGCCTCGGCCGTGAACATCGGCGCCTTCAACCTCGGCAACGCTCTGTCCGCCTGGCTCGGCGGCCTCGTCATCGCGGCCGGCTTCGGCTACACGTCCCCCAACTGGGTCGGCGCCGCCCTCGCCGCAGTCGCGCTGCTGCTCGCGTTCCTCTCGGCCGCACTGGAGCGCCGCGACGGTACACCCGCGAGCACCGTCGTCACCGGTACCGCGCCCGCCGAGCAGCGAGCCGCCGTACACCACTGAGCCGGCCCGGCTGCGGGGCCAGGGCCGCCCCCGCAGGACCTCCGGCTCAGTGAGATGCCACGTCACGCACCGCGTGGAGATCCCACCTCAGTACCACCGCGCTGAGATCCCGCTCAGCACCCCCACGCAAGGAGAAACCCCATGAGCACCGCCACCGCCATCGCCCCACTGACCACTCAGGAAGCCGATGAGCTCCTCGCCGCCGCCCGCCGGGCCGCCGAGGCCGCCGGAGTGACGGTCACTGTCACCGTGCTGGATGCCGGAGGCCATCTGCTCGCCTTCCGGCGGGACGACCGAGCGGTTCTGATCTCAGGGGAGACCAGCACCCGCAAGGCCTACACGGCACTGCAGCTCGACGCCCCCACCGCCGATCTCGTCGACGCCGTACAGCCTGGTGGTCCCTTCCACACCCTGCCCACCGCACTCGACCGGCCGCTGCTGTTCATCGCGGGCGGTGTGCCGATCCATCGAGGCGGCCGGCTGATCGGCGCGATCGGGGTGGGTGGCGGCGCGCCGGAGCAGGACCACCAGTTCGCGACGGCCGCGATCGAGGCGCTCGCCTGACAGCACCTCCGTATCGACGGCGAAACGCCGGTTCCCCAAGGGGACCGGCGTTTCCCATGGGACTGGCATTTCCTATGGGACTGGCGTTTCCCACGGGTGTCTCAACCCACAGCCGAGTGCCTCAGCCGGCCGCCACCGTGAGGGGAGCGAATCGCCGGGTCCAGTCGCCTGGTAGTTCCGTGATGCCATGCGTCATCACTGAGTTGAAGGCGACGAAGGCCAAGCCGTGCTCCTTCGCCCAGGTCAGCAGTTCCTCGTGGCGTACGTCGATGTCGGTACGCAACGGGCGGTCGGTGTGGGCGGCGAGGGAGGCGATCAGTGCCTTCGCGGTCTCCGTGTCGCGGGCGATCAGAGGGCCCACGACCTGAGTGGTCATGTTGGGCCAGGCGCCCGCGTATCCGATGATGCGGCCGTTCTCCTCGGCCACGCGCAACTGGTCGGTGAAAGCAGGCAACCGGGTGATGATGTGCGTGCGGTCGGCGCCGAACACCTCCTCGTCGAGTCGCAGGATCGCGGTGAGGTCCTCTGCGGTGGCCGCACGCGTGGCGACTCCGGGCCCCGAGTTGTCGGGCCTGAAATGCCCGCGCACCATCTCTGCCCTGCCGGTGGTCTTGAAGCCGAGTTCCTCGTAGAGCGGTCGGCCGTTCGGCGTCGCATGCAGCGTCAGCGGGGTCGTTCCCATCGCGGAGATGACGTGACGCATCAATCGGCGTCCGATGCCCCGGCGGGCATGCCGCTCGGCGACCAGGACCATGCCGATGGCACCCAGATCGGGGCGGTCCTGAGGTCCGTACGTTGTGACGACGCAGGCGCTGACAAGGCCGCCGTCGGGGTCGTCGATGCCGTAGCCCTTCCCGGCGGTGAGGAGGAATCCCCACTTGTGTTCCTCACGGGGCCAGCCCCGATCCTCGGACAAGTCGGCGCAGGCGGTGAGGTCGCGAGGCGTCAGACGGCGGATGGGCAGAGCGGCGAGG
The DNA here is from genome assembly GCF_055657525.1 of Streptomyces sp. NPDC107522. Classification (NCBI taxonomy): domain Bacteria; kingdom Bacillati; phylum Actinomycetota; class Actinomycetes; order Kitasatosporales; family Streptomycetaceae; genus Streptomyces; species Streptomyces sp. NPDC107522. Next base: position 247,229 of record NZ_JBVKAU010000011.1, on the reverse strand, counting down.
GAAGGAGTCGGCACGCAGGTCAGGCTGTCTGACGACTGCCCTGATCGTCCAGCTGTTTCCGGGGAGACGTACGAGCTTTTGGCCATGTCATGATTCCCCGCACAACGGGCCGACTGATGCCGGGTGTTTCACGTGAAACATGGACGAACGGCGAGCGTCCATCAGGAGAGCGCCATCAAGTGTGATCGGTGAGCGTGCGACGGGACGTGCGGCGACCGCCGAACTGCTCTTGATCGCCCAGGGGAGCGACGGCCCGTCGCATTAACCTCATGGCCCATGGCGAGACTTCACCTTTTCGACCTCGACGGCACGCTGCTGCACGGAACGTCAGCGCCCGTGGAGATCTCACGGCAACTCGGGCTGGAAGCGGAGACCGTGGCGCTCGACCGGGAGATCTCGGCGGGGCTGATAGGGCCTCCGGAGTATGCGACACGGGTGCACGCGCTCTGGGTGGATCTCACCGAGGCTCATGTCGCGGCCGCGTTCGAGGGCGCTCCGTGGCTGGCCCGGATCCGTGACGTCTGGGCGGAGATCAGGGGACAGGGCGACTATTGCGCCGTCGTATCGCTCTCGCCTTCCTTCTTCGTGGAGCGACTGACGGCCTGGGGTGCGCATGCGGCGCACGGCTCGCGCTTTCCTGCCGTGCCGTTCACGGAACCCGTCGATCCGGCGGGAGTGCTCAGCGCCGCGGCCAAGGTCCGTATCGCCGACCGGCTCTGCGAGGAGTTCGGAGTGACACGGGCCGACTGCGTTGCCTATGGCGATTCGCTGTCGGACAAGGACCTGTTCGGCGCCGTGCCGGTTTCCGTCGCGGTCAATGCGGACCGCCATCTGGCAGGCCTCGCGACCCACTCCTACATGGGGATGGACCTGTGGGAAGCCTATGAATTGGTGCGCAGCGGCCTCTAATTGAAGCAATTGCTCGTTCGCCCTCCCGCCCGATTCGTGAGAGAGGAAGGGGGGACTTGTGATCGGGGCGTCGGCCGGTAGGGTCGACTCCGGTTCGTGTCCGAGCTGTGATGCAGACTGCCGACGCGAACCGAGCGCAAGGCAAGGCAGCCTAACGGGACGGAGAGATCGAAGACCGGCATTCTCCGGTATGCGGCCGGGGCGCCCACGCGCGATGGGATGCTGCGGTGAGAGTACTGCGGCCAATGTCACACTCTCGCCCTACTTGTCCGTACCGAGGGTGAATACGGGTTGAATGTGGCCGTCTTGGTCACAGCACAGAACAGGGAAAAGCAAGCCGTCGCGGGGGAAGCAGGCACCTTCCGATCCGAGGAAGTGCGCAGACCGACCGAAAGATGTTCGAGGCGAGGCACACCATGGACGCTCCGACCACCACGTCGGCCGACAACGGCACTTCCGGCGGCGGGGGCGGCTGGTTCACGCCGCGCAAGCAGCCGGCGACGACTCCGGGCACCGAACAGGAGACGGCCGAGGGCAGCCGACTGGCCGCGATGCGCCCGGTCGGCAGGACCACGACGGGCACCGGCGCGGCCCCGGCGGCCCAGGACAGCACACAGCTCGCCAGTACGGATGACCCCGTAGAGCCGACCCACGCAGAGCCGACGTCGGCGAATGGCGACTCCGGTCCCGGCACACCGGACCCTGCCGGACACCCCGCCCCGGAACGAGGGGCGCCGGCCGCGATATCGACTCCCGTCTCACCCGCCCCGAGCGATAGGGCGCCCACGCTCTCGACGCCGGCTCCCGCCCAGGCTCCAGGCCAACAGCCGTCCGCCTCCGCCCCACTCCCAGGCCAACCGCCCCCGGCGGCCGCCCAGGCCACCACAGCACGCACCGCGATATCGAGCCTCACCCCGCCTTCCCCACCGTCCCCCCAACTGAGCGTTCCGACTCAGCGCCCCGCCCCGGCCCAACCCGCCTCCCCGGACGCCATTCTGATCCGCCGGACGATGGCCGAGGTCGCGCCCGTGGCCGACAAGGTCACCTCGTACTTCTATGCGCTGCTCTTCGTGCGCCATCCCGACCTGCGCTCCCTTTTCCCGGCCGCGATGGACACCCAGCGCGACCGGCTGCTCAAGGCCCTGCTCACGGCGGCCGAGCACATCGACAACAAGCCCGTCCTCGTCGAATACCTGCAGAACCTCGGCCGCGGCCACCGCAAGTACGGCACTCGGCCGGAGCATTACCCGGCCGTCGGCGAATGCCTCATCGGCGCGCTGAGCAAGTACGCCTCCGGCGTCTGGGACGGGGAGATGGAGGCCGCCTGGGTCCGGGCGTACACGACGATCTCGCAGGTCATGATCGACGCGGCCGCGGCGGACGAACTACGCGCCCCCGCCTGGTGGTACGCGGAGGTCGTGTCGCACGACCTGAGGACCAGGGACATCGCGGTCATCACCGTCCGCCCCGACCAGCCCTACCCCTTCCTCGCCGGGCAGTACACGAGCGTGGAGACGCCCTGGTGGCCGCGGATCTGGCGGCACTACTCCTTCGCCTCGGCGCCCCGCTCCGACGGCCTGCTGACGTTCCATGTGAAGGCCGTGCCCGCGGGCTGGGTCTCCAATGCGCTGGTGCATCGCGCCCGACCGGGGGACATCATCCGGCTCGGTCCGCCGGCCGGTTCGATGACCGTGGACCACACCACGGACAGCGGTTTGCTCTGCCTGGGCGGAGGCACCGGCATAGCGCCCATCAAGGCGCTGGTCGAGGACGTCGCCGAGCACGGCGAACGGCGACCGGTCGAGGTCTTCTACGGTGCCCGCACCGACCACGACCTGTACGACATCGACACGATGCTGAGGCTTCAGCAGTCCCACCACTGGCTGGAGGTCCGCCCGGTCGTGGACCGGCACGGGCTCCTCCAGCTTCCCGAGGCCATACGGGAGTACGGACCCTGGACCGAGTACGACGTCTACGTCTCCGGACCGCCTGGCATGATCCGCAGCGGTGTGGACGCGCTGAGAGGCATCGGCGTCCCGTCCGAGCGCATACGCCATGACTCGGTGGAGGAACTGGTCGTCACCGAGGTCTGACCAGCCGCCGCTCCAGACTGGGTCGGCCGTCGGTATCAGCCCAGGTCGGGGGCGTGCATGGCGCGGACGCCCTCGATGTTGCCGTCCAGGTAGTGCCGCAAGGACAGCGGTACGAGATGGACAGAGGCGATTCCGACCCGTGTGAAAGGCACCCGCACGATCTCGTACTCGCCGATGGGCTCGTCGACCTCGGGGCCGTGCCGCAAGGACGGGTCCATGGACTCCAGACGGCAGACGAAGAAGTGCTGCACCTTCACCCCCGTCGCGCCGCCGTCCTCGCCGATGTGCTCGACGGTGTCGACGAAGCAGGGCACCACGTCGACGATCTTGGCGCCGAGCTCCTCGTAGACCTCGCGGTGCAGGGCCTCGACGACGGTGGCGTCCGTCGGCTCGACCCCGCCACCGGGAGTGAGCCAGTAGGGATCCATGCCGGGCTTGGTGCGCTTGATCAGGATCAGGTCGTCACCGTCCAGCAGAACGGCGCGGGCGGTGCGCTTGACCACGGGTCGGACGGTCATGGGAGAAATGTGGCCCGGCTGGTTCCACGTGAAACATCGCGAAACGTCACCGATCGAGCTCACCGGGTAATGAGCAGAGATTCCCTGGTCAGGCCCATTCGGAAGCCGCTCGCAGCAGCCACTCGTGGGCCCGGGCGATCTGCGGCATCGCCAGCGTGCCGGTGCGGACCACCAGGAAGTACGTCCGCAGCGGCGGCACCGGCGGATCGTGCAGGGCGACGACGTCGCCACGCTCCAGGGCGGCCGCGCACAGATAGCGGGGCAACACCGCCAGTCCTGCCCCGGCGGTCGCACAGGCGAGGACCGCGCGCAGGTCGGGGACGATCACGGTGCCCGGGGCGGCGGGACGGGAGTCGTAGACCGAAGCCCAGTAACGGGACACGAAGGGCAACGACTCGTGCACTTCCACGACCGGGACGTCCTCCAGGGCGTGCGCTCCCTTGTGGCGCAGCTGCCCCGAGTCGATCCGGTCGACCCAGTGGGGAGCGGCGACGAGGACATGCTCTTCGTCGCAGAGCGGAGTCGCGGTGAGCAGAGCGCCGCGCGGACGGGCCGTGCTGATGGCCAGATCATGATGCCCGGCGGCCAGCCCCTCCAGGGTCTCCTCGGCGTTGCCGAACGACGCGCGCAGCGCAAAGGCCTGGCCGTCCTCGCCGGTCAGCTCCGTGAGCGCGGGCAGCGCCCGCTCGGCGGTGAACTCAGGCGGGCCGGCGAGGTGCAAGGTGCGTAAGGAAGAGTCGTCGTCGAGGCCGGTCTCGGCGATCTCCACCAGGGCGTCGAGGTGTGGCGCGGCCTTGTGGGCGAGTTCATCGCCGATAGTCGTCGGCGTCACCCCGCGGGCCTGCCGCAGGAACAGGGGGCGGCCCAACTGCCGTTCCAGCGTGCGTATCTGTGAGGTCACGGCCGGCTGCGACAGGCCGAGCAACGCGGCGGCGCGGGTGAAGGAGCCGGCCCGGTGCACGGTCACAAAGGTGCGCAACAAGGCCAGATCCATGCCACACCCTCCCTTTCCCCGCCCTTCTCCCCACCCCCAGGGCAGGGCCCAACTATAAATAAGTCGATAGGTCGCTGTCGCTACTGTGATTGGACACTGACAGAGAGTCAACTAGCCTTGTTCGCGCGGTTCTTCGCGCGCGGAACCGAGGGCGGTCCGAGCCACGAGGGGGGAGGCTCGGACCGCCCGATCTACGTAGTCGCACACCGACGGACGCCCGGGAAAACTCCGTCACCGAGCCGATTCGTCCAGCGCACGCAGCACATCCGCCACCAGATCCTCGGGATCCTCGGCACCGATCGACATGCGAATGAAGCCCTCCGGCACCGCGTCGCCACCCCAGCGTCCGCGCCGCTCGGCCGTGGACCGCACCCCGCCGAAGCTGGTCGCGTCGTCGACGAGCCGCAGGGCGTCGAGAAAACGATCGGCACGCGCGCGCGAGGGCAGCGTGAAGGACACCACGCACCCGTAGCGCCGCATCTGCTGCGTGGCGACGGCGTGCGAGGGGTCGCCGGGCAGCCCGGGATAGCGCACCCCCAGCTCCTCCGGCCAGTCCCGCAGCGCCTCGGCGACCGCCAGGGCACTGGCGTTCTGCCGGTCCACGCGCAGGTGGAGCGTGGCGAGGGAACGGTGCGCGAGCCAGGCCTCCATGGGCCCCGGAATCGCCCCGACGATCTTGCGCCAGCGCCGTACGGCGGTCATGGCCTCGGCGTTCCGGCCGGTGACGTACCCCAGCAGCACATCGCCGTGCCCCGTCAGCTGTTTGGTGCCGCTGGCCACGGAGAAGTCGGCACCGAGTTCCAGCGGCCGCTGCCCGAGAGGCGTCGCGAGAGTGTTGTCGACGGCGACGAGGGCGCCACGCGCGTGTGCCGCCTCGACGAGCCGCCGGATGTCGCACACGTCCAGGCCGGGGTTGGACGGGCTCTCGATCCACAGCAGCTTCGCGCCGTCCAGGACGCCGAGCTGGGCGTCCCCGCCGGTCGGCGCCGTGCGCACCTCGATGCCATACGCCTCCAGCTGCGCGCGCACCAGAGGCAGCGCCTGGTAGCCGTCGCTCGGCAGGACGACCGCGTCCCCGGCGCGCAGCTGGGAGAAGAGCACCGACGACGTCGCGGCCATGCCGGATGCGAACACCAGCGTCTCGACGCCGTCCTCTCCCGGCGCCTCCAACTCGCCGATGGCGCGCTCGAGGTGGGTCCAGGTCGGGTTCTCGTCGCGGCCGTAGGTGTACGGTCCCGTGGGCTCGCCCGGCAGGTGGTAGTGCGCGGCGAACACCGGGCCCGGCAGAGGCGGCTCGTACTTGACCGGCTCGGGCAGCCCTGCCCGCACTGCACGCGTGCCGTCTCCGTCACCGGATCGCGGCCGCTGCGCACCCGTGTCACTCATGCCGCCTGGCCCTCCACCTGCTCGCGGACCGCCGCGAGGAGTCCCGTGCCGGCCGCCTCCACCATCTCGAGGCACTCCTCGAAGCCGTCCCGGCCGCCGTAGTACGGGTCCGGAACATCCAGGTCGTCGCCTGCGGCGGGATCGTAGGAACGCAGCAGCCGCACCTTCGCCGCGTCCTCCGGTGAAGGCGCGAGGCGGCGCAAAGCCTTGAGGTGGCCGGCGTCGAGCGCGATGACGAGGTCGAGGCGTTCGAACCAGGACGGCTGGAACTGCCGGGCCGTGTGGCCGCTGTCGTAGCCGTGCTCCTCGAGGACGGACACGGTGCGCGGGTCGGCCGGGTCGCCCTCGTGCCAGCCGCCGGTGCCGGCGCTGTCGATCTCGACCAGCCCGTCGAGTCCGGCCTCCGCCACCCGGGCGCGGAAGACGGACTCGGCCATGGGCGAGCGGCAGATGTTGCCGGTGCAGATGAAGCAGACGCGGTAGGTCATCGAACGCTCAGTCCCCGTCGGGCAGGGCGACGTGCAGCGCCCAGGAGACGATCGAGATGATCAGGCCGCCGAGCACCGCGGTCCAGAAGCCTTCGACGTGGAAGCTCAGGTCGAGCTGGTCGGCCAGCCACGAGGTGAGCAGCAGCATCAGCGCGTTGACGACCAGGGTGAACAGTCCGAGCGTCAGGATGAGCAGCGGCAGGCTGAGCAGCTTGACTATCGGCTTGACCAGGAAGTTCACCAGGCCGAAGATCAGCGCGACGATGATCAGGGTGCCGACCTTCTTGCCCGTGCTGTCACCGGTCAGGGTGATCTTGTCGAGCAGCCATACGGCGACCGCCAGGGCACCCGCGTTGGCGATCGTCTTGACTACGAAATTCTTCATGTGTCTGATCGTGGCAGACGAAATCGGCCATGAGCAGTGGGACAAGGGCGGACGACAGCGATGAAGGCATTCCGGCTGGATGAACTGGAGGCGGAGCGCGCCGCCAACGAGGGCGCCTACCTGCAGTTTCTACGGGAGCGGAACATGTCGGTCGGCCTGTACGCGCTCAACGCCGGCGAGCACGATCCACAGAAGCCGCACAACCAGGACGAGGTCTACTTCGTTGTGAGCGGCCGCGCCCACATCACGGTCGGCATGGAGACCACGCAGGTGGCGCGCGGCAGCGTGGTGTACGTCCCGGCCGGAGTCGCCCACAAGTTCCACCACATCAGCGAGGATCTGCGGGTGCTCGTCGTGTTCTCTCCACCCGAGAGCTGACTTTCGGCCTCAGGGTTCCCTAGGGGATCGATCAGGGGAGGACAAGGGCTGCGAGGCCCCCGCGGGGCCACCTGCCCGCCCTAGCATCGAGTGCAGGGAATCAGCAGATTCGAAGGATCAGACCCGGCACAGGGACGGGCGGAGAAGTAAGGACGAGGGCGATGCGTGAGATCTTCGCAGGACTGCCGTGGTGGGTGAAGTGGATCGCGGTGCCGGTCATCGCCCTGGTCGTGTTCGGCGGGCTGATCGCCAGCGTCGTCGGGTTCGTCATCGGACTGCTCTTCAAGGTGCTGGTCTTCGTGGCCCTGGTGGGCGGACTCATCTACGTCGTACGGAAGTTCACCTCGAGTTCCTCGTCGCGCAGCGACTGGTGAGGGCCGTGGGGACAGGGAGGCGGTAACAGGAACCACCGGTTCCCTCGGGCGAGGGAAGTTTTCCGGGCAGGGCGTCTGCGAGCGGTGGCGGACGAATAGAGTCCGGAAATCGACGCGGGGACGACCCCGCGAGCGGCGTGCACCCCCTCCCGTGTTCCCCCGCACGGGCTCCCCCCTCGCGCTTCGGGAGTGACCCTTGGCCACGGTTGACACCGCACCCTCAACACCCCACGCACCCTCAGAACCCCCCACGTCCGTGGGACGGCCGCGTTCCTCCGTACCCCAGGTACCGCGGCAGGCGTCCCCGACCCCCACCGAACAGCCGTCCTCCGCGACGCTCATCGGATCCGTCCAGCGTGCGATGCGCCTGCTGGAATGCGTCGCCTCACACGAGTACGGCGCCCCCGCCAAGCAACTCGCCCGCGAGACCGGCCTGGCGCTGCCCACCGCGTACCACCTCTTGCGCACGCTGGTGCACGAGGGCTATCTGCACCGCGACAAAGGGCTGTTCTTCCTCGGGGAGGCAGCCGTACGGCTCAGCAGCAGCGGGGCCCAGCAGAAACGTCGCAGCACGGTTGCCGACGCGCTCGCCCAATGGCGTGATGCCATCGGTGTCCCGGTTTACTACGCCCAGTACCGCGAGGGCGAGATCGAGGTCATGTGCGTTTCCGACACTCCGGGCAATCCGGCAGTCGAGGAATGGGCCGACTTCCGTGAGACCGGCCACGCGCACGCCATCGGCCAGTGCCTGCTGTCCCAGCTGGACGAGGACGCCCGCCGGGACCACCTCGACCGCCATCCCGTGCAGTCCATCACCCCGTACACGGTGCGCGACAGCCGCACGCTGCTGCAACGCCTCGAACAGGCCCGCCGGATGGAGCCCGTGACCGAGCGCCAGGAGTACGCCCTGGGCACCGTGTGCGCGGCGATCCCGATCACGGTGGGCACCACGGCCGCGACGATGGCCATTTCCCTGCCCGTCCATCAGGCCGACCGGCTGCTGACGGCGGCGCGGCAACTGCAGGACGAGATCGGGCGGCTCCTGGGGTCACTGGCGATCTCTATCAGTATCTGAAAACTCACTCCTTGTGATCTCTCGTGTACGTTCAGCAAGATTCCACCAGTGTCGGGGTCCGTTCCCGGCCAGTCGAAGGCAACCGACGGGGTAGGCGATGCGCGAGTCCGTACAGGCAGAGGTCATGATGAGCTTTCTCGTGTCCGAGGAGCTCTCCTTCCGCATCCCGGTGGAGCTGCGCTACGAGACCTGTGATCCCTACGCCGTACGGCTGACCTTTCACCTGCCCGGTGATGCCCCGGTGACCTGGGCCTTCGGCCGTGAGCTTCTGGTCGACGGGGTGGGCCGGCCGTGCGGCGAGGGAGATGTACGGGTCTCGCCGGCCGGCTCCGAGACGCTGGGCGATGTCCTGATCCGACTTCAGGTCGGCGCCGACCAGGCGCTGTTCCGCTCCTCGGTGGCGCCGCTCGTGGCCTTCCTCGACCGCACCGACAAGCTGGTGCCGCTCGGTCAGGAGGGAGCGCTCGCCGACTTCGACGCCCACCTCGACGAGGCCCTGGACCGCATCCTGGCGGAGGAGCAGAGCGCGGGCTGAGACGTTACGGCCGCGCGGGGGGTGGCGTAACGCTTCGCCGGGCGCCGTGAGGGCGCGCGGGAACGCTTCTTCTGCGCGGGGCGTACTCGGGTCTCCGCCGGATGAGCAGGGTCGGGTGCGCGAGATCGGCCGCTGCATCCGGCACTGCTGCCGCGGCAGCGGTGTCCGGCGCTGCTTCCGTCGCGGACGTATCCGTCACTGCTCCCACCGTGGCCGTACCCATTACGGCTCCCCCCGTGGCTGTATCGGGCATTGCTTTCCCCACGGCCGTATCCGTCACTGCCTCCCCACGGCCGTATCCGTCACCGCTTCCCCACGGCCGTGATCCGTCACCGCTTCCTTCGTCGTCCCCGTCCGCCGCGCCCCGGACCCGGCTGCCCCGTGGGCGGCTGTGCGCCCGCTGCGGCAGGCTGAGTACCCGTCGGCCCCGTCCCCTTCTCCGGCCGGTCGGCCGAGACCACCAGCGCCGCGAGAGCGGTGGTGACCGGCACCGAGGCGACCAGGCCGATGGAGCCCACCAGGGTGCGCACGATCTCCTCCGCCACCAGCTCACTGTTGGCGACCGTGCCGACGCCGCTCTGCGCGATCGAGAAGAGCAGCAGCAACGGCAGCGCGGCGCCCGCGTAGGCGAGGACGAGCGTGTTGACGACGGACGCGATGTGGTCGCGGCCGATCCGGATGCCCGCTCGATACAGCCCGCGCCACCCCATCGTCGGGTTGGCCTCGTGCAGTTCCCAGACCGCGGACGTCTGCGTGACCGTCACGTCGTCGAGGACACCGAGTGAACCGATGATGATGCCGGCGAGCAGCAGACCGCTCATGTCGATCGACGGATACAGCCCGTGGATGAGGCCGGTGTTGTCGTCGGTGTTGCCCGTGAGCGCAGCCCAGTCGATGAACACGGAGCCGAGGATGCCGATCAGCAGCAGCGAGATCAGCGTGCCGAGCACCGCCACCGACGTACGGGCCGAGAGGCCATGGCACAGATAGAGAGCGATCAGCATGATCGCGCTCGAGCCCACCACGGCTACGACCAGCGGGTTCGAGCCCTGCAGGATCGCGGGCAGGATGAAGAAGTTGAGCACCAGGAAGCTGATGGCCAGCGAGATCAGCGCCATGAGGCCCCGCATCCGCCCCACGAGCACGACCGCGAGGGCGAAGATGCCGGCCAGGACCGCCAACGGAACGCGCCGGTTCACGTCGGTGACCGAGTACTGCAGGTCCTTGGGCGCCGAGGGCTCGTAGGCGACCACGACCTCCTGGCCCTCGTGCAACTGACGTGACTGGTCGGGCTGCACGATCTCCGTGAACGTACGGCCCTTGTCCTTGCCCGTGTCGACGCGGATCGTCGCCTTCTTGCAGATGCCCTTCTCCTGCTGCACTGCGGAGGAGCCCTCGGCGGTGGAGGTGTCACCGGTCGGGGGCACTCCCGAGGCGCCCACGTCCTTGCAGTTCACCTCGACCACCTTGGTGACCGTGGCCTGCTGTGTCTGCCGGTCGAAGCCGACGCCGGTGCGCTCGTGCGGCGGGGCACCACCCGGCCACAGCACCGCGAGACCCACCACCACCGCCGCGGCGAACGGAATGAGAATCGCCGCGATGACCTTGCGCAGGTGCTGGGAGACAGGTGCCGCAGGACCGTGGGCGTGACTGTGCGAGTGCCCGTGCCCGCCGCCGTCACCGCCGCCTCGTGAGCCGCCGGATCCGGAACCGTGCCCATGGCCACCAGAGGAATCGTGCCCATGGCCACCACCGGAATCGTGACCGTGACCATCGCCCGGGCCGGGACCCTGCTCCGGTGAGCCGCCGGATCCGGGACCATGGTCGTGCACGCCACCGGAACCGGGATGGTGACGGTACGGTCCACCGGAACCGGAGACGGAACCAAAGCCGCGCCCGTGCCCGCCGCCGGCCTCGCTCCCGTGCTCCTGCATCCCACTGCTCCTCGGGCCGTGTTCGTGCCAGCCGTCGGATCCAGCTGTGTGATCGTCGTGACCGCCGCCTCCGGAACCACGGCCGTATCCGCCGTCGTATCCAGCTCCGGGAACTCCTGAACCCCGGCCGTCTGCACGGCCGTTGCCCCGCGCGGGGCCGTTTCCGGCGCCGGGTCCGCGGGGCCGCTCGGGCGGTGGGTACGGAGGTTCATGCGGTGTGGTCACCGACCGATCATCGCAAGAACGAGGGGGGCCCTCTGTTCACCGCGCCCGAATTGACGCTAGCGTGGTGCCACCTTTGTACACGCGGGAGCTCGGAGCACCGGGCTGAGAGGGCGCTGACCTCCGTCCCAGCGATGTTTCACATGAAACATCACCCATCGCGAGTGATGTTTCACACGAAACGTCGGCAGACGGAAACCGCTGCGTCGACCGCCGAACCTGTTACCGGGTAATGCCGGCGTAGGGAGTAGGTCTCATGACCAACAGGGACGCACGCACGCCTGCCTCCGTCCAGGACGACAAGTCCCAGGAGGCCGGGAAGTCCATCGGCTGGCACAAGGCGTACATCGAGGGCTCCCGCCCCGATCTGCGGGTGCCGGTCCGCCAGGTGCATCTCACCAACGGGCAGTCGGTCACGCTGTACGACACGTCGGGCCCGTACACCGATCCACTCGCCGATACCGACGTCCGCAGGGGGCTGCCCCCGCTACGGGAGAACTGGATCATCGCCCGCGGTGACACCGCGGAGTACGCGGGCCGCCCTGTCCGTCCCGAGGACGACGGGATCAAGCACACCTCGCCGCGCGGCGGCCTGCGCAACCTCGACGCGGTCTTCCCCGGACGCCCGCGTCAGCCCCGCCGCAGCCGTGACGGCAAGGCGGTCACGCAGCTCGCCTACGCGCGCCGCGGCGAGATCACACCGGAGATGGAGTTCGTGGCCCTCCGCGAGAACGTTTCTCCAGAGGTGGTGCGGGAGGAGATCGCCGCAGGCCGTGCGGTGCTTCCCGCCAACGTCAACCACCCGGAGATCGAGCCGATGATCATCGGCAAGCGGTTCCTGGTGAAGGTCAACGCCAACATCGGCAACTCCGCGGTCACCTCCTCCATCGAGGAGGAGGTCGAGAAGATGACCTGGGCGACCCGTTGGGGCGCCGACACGGTCATGGACCTGTCCACCGGCCGCAACATCCACACCACCCGCGAGTGGGTGCTGCGCAACTCCCCCGTGCCCATCGGCACGGTGCCGCTCTATCAGGCGCTGGAGAAGGTCGACGGCCGCGCCGAGGAGCTGACCTGGGAGATCTACAAGGACACGGTCATCGAACAGGCCGAGCAGGGCGTGGACTACATGACGGTCCACGCGGGCGTGCGCCTGCCGTACGTGCCGCTCACGGCCAACCGCAAGACCGGCATTGTCTCCCGTGGCGGTTCGATCATGGCTGCGTGGTGCCTGGCGCACCACAAGGAGTCGTTCCTGTACGAGAACTTCGAGGAGCTCTGCGAGATCCTCGCCGCATACGACGTGACGTACTCACTGGGTGACGGCCTCAGGCCCGGTTCGATCGCGGACGCCAACGACGAGGCACAGTTCGCGGAGTTGAGGACGCTCGGGGAACTCAACACGATCGCCAAGCGTTTCAACGTACAGACCATGATCGAGGGCCCGGGACATGTCCCGATGCACAAGATCAAGGAGAACATCGACCTTCAGCAGGAGATCTGCGATGAAGCTCCGTTCTATACGCTCGGCCCGCTGACCACGGACGTCGCGCCGGCGTACGACCACATCACCTCCGGCATCGGTGCCGCGATGATCGCCTGGTGGGGCACGGCCATGCTCTGCTACGTCACGCCCAAGGAGCACCTGGGCCTGCCCAACCGTGACGACGTCAAGACCGGCGTCATCACCTACAAGATCGCCGCCCACGCGGCCGACCTCGCCAAGGGACACCCCGGTGCGCAGGAGTGGGACGACGCGTTGTCCGACGCCCGCTTCGAGTTCCGGTGGGAGGACCAGTTCAACCTCGCCCTCGACCCGGACACGGCACGGGAGTTCCACGACGAGACGCTGCCGGCGGAGCCCGCGAAGACGGCTCACTTCTGCTCCATGTGCGGGCCGAAGTTCTGCTCGATGAAGATCTCCCAGGACATCCGCCGCCGACACGGCGGGTCCCAGGAGGAGATCGAGGAGGGCATGGCTCAGAAGTCGAAGGAGTTCGCGGCGGCGGGCAACCGGGTGTACCTGCCGATCGCGGACTGACGTCGACGTCCTGACCCAGGGCGCCATGCCCCGGTGTCGGGCGTGCTGCCGAAGTCTTCGGCTTGCGCCTCCCCGAGGAGGTCTCCCCGGGGCTCCGTCGATGAGGAGGGCCCCGACCGGGGCTCTCCCAGGGCGGCGGCGCAAGCCGAGGGCTACTCCGGCTGGTGTTCCGGCCCTCCGAAGTCCGGGCTCGTGTAGTCCGGGCTGGTGAAGCTCGGGCGCGAGCCCGAGGAGGCTCCGTCGTCCGGGCTGCTGAAACCCGGGCGGTCGTAGCCGAGGCTCGGGATGCGGCCGGCCGGTGCGGACGGTGAGGTGCGGTGCAGTGCCGATGCCGTGCCGGGGTCGGCGAGTGCCTCCCGCAGGAAGGGCAGGATGCCGCGCTCCAGCAGCGCCTCGCGCCAGGCTTCCCTGGCCCGGGCGACCTCCTCGCTCAGTTCGCCGTACGGTCCGCCGTCGAACGCGGGCTGGTTGCGCAGGGCGGTGAGCAGGAGTCCGACGGCGGCGACCAGGATCGTGGCCGCCGCCACGGCGCCGAACACCCATCCGGTGGTGAGCATCGTCTGGGCGAACGCCGGCTCGGGGTCGAACATCTTCAGGATGTAGCCGACGAGCAGGAAGATCGCCGCGGCGGTGCCGGCGAGGACGGGTGCCAGGACGGCGACCACGGCGATGACACCGGGGCCGGCGGTCTCGGCGACCTCTCCCATGGTGGTGGCGAGCCCCATCGCCCCCGTTCCCGACTCGACGGAGCCGGGCTCGCGGGCGGACGACGGGGTGGACGGCGCCGGTTGGCGCAGTTCCTCGCGGACCTTCACGTAGTGCTGGTACTCGGTCGCCGCGGCCGCCGTGATGAGTGCGGTGGCGTTGAGCGCCATGGTGCGCAGCTGTTCGGGGTTGAGCCGCTGTCCGACAGCGGTCAGTTCCGGGCGGTGTGGTGCGGAGCGCAGCGCCTCGTCGAGGATCCGCTCGTAGTCCTGGCGGTCCTCGCTGAGCAGGTGCTGCGGAACGCTGTTCATGTGCATCCCCCGATGCTCCGTAGGGCTTGGGGCTCGCATGGCAACGAGCCGTCGGGCAGAAACGGAGGGGAGCCTGCTACGGATAAGCCGATGGTAGAGCGGTGACGGCACACGGTGACAGGGGGTTTGACAAAATTGGGCCCTGGCCTGCGCCGTCTTCCGTCACTGCGTCATGGGGCGACGCCTGCCCCGTGAACGGTCAGATATCCAGGGGAAGTTGCTGGACCAGCAGCTTTCCGGCCATGGTCACGCCGCCGTCCATCGCGATGGCGAGACCGTCGGCGTAGACGTGCGGCCCCTCGACCGAGGGCCCGCGGTCGTCCTCGCCGTCCTCGGAGCCGACCTCGCCCATCAGGTACGGAATGGGGCTGTGGCCGTGAACGATGCGGGTGCCGCCGTACGTATCGAGCAGGGAGCGCACATGGTCGGCGCCGCCCTCGTCGCGGAAGGAGAAGCGCCTGGTGAACTTGCGGAAGAGGTCCCAGACTTCGTCGGCATCGTTGCGGGTGAGCGTCTCGCGAACGGTGTCGTTGACCGCCTCGATCGAGTCGCCGTAGTCGAGATAGGCGGTGGTGTCCGAGTGCACGAGCAGGTGGCCGTCGACTTCTTCCATGGCGTCCAGCCGTGACATCCACTGCAGGTGGTGGTCCTGGAGGCGGTCCATGTCGGTCTTCTGGCCGCCGTTGAGCAGCCAGGCCGCCTGGAAGGTGGCGGTGCCCGCGCCGGAGTTGACGGGGGTGTCGCCGAAGCGCTTGGCGCCGATCAGCAGCAGCTCGTGGTTGCCCATGAGGGCCTTGCAGTAGCCGCCGGCCGCGGCCGCCTCCGCGGACAGCCGCATCACGAGGTCGATGACGCCGATGCCGTCGGGGCCGCGGTCGGTGAAGTCGCCGAGGAACCACAGCCGGGCGGTGCCCGCGCACCAGTTCCCGGCGGTGTCGATCAGGCCCTTCTCCTGGAGGGCGGCCATCAGCTCGTCGAGGTAGCCGTGCACGTCGCCGACGACGAACAGCGGGCCGGGACCGCCCACCGACTGCTGGACGGGCAGGGAGGCGGGGTCGACCTGCACCTGAACCTGAACCGTGTCACCGCGGTTGATGACGGGAAGGTCGCGCTGCGTCGGCGTGTACCCCTCCGGATAGCCCTCGTCGAGGAGCGGGACGACGTCGCCCGGATGCGTGCTGTGGGCGTACGGACCGGTCTCGTGGACGTAAGCGGGCACCCGGAAGTCGCGCAACGTCGCCGTCCGCTCCACCTCGGGTCCCTGACCGGCCCCCTGAGTCATCAGACCCCTCCACCATCGCGCCGCAGCTGCACCGCATCGGACTGCCTGGTCGCAGCGGCCCGCGGTGTCGTGGGCCCATCATAGGAATGCCGATCGCGCCATGTGATGACCCAGGGGTGGTGAATCGGAGCAGGACTCCTGTTCACCGCGGCTTTCGCCCCGATTGGGCAGGGCTTCGGTCACCTGATGACCGCGCTCCCCGTCGCTTCCCGACCTGTTTCCGGCGCTCCCGGACCTGGTCCCGGACCTGCTCCTGGGCCTGCTCCTGGGCCTCCCCCGCCCTGCGTCCGCCACCTCTCCCGACCTGCTCTACCGCTCCTCGGGCGACCGAGGCGGGCTGACCGTCGTCCGAGGCGGCCGTCGCTGGGAAGAGGTACGCACGATCAACTCGGTCGGTATCACCTGCTCGACCGGCTGGTCCGACTCCACCCCTTCGATCGCGTCGATGAGGAGCTGGACCACGGCCGTGCCGATCCGGCGCGGCTTCAGGGAGAGAGTGGTGATGGGCGGCTCGGTGTTGGCGTACACGGTGGACTCGCTGCAGCAGACCAGAAGCAGGTCGTCCGGTACGCGCAGCCCGTAGCGGCGGGCGGCGGCGAGCAGGTCGGTGCCGTTCGGGTCGAAAAGGCCGTAGACGGCGTCGGGGCGGTCGGGGCGGGCGAGCAGCCGGTCGGCGGCGACGGCGCCCGCGCACGGGTCGTGCGCCGGGTAGGCCTCGTACACCGGATCCTGGCCGACCCGCTCGCACCAGCGCAGGTACGCGGTGGTCGACAGATGGGTGTACGTGTCCGTCGTGGTGCCCGTCAGCAGACCGATCCGGCGGGCGCCCGCGTCGGCCAGGTGGTCGAGGATGCCGAGTACGGCGGCCTCGTGGTCGTTGTCGACCCAGGCGGTGACCGGGAGCGAGCCGGCCGGGCGGCCGTCGGAGACGACCGGCAGCCCTTGTCTGACCAGTTCGCTGACGACCGGGTCCTGGTCGGACGGGTCGATGACGACCGTGCCGTCGAGGGCGACGTTCGACCAGACGTCGTGACGCGAGGTCGCGGGGAGGATCACGAGGGCGTAGCCGCGGGCGAGCGCGGCCGAGGTGGCCGCCCGGGCCATCTCGGCGAAGTACGCGAACTCGGTGAAGGTGAAAGGTTCATCCCCATATGTCGTCACGGTCAGGCCGATGAGTCCTGACTTGCCGGTACGGAGCGTGCGGGCGGCGGCCGAGGGCCGGTAGCCCAGCCGGTCGGCCACCTCGCGGACGTGGCGTCGGGTGGCGTCCGGGAGCCGGCCCTTGCCGTTGAGGGCGTCGGAGACGGTCGTGATGGAGACTCCCGCAGCGGCGGCCACGTCTCTGATGCCGGCCCGGCCGGGCCGACTGCCTCGGCGTGAGGTTTCCGCGCGGCTCACCTGGTGCTTCCCTGCTGCTGTCATGGCGAGCCGATAGTAGGGCTCATGCGGTGGGGTAGTGCGGACGCATATGCACGCGTTGACAGGCACGTTTCTGCAAGGTCATGGAGCGTCAAAAGCCTTGGATTGCAAGGGAGTTGAACGATCCAATGGCAAGACCTGACTTGTCGGCGCGCATGGGCCTGCCAAGTGCCCGATGTTTCGAAGAGGTCTCAACTCACCTTCACGGGTGATGCGCGCCACGGCGTGAGCCACCGGCGCATAGATATATGTGTGACGCGCCCCCCAATTCGTACAACTTCGTACAGTGATGCCCCTGATGCAGGCGTGACAGAAGGGGCTGGCGGTTCGAGGGCGTCGCACCTGTACGCATCGGCGCGGAATCCTCATAAGGTGAGGGGTATTGGAGACGGCGGTGATGATGGGCCGCCAGTGGTCGCGAGGAGGACTGCGGTGAGCGAGACGAGCCCCAAGCTGCGCGTCGAGCTGGAGGGTATCCCCACCTACAAGCCGGGCAAGCCTGCCGCGGCCGGTGGACCCGTGGCCTACAAGCTGTCCTCCAACGAGAACCCCTACCCACCGCTGCCCGGCGTGATGGAGTCCGTGACGGCCGCCGCCTCGTCCTTCAACCGCTACCCGGACATGATGTGCACGGCGCTGATGAACGAGCTCTCCGAGCGCTTCGGCGTCCCGGCCTCCCACCTGGCCACCGGCACTGGCTCGGTCGGCGTCGCCCAGCAACTGCTGCAGGCCACCTCCGGACCCGGCGACGAGGTCATCTACGCCTGGCGGTCCTTCGAGGCGTACCCGATCATCACGCAGATCAGCGGCGCCACGTCGGTGAAGGTGCCGCTGACGCCGGGTGATGTGCACGACCTGGACGCCATGGCCGCCGCCATCACCGACCGGACCAGACTGATCTTCGTCTGCAATCCCAACAACCCGACCGGCACGGTCGTGAAGCGGGCCGAGCTGGAGCGGTTCCTCGACCGGGTGCCCGGTGATGTGCTGGTGGTGCTCGACGAGGCGTACCGCGAGTTCATTCGCGACCCCGAAGTGCCGGACGGTGTGGAGATCTACCGTGAGCGGCCGAATGTCTGTGTCCTGCGGACGTTCTCCAAGGCGTACGGGCTCGCCGGCCTCCGTGTCGGCTTCGCGATCGCCCAGGAGCCGGTCGCGGCGGCGCTGCGCAAGACGGCGGTGCCCTTCGGGGTGAGCCAGCTCGCGCAGGATGCGGCCATCGCCTCGCTGCGTGCCGAGGACGAACTGCTCGGCCGAGTCGGCTCGTTGGTGTGCGAGCGCAACCGCGTGGTCGACGGGTTGCGCGCTCAGGGGTGGACGGTGCCCGAGACCCAGGCCAACTTCGTGTGGCTGCGGCTGGGGGAGCGGACGGTCGCCTTCGCGGAGGCGTGTGAGCAGGCCGGCGTGGTGATCCGGCCGTTCCCGGGCGAGGGTGTGCGGGTGACGGTCGGGGAGGCCGAGGCGAACGACATCTTCCTGAAGGTGGCGGAAGGGTTCCGTAAGGAGTTCTAGAGGTCCGCTGGTTCGACCAGTTCTACCCGCACCGGATCACCGTTGCGCACTGTCGCCAGCAGGCGGGGGTCGCCGTCGAGGCGGCCCAGGATGTTGCACGGACTCGCGAGGCGGCACTCGTCGCCTCGCGAGATCGGCGTGGGTCCGTAGGGGAGGGCGAGCGCATCTCCCTCGGTCCAGAACGCGACCGTGCCCGGCTCGACGACCTGCCGCGCGTCCGTTTCACGTGAAACAGACACTCCTGTGTCGAAGTAGACCTCCTCGCCCCAGGTGCGGGCGGTGGAGACGAGCGGCAGGGCCTTGGTGAGGGCCTGTGCGGTCGGAGTGTCGTCGAGGGTCGCCGTGAGGTGACCTGCGGGCCAGGAGATCCGTATCCGTAGCGAAGCATGTGTCTGCATGCTGGCGATTCAACAATATGTTGAAGTTCCCGCCAAGGGGTTGGCTACATCGGGGACCCCCCTTCGTGGCCGGGAAGCGGGTGCTGCATAATTGCTTGTGAATGTGAACGCTTTCACAAGCGTAGGTAAGGAGCGGCGACGTGGACCTGGCTTTGGCGCCGGAGACTCTGGCGCGCTGGCAGTTCGGTATCACCACCGTCTACCACTTTCTGTTCGTCCCCCTGACGATCTCGCTGGCCGCTCTGACGGCCGGACTGCAGACCGCCTGGGTGCGCACGGAGAAGGAGAAGTACCTCAGAGCGACGAAGTTCTGGGGCAAGCTCTTCCTGATCAACATCGCGATGGGTGTGGTCACCGGCATCGTGCAGGAGTTCCAGTTCGGCATGAACTGGTCCGACTACTCCCGCTTCGTCGGTGACGTCTTCGGTGCCCCACTCGCCTTCGAGGCCCTGATCGCCTTCTTCTTCGAGTCCACCTTCATCGGTCTGTGGATCTTCGGCTGGGACAAGCTGCCGAAGAAGATCCATCTGGCCTGCATGTGGATGGTCTCCATCGGCACGATCCTGTCGGCGTACTTCATCCTCGCGGCCAACTCCTGGATGCAGCATCCCGTCGGCTACCGGATCAACGAGGCGAAGGGGCGCGCCGAGCTCACCGACTTCTGGCTCGTGCTGACCCAGAACACCGCGCTCGCCCAGGCCTTCCACACCCTCTCGGCGGCCTTCCTCACCGGTGGCGCGTTCATGGTCGGCATCTCGGCGTTCCACCTGCTGCGCAAGAAGCACATCCGCGAGATGAAGACATCGCTGCGGCTCGGCCTGGTCACCGTCGTCATAGGCGGCATGCTCACCGCGATCAGTGGTGACGTCCTCGGCAAGATCATGTACGAGCAGCAGCCGATGAAGATGGCCGCGGCCGAGGCGCTGTGGGACGGCGAGAAGCCGGCGCCCTTCTCGATCTTCGCCGTCGGTGACGTCGACAAGGGCCACAACAAGGTCGCGATCGAGATCCCGGGCCTGCTGTCCTTCCTGGCCAAGGACGACTTCACCTCGTACGTCCCCGGCATCAACGACGTCAACAAGGCCGAGCAGGAGAAGTACGGTCCCGGCGACTACCGGCCCAACATCCCCGTCGCCTACTGGGGCTTCCGCTGGATGATCGGCTTCGGCATGGCGTCGTTCGCCATCGGTCTGGTCGGACTCTGGCTGACCCGCAAGAAGTTCATGCTGCCGCAGCACCTGAGGGTCGGTGACGACGAGGTGCCGCATCTCGTCCTGCTCCCCAACAAGGCGCTCGGTCCGAAGCTGACCCAGTGGTACTGGCGCATCGCGATCCTGACGCTGGGCTTTCCTCTGATCGCCAACTCCTGGGGCTGGATCTTCACCGAGATGGGCCGACAGCCGTGGGTCGTCTACGGCGTGCTGCAGACCCGGGACGCGGTCTCCCCCGGAGTCTCCCAGGCAGAGGTGCTCACCTCGATGATCGTCTTCACGGCGCTCTACGCCATCCTCGCCGTCGTCGAGGTCAAGCTGCTCGTGAAGTACGTCAAGGCCGGCCCGCCCGAGCTCACCGAGGCCGACCTGAACCCGCCCACGAAGATCGGCGGCGACTCCCGTGACGCCGACAAGCCGATGGCCTTCTCGTACTAGGCCGAGGGAGCTGCACAGTCATGGAACTTCACGACGTCTGGTTCGTCCTGATCGCCGTCCTGTGGATCGGCTACTTCTTCCTGGAGGGGTTCGACTTCGGGGTCGGCGTCCTCACCAAGCTGCTGGCCCGCAACCGGCCCGAGCGGCGGGTGCTGATCAACACCATCGGGCCCGTCTGGGACGGCAACGAGGTGTGGCTGCTCTCGGCGGGCGGCGCCACCTTCGCCGCCTTCCCCGAGTGGTACGCCACGCTCTTCTCCGGCTTCTACCTGCCCCTGCTCCTCATCCTGGTCTGCCTGATCGTCCGGGGCGTCGCCTTCGAGTACCGGGCGAAGCGGCCCGAGGAGAACTGGCAGCGCAACTGGGAGCAGGCGATCTTCTGGTGCTCGCTGATCCCGGCGTTCCTGTGGGGCGTGGCCTTCGGCAACATCGTGCGGGGCGTGAAGATCGACCAGAGTCATGAGTACGTCGGCACCGTCCTGGACCTGCTCAACCCGTACGCGCTCCTCGGGGGCCTGGTGACGCTGACGCTGTTCACCTTCCACGGTGCGGTGTTCACCGCGCTCAAGACCGTCGGTGAGATCCGGGAGCGGGCGCGGGCCCTGGCCCTGCGTGTCGGCCTCGCCGCCGCCGGTCTGGCGCTGCTCTTCCTGCTCTGGACGCAGATCGAGAGCGGCGACGGTCAGAGCCTGGTCGCGCTCGTGGTGGCCGTGGTCGCGCTGATGGCGGCGCTGGTGGCGAACCAGGCCGGGCGCGAGGGGTGGTCGTTCGCCTTCTCCGGCGTCACGATCGTGGCCGCGGTGGCGATGCTCTTCCTGACGCTCTTCCCGAACGTCATGCCGTCTTCCCTCAATGACGAGTGGAGCCTCACGGTCACCAACGCCTCGTCGAGCCCGTACACCCTGAAGATCATGACGTGGTGCGCGGCGATCGCCACCCCGGTCGTCATGCTCTACCAGGGCTGGACCTACTGGGTGTTCCGCAAGCGGATCGGTACCCAGCACATCGCTGAAACAGTGCACTGAGGTGTGTTTCACGTGAAACCAATCGATCCGCGTCTGCTGCGGTACGCCCGTGCCACCCGTCTCTTCCTGGGTGCGGTCATCGGCCTGGGCGCTGTCGGGGCATTGCTGGTCATTGCCCAGGCGATGCTGGTCGCCGAGGTGGTGGTCGGCGCCTTCCAGCACGGACTGTCCGCCGCTGACCTCCGCACTCCCCTGCTGCTGTTGGTGACTGTGGCGGTCGGCCGCGCGCTGGTCTCCTGGCTCACGGAGCTTGCCGCACACCGGGCGAGCGCCGCGGTGAAGTCGGAGCTGCGAGGGCGGCTGCTGGAGCGGGCGGCGACGCTGGGGCCCGGCTGGCTCGGCGGGCAGCGGACCGGATCGCTGGTGGCCCTTGCCACACGGGGCGTCGACGCCCTGGACGACTACTTCTCCCGGTACCTGCCGCAGTTGGGGCTTGCGGTCGTCGTACCCGTGGCGGTGCTGGCGCGGATCGTGACCGAGGACTGGGTGTCGGCGGCCATCATCGTCGGCACCCTGCCCCTCATCCCGGTCTTCATGATGCTGATCGGCTGGGCCACGCAGTCCCGGATGGACCGTCAGTGGCAGTTGCTGTCGCGGCTGTCCGGACACTTCCTGGACGTCGTCGCCGGGCTGCCGACCCTGAAGGTGTTCGGGCGGGCCAAGGCGCAGGCCGAGTCGATCCGCCGGATCACCGGCGAGTACCGCAGGGCGACCATGCGGACCCTGCGGATCGCCTTCATCTCCTCCTTCGCGCTGGAGCTGCTCTCGACCCTCTCGGTGGCGCTGGTCGCCGTGACGATCGGGATGCGGCTCGTCCACGGCGAGATGCATCTGTACGACGGCCTGGTCGTGCTCGTGCTGGCGCCCGAGGCGTATCTGCCGCTGCGCCAGGTGGGCGCTCAGTACCACGCGGCGGCCGAGGGGCTGGCCGCGGCCGAGGAGATCTTCGAGGTACTGGAGACTCCGGCGCCGGCCTCGGGTACCGCGGCGGTGCCGACTGGGGCGATGTCGTTCGAGTTCGACGGGGTCTCGGTCCGTTACCCCGGCCGCTCCGCCGATGCCGTGGCGGGTGCGTCCTTCGCAGTCGAACCCGGCGAGACGGTCGCGCTCGTCGGGCCGAGCGGTGTGGGCAAGTCGACGCTGCTGAACGTGCTGCTGGGGTTCGTGCGGCCCAGTGCAGGGCGGGTGCTGGTCGGGGGAGCCGATCTCGCCGAGCTCGATCTGGAGGAGTGGCGCTCGCGGATCGCCTGGGTGCCGCAGCGGCCGCACCTGTACGCCGGGACGGTCGCCGAGAACGTACGGCTGGCGCGTCCCGACGCGGACGACGCCGCCGTGCGACGGGCGCTGGGGGACGCCGGGGCGCTGGAGTTCGTGGACGCGCTGCCCCAGGGCGTCGACACCGTGCTGGGTGAGGACGGGGCCGGGCTGTCCGCGGGGCAGCGGCAGCGGCTCGCGCTGGCCCGGGCGTTTCTCGCGGACCGGCCCGTGCTCCTGCTGGACGAGCCGACAGCCGCGCTCGACGGGGCCACCGAGGCCGAGGTCGTGGAGGCGGTGCGCAGGCTGGCGGTGGGGCGGACGGTGCTGCTGGTGGTGCATCGGCCGGCGTTGCTGGGCGTGGCGGACCGGGTGGTGCGGCTGACGGAGACGGTCACCCCCGCTCACGCGGAGATCGCGTCCCACGACGGCACCGAGACCGGACCCAGGGCGACCACCACCCGGCCGATCCAGGAGGAACAGGCGGACGAGGCCGCCGCGCCGGACACGGCCGGCACCCGCGATGCTCGCAAGGCCCTGGCCCGCGTCCGCGCCATGTCCGGTGCCCGGCGCGGTCGCCTCGTCCTCGCGCTGCTGCTCGGGAGCCTCGCGCTCGGCAGTGCCGTCGGGCTCATGGCCACCTCCGGGTGGCTCATCTCGCGGGCCTCGCAGCAGCCGCCCGTGCTGTATCTGATGGTGGCGGTGACGGCGACGCGGGCCTTCGGCATCGGACGAGCCGTGTTCCGGTACGCCGAGCGGCTCGTGTCGCACGACGCGGTGCTGCGGATGCTGGCCGACACCCGGGTCGCCGTGTACCGGCGGCTGGAGCGGCTGGCGCCCGCAGGGCTGCGCCGCACGCGGCGGGGCGATCTGCTGTCGCGGCTCGTCGCCGATGTGGACGCGCTGCAGGACTACTGGCTGCGGTGGCTGTTGCCCGCCGCTGCCGCGACCGTCGTGTCCGCCGGGGCCGTCGGCTTCACCGCCTGGCTGCTGCCCGAGGCCGGTGCCGTGCTCGCCGCCGGGCTGCTGGCGGCCGGGGCCGGAGTCCCGCTCCTCACGGGTACAGTCGCCCGCCGCGCCGAGCGGAGGCTGGCCCCCGCCCGCGGAGTGCTCGCGACGCGCGTGACGGATCTGCTCACCGGCACCGCGGAGCTGACCGTGGCCGGCGCCCTGCCCGCCCGTACGGCCGAGGCTCGGCGGGCCGACGGGGCGCTCACCCGGATCGCCTCGCGGGCCGCCGCCGCGACCGCGCTCGGCGACGGACTCACCGCGCTGATCTCCGGGCTCACCGTCGCCGCCACCGCCCTCGTGGGCGCCCAGGCGGTCGTCGACGGGCGGCTGGGCGGCGTGACGATGGCCGTCGTCGTCCTCACCCCGCTGGCTGCCTTCGAGGCCGTCCTCGGGCTGCCGCTCGCCGTGCAGTACCGGCAGCGGGTGCGCAAGAGCGCCGAGCGCGTGTACGAGGTGCTGGACGCCCCCGAGCCCGTACGGGAACCGGAGCAGCCCCGGCAGGCGCCCGCGTCACCGTTCCCCGTCGCCGTCAGGGGTCTGACCGCCCGCCACGCGGGGCAGGAGCGGGATGCGCTCGCCGGCCTCGACCTGACCCTGGAGGAGGGCCGCCGGATCGCCGTCGTCGGGCCGTCCGGGTCCGGCAAGACCACGCTGGCGCAGGTGCTGCTGCGCTTCCTGGACGCGGACTCGGGCTCGTACACGCTGGGCGGCGTAGACGCGTACGCACTGGACGGCGACGAGGTGCGCCGGCTGGTCGGGCTTTGCGCGCAGGACGCGCACCTGTTCGACAGCTCCGTGCGCGAGAACCTGCTGCTCGCCAAGAAGGACGCCACCGAGGCCGAACTGCGCGACGCCCTGAAGCGTGTCCGGCTGCTCGACTGGGCCGACGGCCTGCCCGACGGGCTGGACACGCTCGTGGGCGAGCACGGGGCGCGGCTGTCGGGCGGTCAGCGGCAGCGGCTCGCGCTGGCCCGCGCACTGCTCGCCGACTTCCCCGTCCTCGTCCTCGACGAGCCCGCCGAGCACCTCGACCTGCCCACCGCCGACGCGCTCACCGCCGACCTGCTGACCGCCACCGAGGGCCGGACGACCCTGCTCATCACCCACCGACTGGCCGGGCTGGAGGCCGTCGACGAAGTGGTTGTCCTGGAGGAGGGGCGTGTGGTGCAGCGGGGCGCGTTCGCGGAACTGGCCGCCGCGGACGGGCCGCTGCGGGAGATGGTGGAGCGGGAGGAGCAGGCGGATCTGCTGGTGGGGACGACCTGACCGCCGGCGTTCGCGTCAACACCCGTACTGACCCGTCCGCAGCAACACGTCCCCCAGGCGTACCACCCGAACAGGACCCTGACCCGACCCGCGGGCCACGATCGCTGACATGCGCTCATACCGCCGCCGTCTCCTGATCGTTCCGGCGCTGCTGTGCGTGCTCGCCTCACTCGCCGCCCGACCCGCCGACGGGAAGCGGACCCCGGGCGACAACGGCACCGGAACCGGTGGCGATTCCGCCCTCAGCGCGCAGGTGGTGCAGCTGTACGCGGATGCGGCCCGGGCCACGCAGCAGTACGAGGCCGGGCGGCAGGAGGCCGAGGTGCAGCGGGCCGAAGCACAGCGGATCGAGGCGCTGCTCGAGCGTGAACGGCGGGAGATCGGCGTCCTGCGCGAGGACCTGGGCCGGATCGCACGCGCCCAGTACCGCACCAGCGGCGGGATGCCGCTCACCGCGCAGATCATCCTGGCGAAGAGCCCGGAGCAGCTGATGCGCGGTCAGCATGTCTTCTCGCAGACGAACCTGGCCGTCGGCAACGCCATCGAGAAGAGCCGACGCGCCGAGAAGCGGCTCGCCACGGACGAGGCCAAGGCCGCGGCGGCCTGGCAGAACCTGGAGAAGCGCAACGCCGCGCTCGCCGAACTGAAGAAGGGCATCGAGCAGAAGCTCGAAAGGGTGCGCTGGCAGTTGCAGGGGCAGGCCGACGCCTCCGTGGCCGCCGGCTCCTGCAGCGGTGCCGTCCGGCTCGACCAGCCGAAGACGGACTTCACGAGCGAGTGGGTCGAGCCGGTGGAGTCGTACCAGCTGTCGGCGGCATTCGGCAGCGGCGGGCTGCGGTGGGCGAACCGGCACACCGGCCAGGACTTCGCCGTGCCGATCGGCACGCCGGTGCGGGCGGTCGGGGACGGGCGCGTCGTGAAGGTGTCGTGCGGGGGCGCCTTCGGCATGGAGATCGTCCTCCGGCACGCGGACGGCTACTACACGCAGTACGCCCATCTCGCCGCTGTCGCCGTCGACCAGGGCGAACGGGTCGACACAGGGCAGTGGATCGGCCAGTCCGGCACGAGCGGCAACTCCACGGGCCCGCACCTGCACTTCGAGGCGCGGGTCACCGCGCAGATGGGCTCGGCGGTGGATCCGGTGCCGTGGCTGGCGGCGCGGGGAGTGCGGCTCGGGTAGGCCGGTCGCCGCGGCGTGAGCCTGCCTAGTCCCGCAGGGCCAGCAGCTGTTCGATCACGACCGCCACCCCGTCGTCGTTGTTGGCGACCGTCCGCCCTGACGCGGCGGCGATGACATCCGGGTGCGCGTTGCCCATCGCGTACGACTGGCCCGCCCACGTCAGCATCTCCACGTCGTTCGGCATGTCACCGAAGGCCACGACCTCCTCGT
Source organism: Streptomyces sp. NPDC107522 (assembly GCF_055657525.1). Taxonomy (NCBI): domain Bacteria; kingdom Bacillati; phylum Actinomycetota; class Actinomycetes; order Kitasatosporales; family Streptomycetaceae; genus Streptomyces; species Streptomyces sp. NPDC107522. The sequence goes on along the minus strand of NZ_JBVKAU010000011.1, from coordinate 220,675 downwards.
GCGAGATACCGCGCTCGGCGCAGCACAGGGCGAGCGTGCTGGCCTTGGAGACCCCGGGGCCGCTGATCTCCAGCAGGGCGCTCGGACTGGAACGGGTGACATTGGCGCGGTCGCCGATGGCGAGGCGGGCGAGGGTGAGGAAGGCGTCGGGGTCGAGGGTGGGGTGATAGGCGAGGATCTTGAGTACCGGCTCGTCGGCACCGGGGCCGTCCGCCGCCAGGAGGTCCTCGGCCGGTGCGAGATGGTCCGGTATCTCCATGTGCAGCTTGGGATAGTCCGGCTCCTGGTGGAAGCCGTACGTCTGCTCCACGGCGTACACCGTGCCCGGTGCCTCCTCACGCAGCAGCCGTACGGCGTCCAGCGCGTTCTCCCGGGCCAGCTCCCGCACCTTCACGAACCGGTGGGTGCCCGGGCCGCCGTGCAGGTCGACCACCGCGGCGCCGTTGCCGCAGATCGCCAGGCCGTGACCGTGGACGTGGTCGCTGACGACGTCCATCCAGCGGGCAGGGCGGCCGGTGACGAAGAACACCTCGATGCCCGCCTCCTCGGCGGCGGCCAGCGCGGCGACCGTGCGCGGCGAGACCGACTTGTCGTCCCGCAGCAGGGTGCCGTCCAGGTCGGTGGCGATGAGCCGCGGGCGGACGGCGGCGGCCGGGGTCTGAGGCTGTCGAGTCGCTGAGGTCACCGGGCCATTCTCCCGCATATGCCTGCACGGCCGTGCGGGAGACCGCACATCTGAGGCGGTGGCTGAGGAGAAACCGCCCCTGAGGAGACCGGCCACGGGGCGCTGACCAGCACCGTCGCGCCCGCCGTGCTCAGCGCAGCTGCGCCGGCGCCTCCATGGCGATCTGCTCGAAGACCTTCTCGTCGGCCGCGAAGTCCGAGTCCGGGATCGGCCAGTGGACCACGATCTCGGTGAATCCCAACTCCTGGTGGCGCCCCGCGAAGTCCACGAAGGCGTCGAGGGACTCCAGCGGACGGCCGCGATCCGGGGTGAAGCCGGTGAGCAGGATCTTGTCGAGCCCGGCCACGTCCCGGCCGATCTCGGCGCAGGCGTCGGCCAGCTTCTCGGCCTGTCCACGAATGGCTTGAACCGACTGTTCAGGAGTGCCGTTCTCGTACAGCTTGGGGTCACCGGTGGTCACCCATGCCTGCCCGTACCGCGCCGCGAGCCGCAGCCCGCGCGGTCCGGTCGCGGCGATCGCGAACGGCAGCCGGGGGCGCTGCACACATCCCGGGATGTTGCGCGCCTCGTGCGCCGAGTAGAAGTCGCCCTCGTACGACACCGAGTCCTCGGTCAGCAGCCGGTCCAGGAGCTGGACGAACTCGGCGAACCGGTCCGCCCGCTCGCGCGGCGACCACGGGTCCTGGCCGAGCACGGTGGCGTCGAACCCGGAGCCGCCCGCACCGACGCCGAGCGTGAAGCGGCCGCCGGAGATGTCGTCGAGGGAGATCAGCTCCTTGGCGTACGGCACCGGGTGCCGGAAGTTCGGCGAGGTCACGAGGGTGCCCAGCCGCAGGTGGTCGGTGACGGCCGCGGCGGCGGTCAGTGTCGGCACGGCACCGAACCACGGGCCGTCCCGGAAGCTGCGCCAGGACAGGTGGTCGTAGGTGTACGCGGCGTGGAAGCCGAGCTGCTCCGCGCGCTGCCATGCCGCGCGACCCCCCTCGGACCAGCGGCGGTACGGGAGGATCACGGTGCTCAGGCGCAGACTCATGACTCGAGCCTAAGCGGCCGAACGGGTTTCACGTGAAACAGTCACCGCACGCGGCTGCTCAGCCACGGAGTGAGGTGGATCATGAAAGGGCTCAGTGCGTCTCGGGGAACCGCACGTACTGCGGCGGGACGAACTCGGTCAGCCAGACTCCGTTCTCGCTGACGTGGAATTCATAGCCGTCACGGTGCATGGCACCGGCGTCCACGGAGAGCACGACGGGGCGGCCACGGCGGGAGCCGACGCGGCTCGCGGTCTCGCGGTCGGGCGACAGATGCACGTCGTGCCGGTCCATGGCCTTCAGCCCCTCGGCGCGGATCGCGTCCAGACTGCGGGCCACGGTGCCGTGGTAGAGGTACGGCGGTGGCGTCGCCGGGGGAAGGCCGAGGTCGACGTCGATGGTGTGGCCCTGGCTGGCGCGGATGCGGTTTCCCTCGACGGCGAAGCGCTTCTTGTCGTTCGTGGCCACCACATGATCGAGTTCCTCGCGCGTGAACCGGAACCCGTGCGCGGCCGCCGCGGCGATCAGGGTCTCGATCTCGACCCAGCCGCCCTCGTCGAGCGTGAGCCCGATCCGCTCGGGCTGGTGGCGCAGATGCTTCGAGAGGTACTTCGACACCTTCACGGTGCGTCTCTCGTCCATCCCGCTGTGATCTCTCTTGCTCATACCTTCAGGGTGCGGGAGCGGAGCGAATCACGCGAACGATTTCGCTTCGGATGTTTGATCCACAAGCAAGTGCGGTTTTCCACAGGGGAATTGGCGATTCTGTGGACAACAGGCCGTGGTTTCAAGGCGTTTCGTCAAGATCATTTGATGGTCTGTGACTTGCGGCGAGTCGGTCCAAGGCGCGGGAGCGCACCTCCCGTTCGGCGGCCAGTGCGATGAACGCCGGAGCCTGTTCAGGGCCAACCAGGCTCTCCACCGCCTGCATTGTCTCCACCGGAAGCGACACCTTTCGCGTCTGATTCCGAAGTTCCGGCGCCTCGTCCTTTCCCAGGTGCTGACGCAGCTGCCGAATCGCCAACAACCGCATGGCCCGGGCGAGTTCCGCGTCCACCGTCTGCTGGGCGAGCGGGCGCAGCCGGCGTACGAGCGAGGCCGCTTCGGCCGCGTCGGAGTCCGTCGGGCCGTGCGGCCCGTCGAGGTAGCGGGCGAAGACGTGCTCGGTGGTGAACTCCAGGAAACGGGCGGCGATGTGCTCGACCTGACCCCTCAACTCCCTCAGATGACCTGCGATCGCCGAAAGAGGCACTCCGGCGGCGTGCAACTCGACGGCCACGGCGAGCTCTTGAGGGCTCGGTACGAGGAAGGTGTCGCCGTCACCGGGTACGGGCTCCAGCACGCCGAGCTCCACGGCATCGGTCACCGCCGCGTCGTCCGGAGCCCCGCCGAAGCGCTCGGTCAGCTCGGCGCGCGAGATCCGTACCGCCTCCTCGTCGGTCCACGGCCCGTCCACCTCGGCGACCAGCCCGAGCACCCCGCCGAGGCCGCGACCGGCGTCCCAGGCCTCCAGGAGCTCCTTGATGGAGGCAAGGGTGTATCCGCGGTCGAGCAGGTCGGCGATCTGGCGCAGGCGGACCAGGTGGGCGTCCCCGTAGACGTTGGCGCGGCCACGGCGTTCGGGGCGGGGGAGCAGGCCTCGGTCCTGGTAGGCGCGGATGGTGCGGACGGTGGCGCCGCTGCGGTGGGCAAGGTCTTCTATGCGGTACGTCTCGTCCATGCTCGGTCGCCCCCGGTCCGCTGTAGTACGGCCAGTTCGAAGGTGCCCGGTGCTGCAGGCCGTGCCCACCCTCCTCCCACCCTCACAGCGGTGGCTCCAGCCGTGCGATCGCCCGCAGAGCCCTGGGCGTGAACCTGGACATCAGATATGCCCCGCGTGCCTCCGGCGTCACCGGAACCACGGCGTCACCGCGCACGACCGCCCGCAGGATCGCGTCGGCGACCTTCTCCGGTGGATAGTTCCGCAGCCCGTACAGCCGCGCGGACTTCTTCTGGCGCCGTTTCTCCTCCTCGGCGTCGACCCCGGCGAAGTGCGCGGTCGACGTGATGTTGGTGTTCACGAAGCCGGGGCAGATCGCGGTCACGCCGATGCCCTGGCCGGCCAGTTCCGCGCGCAGGCACTCGCTCAGCATCAGCACGGCCGCCTTGGAGGTGCTGTAGGCGGGCAGTGCCTTGGAGGGCTGGTACGCCGCCGCCGACGCGGTGTTGACGATGTGGCCGCCCTGTCCGCGCTCGGCCATCTGCTTCCCGAACAGCCGGCAGCCGTGGATGACGCCCCACAGATTGACGTCGAGGACCTTCTTCCAGTCCTCCGGTGTGGTGTCGAAGAAGGAGCCGCCCAGGCCGATCCCGGCGTTGTTCACCAGCACGTCCACCACGCCGTACTCGGTGGCGACCTTCTCGGCGAGCTTCTCCATGGCCTGCTCGTCGGAGACGTCGACCGTCTCCGCCCAGGCCTCGGGGGCGCCGATCAGTCGGGACATCTCGGCGGTGCGGGCCGCGGACTCGGCGTCCCGGTCGACGGCCACCACGCGCGCGCCGGCCTCGGCGAACGCGTACGCCGTCGCCCGTCCGATGCCGCTGCCGGCGCCGGTGACCAGGACGAGCTGCCCGCCGAAGCGGTCGGCGTACTTGCCGGTCGCCGTCACCCCTTCCGGCCGCCCGCCCTCCACGGACGTCACGAACTCCGTGATCCAGGCCGCCAGTTGGTCGGGGCGGGTGCGCGGGATCCAGTGCTTCGCCGCGAGCGTGCGCCGGGTCAACTGCGGAACCCACGACTCCAGTTCGTCGTAGAGCCGCTCGGACAAAAACGCGTCCCCGAGGGGCGTGATGAGCTGCACGGGCGCGTGCGCGTACGCGTCCGTGCGCGGACGGCGCAGCCGGGCCCGTACGTTGTCGCGGTACAGCCATGCGCCGTGCGCCGCGTCCGTCGGCAGTGACGAGGTCGGGTAGCCGCCGCCGGGCACCTTCTCGAAGCGCTCCAGGAGCCTCGGCCAGCGCTTGCCCAGGGGACCGCGCCAGGCCAGTTCGGGCAGCACGGGTGTGTGCAGCAGATACACGTACCAGGACTTGGCGCCCTGGCCGAGCAGCTGGCCGACCCGGCGCGGCGTGGGGCGCTTGAGGCGCTGGTTGATCCAGTGCCCGAAGTGGTCGAGGGACGGGCCGGACATCGAGGTGAAGGAGGCGATCCGGCCCTCGGTGCGCTTGACGGTCACGAACTCCCAGGACTGCACCGAACCCCAGTCGTGCCCCACCAGATGCACCGGCCGGTCCGGGCTGACCGCGTCCGCGACGGCCAGGAAGTCGTCCGTCAGCTTCTCCAGCGTGAACCCGCCCCGCAGTGGCTTCGGTGCCGTGGACCGGCCGTGGCCCCTGACGTCGTACAGCACGACATGGAAGCGGTCGGCCAGCCGCGGCGCGACCTCGGACCACACCTCCTTGCTGTCCGGATAGCCGTGCACGAGGATCACCGTCGGCTGCCCCGGGTCACCCAGCTCGGCGACGCACAGCTCGACGCCGCCGGTCCGCACCCGGCGCTCACGCGCGCCCTGAAGAGTCACCGGCACCGTCACTTCTCCTCCGCCCAGCGCCGCACATGCGGCAGATCGTCGTCCAGCCAGAAGGCGCTCTCCTCGGGATCCGCGGAGTCGGTGACGACCAGGATCTCCTCGAACTTCGCGCCCGTACCCCGAAAGCCCAGATGTGGTTCGACCGCCCACAGGCCCGGCTGCGGCGGGTGGTCGGAGAAGCGGTACGGCGACCACAGCGGGGACCAGCCCTCGCGGTGACCGTGCAGCGCGTCGCTCGCCAGGCCCTTCAGGGACTGTGTGCCGAACCCGAACACATGCGGTGACCAGCGGCGCTCCTTGACCCGGTCGACCTTGTGCGCGATCACGCCGAAGGGGTAGGCGCGGTGCCGGTTGGCATAGCCCTGGCGGACCATGAGCCGGTCCACGTCCTCGTAGATCTCCCGCAGCGGCCGCCGCTCGCGCACCTCGCGCAGGATCAGCTCCCGGTGCGCCGCCAGGTCGGCCATCAGCTTGTCCTGCACGGGGTTGATGCCGAGCGAGCCCGAGTAGCCGATGTCGGCCGTGCAGCCGTCGTACACAGGGGCCATGTCCAGGATGAACGGCATCCCGGGCTCGAGGCGGCGGCCCGTGGGGAAGAACTGCAGCGGGATGCGGAAGTTCACGAACGCCGTGCGGTCCCCGAACCAGGCGAAGGGCAGGTGGAACCAGTCCCGCACCCCGCGCTCGCGCAGCCACTCGCGCTGCATGCGCGCCGCCTCACGCTCGGTAATGCCCGGCTCCAGCTGCGCCGCGACGGCCTCGGCGCACTCGTACGCCAGGCGCTGGACCGTCCTGAACCCCTGCAACTCCGCGGAGAGTTCGCGTGTCACCGCTGAAGTCATGCCACCGCCCACCTGTCCACACCGACTGCGGTACGTGCCCGTAACTTGACACTGGCGAATGTGACAGTTGTTAGAGGCTGCGTCAATAGGGCTGCCTCGGGCTGTGGACAACCACGCCGATGTGGAAAACCAGGGCCCTCGTTGTTCGACCTCAGGGTGACCCTTAGGGCCCCGTACACCTTGAGTCTGATCCCAAGACAGCTCTGCGGGGTGACGACCGGCGTGGTCCGCGTCACTACCTTCGAAGCGTGACTGTGATCGCGACCGAAAGCCTGAGCAAGCGGTTCCCCAGGGTGACCGCGCTTGACCGGCTCTCCGTGGACGTCGGGCCCGGTGTGACCGGACTCGTCGGAGCCAATGGGGCCGGCAAGTCCACACTGATCAAGATCCTGCTGGGTCTGTCCCCCGCCACCGAGGGCCGTGCCGAAGTGCTCGGACTCGATGTCGCCACCAAGGGCGCCGCCATCCGTGAGCGGGTCGGATACATGCCGGAGCACGACTGCCTGCCGCCCGACGTCTCGGCCACCGAGTTCGTCGTGCACATGGCCCGCATGTCCGGCCTGCCGCCCACCGCCGCGCGCGAGCGCACCGCGGACACGCTGCGCCACGTCGGTCTGTACGAGGAGCGCTACCGCCCTATCGGCGGCTACTCGACCGGCATGAAGCAGCGCGTGAAGCTGGCGCAGGCCCTGGTGCACGACCCTCAGCTGGTCTTCCTGGACGAGCCGACCAACGGCCTCGACCCGGTCGGCCGCGACGAGATGCTCGGCCTGATCCGCCGGATCCACACCGACTTCGGCATCTCGGTCCTGGTCACCTCGCACCTCCTGGGCGAGCTGGAGCGCACCTGCGACCACGTCGTCGTCATCGACGGCGGCAAGCTCCTGCGCTCCAGCTCCACCACCGACTTCACGCAGACCACGACCACGCTCGCGATCGAGGTCACCGACACCGACGAACACCCGGACGGCACCCGCGCGGTGCGCGACGCGCTCCACGCGCGCGGGGTGGACGTCCTCGACGGCAGCGGCGGCCTCCCCGGTGCCGGCCACATCCTGCTGCTCACCGCGCAGGGCGACGAGACGTACGACCTGGTGCGGGACGTGGTCGCCGACCTCGGCCTCGGCCTGGTGCGCATGGAACAGCGCCGGCACCACATCTCCGAGGTCTTCACGGACAGCGAGCAGGGCAGCGAGCAGAGCACCGACGCACAGCGGAAGGAGGCGGTCGGCCATGGCGGTTGAGCACCCCGTAGCGACGACATCGGGTGACCAGACCCGCATCCACAACATCGGCTACCGCACGTACGACGGCCCCCGCCTCGGCCGCTCCTACGCCACCCGCTCCCTCTACTCGCAGTCCCTGCGCGGCGCCTACGGCCTCGGCCGCTCGGTGAAGTCCAAGGTGCTGCCGATGCTCCTGTTCGTGGTGATGTGCGTGCCCGCGGCCATCATGGTCGCCGTCGCGGTCGCCACCAAGGCCAAGGACCTGCCCGTCGACTACACGCGCTACGCGATCATCATGCAGGCCGTGATCAGCCTGTACGTCGCCTCGCAGGCACCCCAGTCCGTCTCCCGCGACCTGCGCTTCAAGACCGTACCGCTGTACTTCTCGCGGCCCATCGAGACCGCCGACTACGTACGCGCGAAGTTCGCGGCGCTCGCCTCCGCCCTGTTCATCCTCACCGCGGCCCCGCTGCTCGTGCTGTATGTGGGCGCGCTGCTGGCCAAGCTGGACTTCGCCGACCAGACCAAGGGATTCGCGCAGGGACTCGTTTCCGTGGCACTGCTCTCCCTGCTCTTCGCCGGCATCGGCCTGGTCATCGCGTCGTTCACCCCGCGCCGCGGCTTCGGCATCGCGGCCGTGATCGCCGTCATGACCATCTCCTACGGCGCGGTCTCCACCCTCCAGGCCATCGCCGACGCGCAGTCCCTCGGCGACGGCGGGGGCAGCAGCGGCGCCATCGCCTGGATCGGCCTGTTCTCGCCGGTCACGCTCATCGACGGGGTGCAGTCCGCGTTCCTCGGCGCGAGCTCCGCGTTCCCCGGCGGGGTCGGCCCCAGCGACGGGGTGGGCGTGGTCTACGTCCTCGCCGTCCTCGGCCTGATCGCCGCGAGCTACGGCCTCCTGATGCGCCGCTACAAGAAGGTGGGAATGTGACCACGCTCCAGATCGACCACGTCTCCCGCTGGTTCGGCAACGTGGTCGCCGTCAACGACATCACCATGACGATCGGCCCCGGCGTCACCGGCCTGCTCGGCCCCAACGGCGCCGGAAAGTCCACCCTCATCAACATGATGGGCGGCTTCCTCGCCCCCTCCACCGGCACCGTCACCCTCGACGGACAACCGGTCTGGCGCAACGAGGCCATCTACAAGCACATCGGCATCGTCCCCGAGCGCGAGGCGATGTACGACTTCCTCACCGGCCGCGAATTCGTCGTCGCCAACGCCGAGTTGCACGGCCTGGGCGCCAAGGCCGCCCAGAAGGCGCTGGCCACGGTCGAGATGGAGTACGCCCAGGACCGCAAGATCTCGACGTACTCCAAGGGCATGCGGCAGCGCGTGAAGATGGCGAGCGCCCTGGTGCACGACCCGTCCCTCCTCCTGCTCGACGAGCCGTTCAACGGCATGGACCCGCGCCAGCGCATGCAGCTCATGGACCTGCTGCGCCGCATGGGCGACGAGGGCCGCACGGTGCTGTTCTCGTCCCACATCCTCGAAGAGGTCGAGCAACTCGCCTGGCACATCGAGGTCGTGGTCGCCGGACGGCACGCGGCCAGCGGCGACTTCCGCAAGATCCGCCGCCTGATGACCGACCGCCCGCACCGCTATCTGGTCCGCTCCAGCGACGACCGCACCCTCGCGGCCGCGCTGATCGCCGACCCGTCGACGTCCGGTATCGAGGTCGATCTGGCCGAGGGCGCGTTGCACATCCAGGCCGTCGACTTCGGCCGCTTCACCGCCCTGCTGCCCAAGGTGGCGCGCGACCACGGCATCCGCCTGCTCACGGTCTCGCCGTCCGACGAATCCCTCGAGTCCGTCTTCTCGTATCTGGTCGCGGCGTAGGAGGCCGAAAGATGTACGACCCCACAGTCGCCCGGCTCACCTACCGGGCCCTGCTCGGCCGTCGCCGGGCCCTCATCCTGGGCGCCCTGCCGCTGCTGCTCATCGCGATCTCCGTGGTGGTGCGCGGGCTGGCCGGAGCCGACGACCAGACCGCGTCCGACCTGCTCGGCGGGCTGGCGCTCGCCACCATGGTGCCGATCATCGGCGTCATCGCGGGCACGGGTGCGATCGGGCCGGAGATCGACGACGGCTCGGTGGTGTACCTGCTGTCCAAGCCGGTGAAACGGCCGACGATCATCTTCACCAAGCTGATCGTGGCGATCGCCGTGACGATGGTGTTCTCGGCGCTGCCCACCTTCATCGCCGGGTACATCCTCAACGGCAACGGCCAGCAGATCGCCGTCGCCTACACGGTGGCTGCGCTGGTCGCCTCCATCGCGTACGCCGCGATCTTCCTGCTGCTCGGCACGGTGTCCCGGCACGCGGTGGTCTTCGGGCTCGTCTACGCACTCGTCTGGGAGGCCCTGTTCGGCTCCCTGGTGGCGGGCGCGCGCACGCTGAGCGTTCAGCAGTGGTCGCTGGCGGTGGCGCAGAAGGTCGCCGGCGGAGACATGGTGACGTCGGACGTCGCACTGCCCACGGCGACGGTGCTGCTGGCGGTGGTCACCGTACTGGCGACCTGGTACGCGGGGCAGAAGCTGCGGTCGCTGACGCTGGCCGGTGAGGAGTAGACGCTGCGCTTACTGACAGGGACTTCACCTCTGTCCGTCCACACTGGGCAAAAGGGGACGCACAGTCAGGAGAGGTACGGCTAGGAGGACGGGGATGGCAGAGGACTGGGACGACCCGGTTCTGGACGAGGACTTCATACGGTCCGCCGAGACGAGCGAGCCGTCTGCCAGGGCCCGTATGCTCGCCGCCCGCTGGCGGCGTGAAGCGCCCGAGCCGCAGCCGTGGCGCTCGGACGAACCGCCTGCCGGCTGGTTCTTCAGCAAGGGGCGCCGACGCAGATGGCGCCGCCGGTAGCAGGCGTTCGCGGCCATTCCCGTTCCCTTTTAACCAGTGGCGTCCAACTCGTCGTACAGGCACAGTGGTTGTGTCCACACCGCCGGACGGTGAGTTCGGCGCCACGTTCTGGGAGAGGAGTTCGACGATGTCCATGCACGGCAGTACGTCGAGCTCCCGACAGGGCAGCCGGCGGCGGGCTCCGGAGTAATCGCTACCCCTCCGTAGAGTCCGCACCGCACGGGGAGCTGCCCGGGGCGGCCGCTTCGAGCACGCGATGTCGCTCTCGCGTGGGCCGCCCACCCGGAGGATTGGCCGAGAGGTAAGGCACCGGTTTGCTAAACCGTGGTCGGGTCTGAAAGCCCGCGCACGTTCGATTCGTGCATCCTCCGCGAGACGTTGCCACTTTGGCTGGCCGTGGTGCAGGGCTTGGAGTTGCTTGAGAAGGCGCCCGGTGCTGCAGGCCGTGCCCACCCGTTCCGCCCTGCGGAACGACTGCCCACGGCGGTAGCCGGCTGCGGCTGCCTGCGGCTGCCTGCGGCTACTGCTACGCGAGCCGCCCGCCGTCTGGCTGTCGCTGCGACAGCCGCCGACCGCAACGCCAGCCGAACAGCCGTCGGCCGAACCACCGGCGTCAGCCCAGCAACCGCTCCAGCACCACCGCGATCCCGTCCTCCTCATTGGAAGACGTCACCTCGTCCGCCACCGCCTTGAGCTCCTCGTGGGCGTTGGCCATCGCCACGCCCCGAGCCGCCCAGGCGAACATCGGGATGTCGTTGGGCATGTCGCCGAAGGCGAGCGTGTCGGCGGCCTTCAGGCCCAGCCGCCGAGCTGCCAGGGAGAGTCCCGTCGCCTTCGACAAGCCCAGCGGCAGCAGTTCCACGATGCCCTCGCCCGCCATCGCCACGGAGACAAAACCGCCCGCTGCCTGGCGGGCGGCCTCGGCCAACTCGTCGTCCGACAGGTCCGGATGCTGTATGTAGATCTTGTTCAGCGGGGCGGCCCACAGATCCGACGCGTCCGTGAACGGCGTCGATGGAAGCGCGCCCGTGACCGCGTAACCGGGGCCGACCATGACCTCGCCGTCCAGGCCGGCGCGGCTCGCCGCCAGGAACAGGGGCCCGACCTCGGCCTCGATCTTGGCCAGGGCCACGCCTGCCAGTTGGCGGTCCAGGGTCACCGCCGTCAGCAGGCGGTGCTCGCCGGCGTCGTACACCTGCGCACCCTGGGCGCACACCGCGAGGCCGTCGTAGCCGAGGTCGTCGAGGATGTGCCGGGTGTACGGGACCGCGCGGCCCGTGACGACGATGTGCGCCGCGCCCGCCACGGTGGCCGCGGCGAGGGCGTCGCGGGTGCGCTGCGAGACCGACTCGTCGGAGCGCAGGAGCGTTCCGTCGAGGTCGGTGGCGATCAGCTTGTACGGAAAGCCCCCGGCAGGGGACCCGGCGTCGGCGGCCTCGCTCACTTGGCCACCGGCTCCAGGACCTCCCGGCCACCCAGGTACGGACGCAGCACCTCGGGGACCCGGACGGAGCCGTCGGCCTGCTGGTGGTTCTCCAGGATCGCCACGATCGTGCGCGGGACGGCGCACAGCGTGCCGTTGAGCGTCGCCAGCGGCTTGACCTGCTTGCCGTCACGGACGCGGATCGACAGGCGGCGGGACTGGAACTCGGTGCAGTCCGAGGTCGACGTCAGCTCGCGGTACTTGCCCTGCGTCGGGATCCACGCCTCGCAGTCGAACTTGCGGGCGGCCGAGGAGCCGAGGTCGGCGGAGGCGACGTCGATGACGCGGAACGGCAGTTCCAGCGACGTCAGCCACTGCTTCTCCCACTCCAGCAGGCGCTGGTGCTCGGCCTGCGAGTCCTCGGGAGCGACGTACGAGAACATCTCGACCTTGTCGAACTGGTGCACGCGGAAGATGCCCCGGGTGTCCTTGCCGTGCGAGCCGGCCTCGCGGCGGAAGCAGGGGGAGAAGCCGGCGTAGCGCAGGGGGAGCTTGTCGGCGTCGAGGATCTCGTCCATGTGGTACGCCGCGAGCGGGACCTCGGAGGTGCCGACCAGGTAAAGGTCGTCCTTGTCGAGGTGGTAGACGTCCTGGGCGGCCTGGCCGAGGAAGCCGGTGCCGGCCATCGACTGGGGGCGGACCAGCGCCGGGGTCAGCATCGGCGTGAAGCCGGCCGCCGTGGCCTGGGCCATCGCCGCGTTGACCAGGGCGAGCTCCAGCAGGGCGCCGACGCCGGTCAGGAAGTAGAAGCGGGAGCCGGACACCTTGGCGCCGCGCTCGACGTCGATCGCGCCGAGGATCGTGCCGAGCTCCAGGTGGTCCTTCGGCTCGAAGCCCTCGGCCGCGAAGTCACGGATCTCGCCGTGCGTCTCCAGCGTGACGAAGTCCTCCTCGCCGCCGACCGGGACGTCGGGGTGCACGAGGTTGCCGAGCTGGAGGAGCAGCTCCTGGGTCTCGGCGTCCGCCGCGTCGCGCTCGGCGTCGGCTGCCTTGACGTCGGCGGCCAGCTGGCTCGCCTTCTTCAGCAGCTCGGCCTTCTCGTCGCCGGAGGCCTTGGGGATGAGCTTGCCGAGCTGCTTCTGCTCGGCGCGGAGCTCGTCGAAGCGGACGCCGGACGACCTGCGCCGCTCGTCGGCAGACAGGAGGGCGTCGACGAGCGCGACGTCCTCTCCACGGGCGCGCTGCGAGGCGCGCACTCGGTCGGGGTCCTCACGGAGCAGGCGAAGGTCAATCACGCGCTCAAGGCTACCGGGGAGGGGTGACACCCCACGACTCGCTATTCCGAACTGCGGCTTACATACCGTTATGGGGGAATTGCGAAACGTGTCAATAAAAAGTGTCTCACTCCCCGGGACGGGGCAGGGCAGCGGCGTCCAGTTGACTCGATTCCCTTGTGGGGAACGGGACTTGGCGTTCGGTTGTCCACAGCGATCCCCAGCCCTCCAAGAGTTATCCACAGGCTGTGTGGATGGACTGTGGACGTCGGAATTGATCACTCCGGAACCCGTCGAGCAAGTCGAGGATTCCCAGGACAAACCCTCCTCACCCCCACTTTCGAGTGGAAAGTGGTCGCCCCAAAGGATTGCTCAAAGGAAAAGAGTGGACGAAGGGTGACTTGCACGATGGTGGACGCCGAAGGGGTCTGGAGACCGATTTGTCGACAGACTCACCGTTGCTTGTCGACTTGTCCCCAGGTCGAGAAGCGGACCTGTGGATAACTTCTGTGGATAACGACAATATGCTGGTAGTACCGGTGGGCAACCGACACCGGACCCCATGGCGAACCGACACCGGAGCCGCTGTCAGAACCGCCCGTCCTGGCACCGCGCCACCCAGTCCGCCGCCGAGACGAACTCGTCGTCCGACGTCCCGGGGCGCGGGGGCTGTACATCGCCCGGCTTCATGTCCGCGCGCGGATACGAGCCCAGGAACCGCACCTCCAGGCAGATCCGCTTCAGCCCCATCAGCGCCTCGGCCACCCGGCGGTCGGAGATGTGCCCCTCGGCGTCGATGCAGAAGCAGTAGTTGCCGATGCCGGCGCCGGTCGGCCGGGACTGCAGCAGCATCAGGTTGATGCCGCGCGTGGCGAACTCGCCCAGGAGGTCGCGCAGGCCACCGGGGTGGTCGTCGCGCTGCCACAGCACGACGGACGTCTTGTCCGCGCCGGTCGGCGCCGCGGGCCGGGCGGGGCGGCCCACCAGCACGAACCGGGTCTGGGCGTTCTCCGCGTCATGGATCCCGGTCTCCAGGGCCTCGAGGCCGTACCGGGCGGCGGCGAACTCACCGGCGAAGGCGGCGTCGTACTGGCCCTCCTGGACCAGACGCGCGGCGTCCGCGTTCGAGGCGGCCGACTCCCAGTGGGCGTCCGGGAGGTTCTTGCGCAGCCAGTTGCGCACCTGCGGTTGGGCGGCCGGGTGGGCGGAGACCGTCTTGATGTCGGTCAGCTTGGTGCCGGGCCTGACCAGCAGTGCGAAGGTGATCGACAGCAACACCTCGCGGTAGATCATCAGCGGCGCGCCCGCGACGAGCTCGTCGAGCGTGGTCGTGATGCCGCCCTCGACGGAGTTCTCGATCGGCACGAACGCGGCCTCGGCCTCGCCGGCGCGCACCGCGTCGAGCGCGGACTGCACGGACACGTAGGGGATCAGCTCCCGGGTCGCGGCCTCGGGAAGCGTGCGCAGGGCGACTTCGGTGAAGGTGCCCTCGGGGCCGAGATAGGCGTAGCTCGCTGGCATGACCTCACCCTAATGGCCGTTGCCGAACACGGCGTACGAATCCCCGGCCCCTCCCGGCTCCGGCCACCCGCGAGGGCGACCTCGGTGTCGTACGGCTGTGCAGCACCCGTACGGCCCTGCCGGTGCCGTCACCCCTCCAGCAACGGCTGCCCCACGTACTCCCCCTCCGCGGCCCCACCCGGCACCGCGAACAACCCGCTCGCCTCGTGCCGGATGAACTTGGACAGCGCGTCGCCCCGGTCGAGCTTGCGCTGGATGGTGACGAAGCCGCGCAGCGGGTCGGCCTGCCAGCAGATGAAGAGCAGCCCGGCGTCGGGCACCCCGTCCGCGTCGATGCCGTCGTGGTACGAGAACGGGCGCCGCAGCATCGCCGCCCCGCCGTTCTGGTCGGGCCGGGTGATGCGCGCGTGGGCGTTGAGGGGGACGACCAGATTCCCGGCCTTGTCCGTCTTCTCCAGGTCCATCTCGGTCGTCTCGCTGCCCCCGGTCAGCGGCGCCCCGTCGGACTTGCGGCGGCCGATGACCTGCTCCTGCTCAGGGAGCGAGAGCTGCTCCCAGTCGTCGAGGAGCATGCGGATGCGGCGTACGACGGCGTAGGAGCCGTTGGCCATCCAGGAGGGGTCCTTCGAGCCGGACGCGGGTACGAAGATCCGCTGGTCGAAGTCGGCGTCCGTCGGCTTCGGATTGCGCGTGCCGTCCATCTGGCCCATGAGGTTGCGAGCCGTCATGGGGTGCGCGGTGGCGCCCGGCGACCGGTTGAAGCCGTTCATCTGCCACCGCACCTTGGCGGCCTGCCCCGCCTCCTTCTGGATCGCGCGCAGGGCATGGAAGGCGACCAGTGCGTCATGGGCGCCGATCTGCACCCACAGGTCGCCGTTGCTGCGTGCCTTGTCCAGTTGGTCGGAGGAGAAGTCGGGGAGCGGGTCCAGGGCGACCGGGCGCTGCTTCTCCAGACCGGTCCGTTCGAAGAAGCTGTGCCCGAAGCCGAAGGTGATGGTCAGCGACGACGGCCCCGCGTCCCGGGCGACATCCGTGTCGTCCTGCTTCATCGCCTCGCCCGCCATCAGCCGCCGAGCCGTCTCCGACCAGCGGCGCATCAGCGCGGCCGCCTCCTTGCGGCCCGCGCCCGCCGCCAGGTCGAAGGCGACGAGGTGGCCGCGCGCCTGGAGCCCCTGGAGGATGCCGGGCTGATGTTTCCCGTGAAACATCACCTGATCGGCGCCCACCGAGGAGAGCGGCGTCGCCTCGCTCGGCCGGGCGGCATATCCCACCGCCCCGCCCGCCGCACCGAGCACCAGCCCGGTGGCACCGGCGGTCCCGAGCAGCCGTCGCCGCGAGATGCCCTCCTTGGCGACGGCGCGTGCCTTGCCGGCGCTCTCCTTTACAGGGGCACCTTCAACCGAGGCGCCTTCGCGAACACCGCCATTAAGGGCCGCCTCGGGAGTTCCCGGCGTTCCGGGGGTCTCAGGAGTACGGGCCTCCGGAATGGACTGGTCAGCCATGGTGAGGTTCAGCCGATCTGCGCGTTCTTGGAGACGGTGGCCTGGTCGATGTCGGAGGTCCGCACGGTCACGGCGATCTTCCACTCGCCCGCCATGGGGATCTGCACCCCGCTCGCCGACCAGTGTCCGGTGGAGATGTGGTCGGGGACGACGGGCAGCGGCCCGATGTCCTGGGACTCGAGGGTGAAGGCGACCTTCACCTCGGGGATGTCGAAGGCGCGGCCATTGGGGCGCTGCACGTAGACGTGCATTTCGTTGCCGCCCACGCGCGCGGGATCGAGGTCGATCCGTACGACGCCCTTGCCGTCCTCGCCGCCGGTGTCGAAGGACATGTCCAGGGTCAGCGCCCCGGCCGACGCGTCGGCGGATGCGGACGCCGTGGCCGCCCTGGCCTCCTCCTCCGTGCGCCCCGGCTCGGTCGACGTCAGCATGGTGGTGACCGCGAGCAGGACGACGGCGACGCCGGCCTCGGCCAGCACCGAGCGGCGCAGTCCGAACCGGTTCGGGTCGGCGTCCCGCTGCTGCTTGCGCCGTGCCGTGTCGATCGCGTCCTGCTGCCGGGCGAGCTGGGCGGCGCGCCGGGAGTCGCCCTGGTCGGGTACGGCGGCCGAGACGCCCCCCTTCTTGCCGGAGGCGGAGGCAGAGGCGGAGGCGGAAGTGCCGGCCCGCGCGACGGCGTGCTCCTTCTCGCTGTCGCCGGCCGCCTTCTCGCCCTCCTGTGCCCCCTTCTCGCTCTCGTCGGCCTCTTTCTCGCCCTCCCGCGCTGGCTTCTCCGTCTCGCAGGCCTCCTTCTCGCCCGCGCCCGCGTCCTTCTCCTCCCGAGCCCTCACCACCGTGTCCGCCAGCCGTGCCGTCCACCGCCGCGAGATCCACGCGATCCCGACCAGCAGCACCACGAGCCCGATCTTCACCAGCAGCAACTGCCCGTACCGCGTGCCGGTGAACGCCGACCACGATCCGAGCTGCCGCCACGACTGGTAGATGCCGGTCGCGACCAGCGCCAGCACGCTGCCGAAGGCGAGGCGCGAGAACCGTCGTACGGCGGAGGCCTCGACCGGTGTGTCCGCGGGCGAGCAGTACAGCGCCACCAGCAGGGCGGTGAGCCCGCCGAGCCAGCCCGCGACGGCCAGCAGGTGAGCGACGTCGACCGGCATCGCGATCCCGGCCTGGAGCCCGGTCGAGGCGTGCTCGGACATCGCCCAGCTGGCGGCGAGCCCCGCCGCAACCACGATCCCGCCGATCGCGAGCCCGAAGGTGAGGTCCCGCTTCTCCTCGTCCTCGCGCTTGTCGTAGGCGCCGAAGAGCACGGCGATGAACAACGCCGCAGCGGCGAGCAGCAGCAGCCGGGACACCAGTGCCGCACCCGTCTTGGTCTGCAGCACCTGCCCGAGCAGGTCCAGGTCGAAGATGTCGCCGACCTTGCCGGTGCTGGTGTACGAGCCGCGCAGGAGCAGCAGCCCGAGCGTGGCGGCGGTCAGGGCCAGCCAGCCGGAGACGACGAGCCGCTGCAGCGCCCGCACTCCCGCCCCGCGCTGCCAGCAGGCGAGCACGAAGGCGGCGCCGCCCACGAGGACGATGAAGCCGGCGTACGACACGTACCGTCCGAAGCCGTATAGCCAGCCGACGACTCCGCCGCCCGCCTCCTGGCCGGAGACCGAGACGGTGGTCTGCGAGGGGGCGCCGATGGAGAAGGTGTAGGCGCCGGCGACCGGATGGCTGTCCTCGGAGACCACCTGGTAGGTGACGGTGTAGGTGCCGTCGGGCAGACCGCTGTGGAGTTTCACGGCGTACGTCGTGCCGCTGACGTTCGCCGGATCGCCGCGGTCGATGCGCTTGCCCTTGGGGTCGAGCACGCGCAGGGAGTCGTCGGACAGGGCGACCTTCTCGGAGAAGGTCAGTGAGACCTGCGTCGGGGCCTTGTCCACCACCGCCCCCTGCCGGGGATCGCTGCCGGTCAGTGCGGCGTGCGCGGAGACCGGCCCGGCACCGGCGAGGAGCAGGCCGGTGGCGGCCAGGAGCAGCAGCACCAGGGTCCGGACGCGCGGCAGCACCAGGGTCCGGACGCGCGGCAGCACCAGGGTCCGGTCGCGCGGGGCGATGGTCTGGGTCAAGGCGATCTCTCCCTCAGTGTCCGGTCTTCGGGTTGTACGTCGCGGACTTCACCGGCATCTCGACGGTGACCGTGCCGGACTCGGCGAAGTGGAGCTTCACGGTCACCTTCTCGCCCTGCTTCGGCTGTCGCTTCAGCTTCTCGAACATCAGATGGCTGCCGCCGCTCTTGAACACGAGTCGACCGTGCGCGGGGACGTCGAGTTCCTTGACCTCCCGCATCGACGAACCCACGGTCTCGTGCGCGGTGACCTCGCCGATGTCGCTGGTGACGGAGGTCAGCTCGTCCTTCGTACCGCCCTTGTTGGTGACCGTCAGGAAGCCGGCCGCCATGGAGTCGGAGACCGGCTGCGGCATGTAGGCGCCGCTGACGGCCAGTTCGGCCCGGGAATCGCCGGAGCCGGAGTCGGAGCCGCAGCCCGCCAGGACGAGGGCTCCGGCCATCACCGCCGTCACCACCGCGGTCCCCGGGGCGAGACGCCTCACGGCTTCTCCCCCTTGATCAGCTTGGGGAGGTCCTGGGTGTAGTCGTCGACCTGGGCGTCCTCGGTGTAGAGGACGTAGCCCTTGTCGGTCTTCGGCGAGAACGCCACGACCTGGGTGCCGTGGGTGGAGACCATCTTGCCGTTCTTGTCCTTGTGCGGCGGCTCGATGCTGATGCCGAGGGTGCGGGCGCCGGCCTGGATGGTGGCGAAGTCGCCGGTCAGGCCGACGACCTCCGGGTCGATGCCCTTGAGCCACTTGCCGAGCGCGGAGGCGGTGTCGCGCTCCGGGTCGGTGGTGACGAACACGACGCGCAGCTCGTCCTGTTCTGCCCTGGGCAGTTGCTTCTTGGCGACGGCGATGTTGCTCATCGTCAGCGGGCAGACGTCGGGGCAGTTGGTGTAGCCGAAGTAGATCAGCGTCGGCCTGCCCTGGGTCTCCTTGCGGAGGTCGTACTTCTTGCCGTTGGTGTCCGTGAGGACCAGGTCCGGCTTCTCGAACGGCTTGTCGAGGACGATGGCGGCCTTGTCCGAGCCGGTGTCCTCGGAGACCACGGAGACGGGCGAGTCGCTGCTGTCGGTGCCGCTGCCGCAGGCGGAGAGGGTCAGGGTGGCGGCGGCGACCAGGGCGGCCGCGGCGAAGGTCTTCTTACGCATAGAAAATGTCCCAGTTGTGAGAGCTCCGGCGCGCACCGGGGGCGTGCCCCGGCGCGCACCGTGAACCTGAGGAGCCGTCAGGCGTCCGCGCGCCGACGGCCGGCGCGTACGCCGTACGCCACGCCCAGTGCGCCGACGACGATGCCGACCACGCCGAGGACGCGGGCGGTGGTGTCGCTGCTGTCGGCGGGCTCGGCGGCGGCGGTCTTGGCGGACGCGGCCTCGGCGTCGTCGGAGTCGGAGGCCTTGTCGGAGGACGACGAGCCGTGGTGCCCGTCCTCGGCGGCGGACAGTGCGAGCACGGGCGCCGGGTTCTCGGGCTCGTCCTGACCCTCCTGCGGCACCTCGATCCAGCGCACGACCTCCTTGTTGTCGTACGTCTGGATCGCCTTGAAGACGAGCTGGTCGGCGTCCTCGGGGAGCTGGCCGATGGAGACGGGGAACTTCTCGAAGTAGCCCGGCTCGATGCCCTTGCCGTCCGCGGTCCAAGTGATCTTGGAGACGGCCTCGGAGATCTTCTCGCCGTGCATCTCGATCGGCTTGTCGAGCTCGGACTTGGTGACGTCGATCTTCCAGCCGGCCATCGGCTCCGGCATCGCGGAGGCCAGCGGATGGTCGGTGGGGAAGGTCACCTCGAGCTTGGTGGTCGAGGCGTTGTCGCGCTCGTTGGGCACCTTGAAGTCGACGACCGCATAGCCGCCCTTGGCTGCCGTGCCCTCCGGCTGCACGCTGACGTGGGCGAACGCGGGGACGGACAGGGCGAGCACGGCCGTACCGGCGAGCGCGCCCGTGGCGGCGATACGAGAGGCCTTCATGTTGAGCACTCCACTGTGAATGAGATGCGGATTCCGGTGGTGAAGAGGAGTACGCGTACGCAGGGGTGCCCGATCAGACGGAAAACGGTGGTCCCCGACCGGAGAACCCGGGTACGCGCGCGTGCCGCACGACAGCGGCCTCCTCTGCTGCACCCGGAGGTGTGGAGTGGTGGTCGCGTCGCGTCAGGCGGCGAGAACGAGGGCGGCGCCGGCCGGTGGGCCGCGCCTGATCACCGTGTGCTGGAGTGCGAGCGTGCGGGGCTCGGGCGGACCGAACCATCCGGCGCACAGGGCGCGCGGGCGCGCATCGGGTGTGCCCGGCAGCCCGGCACGCAGGGCGCACACCAGCGCGAGCGCCGCGCGCAGGGATCGTACGAACGCGCCCTCGGCCACCGAGTGCGCCGACAGGGCGGACATCTCGACGATGCGCAGCAGAGCCAGGTCCCCGCGCCGCAGCAGCCACCCGGCGACGACCGCCGCGAGGACGTGGGCGAGCACCATGGACAGGGACGGCAGCAGCGACGCGGAGGCGTCCGGGCCGGCGGGCATGGCGTCCGCCGACCGGTGCGAGGCGTGCGTTCCCGTGGCCGGTCGGAGCCGCGCCTCCGTCAGGAGACGTTGGGCCTGGGCGGGGCTGATGGCTGCCGCGGCGGTCCCGCAGACGAGCCGCGCGGCCTGCTGGACGAGCGCGGCGTCGGACAGGGAGCCGGACGCGGAGGAGCCTGCGGTGGCCGCCCCGGCACTCGCCCCGTGCTGACCGAGCCCGAACAGCGTGTGCAGGACGGTCTGGCCGACCGCGAGCAGCGCCGCGATCCCGGGCAGCG
Organism: Streptomyces sp. NPDC107522; assembly: GCF_055657525.1. Classification (NCBI taxonomy): domain Bacteria; kingdom Bacillati; phylum Actinomycetota; class Actinomycetes; order Kitasatosporales; family Streptomycetaceae; genus Streptomyces; species Streptomyces sp. NPDC107522. The sequence continues at coordinate 199,847 of NZ_JBVKAU010000011.1, read as the reverse complement.
AACGCTCCCGGCCCGCGAACGGCACCGTGACCAGGAGCACACCCAGAAACCCGACGCCCAGCGTCCACAGCGGGATCGTGGCGCAGGAGCCCAGCGCGTGCCCGACCCCGGCCAGCACGACGCAGACCGCGGCGAACACCGCGGCCCGCAGTATCCGGAGATCTCTCCCGGAGCGCACCTTGCACGGGTGGGGGGCAGTCATGGCGGGCTCATCATCGCACTGGCCCTGTGACCGCCATACGGCAGGTCCGCAAGATGACATACGGGCGGTTCAGGATGTACGGGACGATAGAAGCCGTACAACCGGAAGATCACCTTCTGATGTGGGCCGCCACCACATACACCGATTCCAGCCTGGGCGCATCGACCATATGGGCGGCATCACGTCAATGATGTGCTTACTCCCGGGCACTCGTGGCAATACGTAACGGTATGTCGAGCCGCGGCCAGGAGGCTGGAGCATGAGCATCTGGTGGTCACTCCATCTGCGGCGGGAAGCCGCGAGCGTGCCGCTCGCCCGGCGGTTGCTGATCGGCACCATGGAGACCGCGGGCGTCGATCCGGATGTGTCCTACGACCTCTCCGTCGCCCTCAGCGAGGCCTGCGCGAACGCCGTCGAGCACGGCGGCGAGAACGCCCCCGAAGGTTCCTCCGAGGCGTACCGCGTGACGGCCTACCTGGACGGCGAGAAGTGCCACATCGAGGTCACCGACTCGGGCCCCGGCTTCAATGCCCCACCTCCCGCACCCCGCCCGGTGTCCACCGACGCCGAGCACGGCCGCGGCCTCTGCCTCATCCAGGAACTCGCCGACCACGTCCAGATCGGCAACAAGCCGGGGCGGGGCGGAGCGGTGGTGAGCTTCGACAAGATCCTCAAGTGGCGTGAGGACACACCGCTGGTGGCGGTGTAGCACCGGCGTCGCCGTGTACGGCCGGCACCGCGCTCCGGCTCAACCACCGCAAGCGGAGCGGATCCGGTAGAACCTGCTCAGGTACCGCGCGTGGTAGGACGCGCTGGTGATCCGCACGACCGCCTCGTCGGCCGACCGCAGCGACGACCCGGTCAGGTTGGCACTGCCCGTGTAGACCCGGGGCGTGCTGGCGCCGTTGTAGGAGCCGTCGATCAGCATCAGCTTGTTGTGCGGACGGACGTCGATGCCCGGGCCGTTGGGGATGCGGCAGGCGCGGTGCTGGATGCCGGCGGCGTTCAGGCGGCTGGTGATCGCGGAGTCGGTCTCGGTGTAGATGATGTCGATCCAACAGCCCCGCCCGCGCAGCTGGGCCAGCTTGTCGGCGACCTGGCGGCGCGAGCCGAGGAAGCTGTGCGTCACGATGCGGATGGCGGTTCGGTGGCGCAGCCCGTCCGCGCCCGTGTAGGCGCAGCTGATCTCGTCGAGCACGCCTACGACGGTGTCGGTGGCCGGGTTGTTGTACGAGCTGTCCCCGCGAGGGAAGAAGAAGCCCCGGTAGGTCGAGCCCGTCGGCGTGGAGAAGTACGCGTTGTTGTTGCCGCGTGCCAGGGTGCGGCCGCGCCGGAGCTGCTCGTGGTAGGAGGCGTACCCGCCGTACACGGCGCTGCTCCTGAAGGTGACGGCGTCGTTGAAGGACTCGACCTTGTACCAGTCGGAGAGGTTCGAGGAGGTCTGGAAGACGACCCTCGAGTAGCTGGTGCCGTCGTCGAACGGCCCGATTCTGGAGAAGATGAAGAACTTGTTGTGGTTGTACGCCGGTTGGGGCGGGGCCACGGCCAGACAGCCGCGCCGGACGTCGTCGACGCCGTCACGGTCCTCGAAGCGGTCGTCGCACACGACGATCCAGGAGCGGGCGGCGTCATTGGTTCCCAGCCCTGCCCTGAGGGTCCGGTAGGGCACGTTGGTGTACTCGGGGCCACCGGCGCCGTCCACGTAGGTCGAGTCGTCGACGATGATCCGGACGTTGACGCCGCGCCGGTGGGCGGCGAGCAGCGCGTTCGCGACCTCCTGGTCGTTGAACTCGTACATCGCACCGCGGATCGTCGCCCCGGCCGGCGTCGCGGCGATCAGCCGTACGAGCTGAGTGAAGATCGCCTTCCGCTGCGCCGCGGTGCCCAGCGGGTCGTTGAACACGGGCCCGTTGATGACCGGCTTGGTCAGTGCGGCGGCCGGCGTCGCACCACCGACGAGGAGCGCGGTCACCAGGGACAGGACAGCGGCGACGGCGGGCAGCACCGAACGGAGGAACCGGGCCGGACGTGGGCGTACGCGCGAACGGGTCATCGTCTTCGCTCTCCTGGGCGCGGAAGATCGCGGAAGGGACCAGTTCACTTTGCCCGGGAGGGGCGGAAAGTCTCCGGAAGCTGCGCGTTCGGGGGAACCAGTGGGCTCTACGGGTGATCACCGCACCAACGGGCGGGGCGCGGGGCCGGCGTTGCACCGGACCGCCGGCTCCGGCTTCCTCAGGACTCACAGCTGCAGCGCTTCCTCAGGACTCACAGCCGCAGCGCTTTCCCAGGACTCACAGCCGCAGCACAGCGCCACCCCAAGCTTCTGACGGGTGGCGTCCCTAACTTCCCGGCCGTGACGGGAAACCACAAGGACAAGTCCATCACCCGGCGCCGCGCGATCGCGGTGACCGGCGGAACGGTCGCGGCGGGCGGACTCGCCGTCGCCGGTTACCAGGCGGCCTTCGCCGACACCGCCACGACCACGACCGAGGCGACGGCCGCCACGACCACGACCGAGGCGACGGCCGCCACGACCGCCTCCGAGAGCGCCGGCAGCTGCATGACGCTGATGTCGAGCGTCACCGAAGGCCCCTACTACCTCGACGGCGCCCTGGTGAGAAAGGACATCACCGAGGGCAAGAGCGGCGTCCCGCTGACGCTGCGCCTCACCGTCGTCGACGCCACCGACGGCTGCACCCCGGTCCCCGGCGCGGCCGTGGAGATCTGGCACTGCGACGCCTGGGGCTACTACTCCGGCTACACGACGGCCAACCCGGGTGGCTCCGCGCCCGCCGAGAGCGAGGACGGCTCGACCGCCAACGACAACACCTATCTGCGCGGCTACCAGATCGCCAACGCCAACGGGGTCGTCAAGTTCGAGACGATCTTCCCGGGCTGGTACACCCCGCGCACCTGCCACATCCACCTCAAGGTGCACACGGGCGGCCAGAAGGAGGACGGCACCTACGAGGGCGGCAAGGTCAACTACACCGGCCAGCTGTTCTTCGCCGACGACATCGCCCAGGAGATCTTCACGCTGGAGCCCTACTCGAAGCACTCCGGCAGCTACACCACCCTCGACAACGACATGGTCTACGACGGCGGCGGCGCCTCCAGCGGCCTGCTGACCCTCAAGCCGGTCAAGAAGGCCGACCCGTCCAAGGGCTACAAGGGCTTCCTCACCCTCGGCATCGACCCCGACGCCGAGAACACCGGCGCCGGCAGCGGCGGCGGTGGCGGCGAGGGCGGTACGCCGCCGAGCGACGCGCCGACGGGCACCCCGCCCAGCGACGCCCCGTCGGCCTCGGCGTCCTCGTAGGGGGTACGGCCATGAGCAGCCGCGAGGACGAGGCGCTGGCGCTGGCCGCCGTGACCGCCCTGACCGGGCAGCTGGCCCTAGCGCCCAAGCCGGGCCTGCCCGACCCGCGCGATGTCGGCGCCCGTGCCACCCGCCGGGACCACCGCCTGCTGCGCTGGTCGGCCAAGGCGCTCGCACCGGGCCTTGCGGCGATGGCCGCCGCCGCCCGCCGCACGGGCGAGCCGACGCCCGGGCTCCGTACGGAACTCGGCGCGATCGGAAGGTGCACCGAGCACTCGGTGCACCTCGCGGGCGGCGGTCACCGGGGCGCGCTGTGGGCGCTCGGCCTGCTCGTCGCCGCAGCCGCGCTGGACCCCCGGGCCGGGGCGAGGGACGTCGCCGCGACCGCCAAGCGCATCGCCGCGCACACCGACAAACGCGCCCCGCGCAGGCCCTCCCGGGGCTCCTCGGTGTCCGCGAAGTACGGCGCCGCCGGCGCACGTGGCGAGGCCCGGGCCGGATTCCCGCACATACGGCGGGCGTTGGACGCGCTCGCCTCGGCACGCGCGCGTGGCGCCACGGAGGACCAGGCCCGCCTGGACGCCCTGCTCACCGTGATGTCCACCCTCCAGGACACCGAACTCCTCTACACCGCGGGCCCGATCGGCCTCCGGCACGTCCAGGCGGGCGCCCGCACAGTCCTGGAGGCGGGCGGTACGGCCACCGAGGCGGGCGCAGGGGCCCTGACGGCCCTCGATGCCGACCTGCACGCTCGCGCGTGGAGCCCGCGGGGGAGTGCGGGCCTGCTCGCGGGGGCGCTGTTCCTGGACGCACTGCCCACCACGACACGAGCGCGGCCCACCTGACCACCTCTCGGCCCGGCGACCGGCGCCGCATGCTTGACGGCTCCCGCTGCGGGGCCCTCTCAGCCGATGCCGAGAGGACGACCGCGCTCGGCCTGTCGGGCCTCCGGGCTCTCTTCCTCCCGGCATCGGCGCGCCCCTGCGGCTGCGCGCGCCGCCGGTCCCATGGCGTACGACGCGGCCAGCATCGCCCCGCCCAGCAGCAGCCATCCCGGCGTCCCCCACTCGACGAGGAGAGCCGTCAGCAGGAACGGGCCCAGGGTGCGGGCGACCGTGATGCCGGTCCCGAAGAGGCCCTGGTACTCGCCGACGCGGCCTTCCGGAGCGAGGTCGAACGACAGCTGCCAGGACCCCGCCGACTGCCCCATCTCGGCGACCACTTGAAGCACCGCGCCCACCACCAGGACCCCGACGGCCACCCACAGGGAGGCCCCCGCCGACAACGCGAACACCACGCACGCGGCCAGCATCACCCACCCCGCACGGCGCACCGCGCGCGTGGCGGTTCCGATCCCCGTGACGCGGCGCGCCGCCCTGACCTGGAACAGCATCACCGCACCGGTGTTGAGGACGAACAGCGCGGAGACCAGCCAGGCCGGAGCGTCGGTGCGGCGCGTGATCCACAGCGGCAGGACGAGGCTGAGCAGCGGAAGCCGCAGCAGCAACACGGTGTTCAGCAGCGCGACCACCGCATACGGGCGGTCCCGCAGCACGCCGAGCCCACCCCGCCGCCGACTCGGCACAGGCGTCACGGCGGGCAGCCGGAGCAGCAGCCCCGCGCACACCAGGAAGCTCACCGCGTCCAGCGCGAACACCGTCAGATACGCCGCCCGCGTCCCGGCATGCAGCGCGAGCCCGCCGAGCCCCGCACCCACCGCCAGGCCGGCATTGAGCGTCGACTGCAGATGCGCCAGCAACCCCGTCCGCTCCCCGGCGGACACCAGCCCCGCCAGCAGCGCCTGCCGGGCCGCCGCGAGCCCGGACTGCGCGGCGGCGTAGGCGCACGCGGCCAGCACGAACGGCACGAACCCCTGCACGACCGTGAAGGACGCCACCGCGAGCCCCGTCGCCAGGGCCAGCAGCACCGCCGTACCGCGCGGCCCGCGCCGATCGGCGAGCCGCCCCAACGGCACCCCCACCAGCGAGCCGACCGCCCACCCGATGGTCAGCCCGAGCCCCACGCGCGCGGGGGCGAGGCCGACGACCTGGGTGAAGTAGAGGGCGGACGTCGTGTAGTAGGCGCCGTCGCCCACCGAGTTGCTCAACTGGGCGAGGGCCAGGACGCGTTGCGGGCCGGCGGGCGGGACGGGGGAGTTCGTCATGCCGACGACATTAAGGACGCAGTGGAACCTTCATCAGACCCAATCAACGGCTCTTTTCCTGGCCCAATTCGCTGCCCGACCCGCTCTTTCCCCGGCCCGGTTCAGCCGCTCTCCAGCACCTTCCCCAGCACCGCCAAGGCCTCCGGATACACCCGCTCCCGAGGCGTCCCGTACCCCACGACCAGCCCCTGCGGCCGCCCCTCGCCGCCCGGCGCGTGCCAGTGCTCCCCCAGACAGCCCACCGCGAGCCCGGCCTCCACCGCCCGCGCCAGCACCCGCGCCTCGTCGTCGACCTCGATCAGCGCGTGCAGCCCGGCCGCGATCCCGCGCACGCCCCGACGCGCCCCCAGCCGATCCAGGAGCTGATCCCGGCGCCGCCGGTACCGCAGCCGACAGGCACGCACATGCCGGTCGTAGGCGTGGCTGTCGATCAGCTCGGCGAGCGCCAACTGCCCGATGGACTCGGTGTGATGGTCACTGTGCAGCTTGGCGTCGGCGACGGCGTCGACCAGGTGCGGCGGCAGCACCATCCACCCGAGCCGCAGCGCGGGCCCGAGCGTCTTCGAGGCGGTACCCAGGTACACGACCTGCCCCGGCGCCATCCCTTGCAACGCGCCGACGGGCTGGCGGTCGTAGCGGAACTCCCCGTCGTAGTCGTCCTCGACGATCAGCCCGCCACGCGCGCGTGCCCAGTCACCGAGCTCCCGCCGCCGCTCGGGGTGCAGCGTCACACCGGTCGGGTACTGATGGGCGGGCGTGACGACGACGGCCGCGCAGTCACCCAACTCCTCGGCACAGGCGCCCCTTTCATCGACCCCCATGGGCACGACGACGCCCCCGTTGCGCCGCACCACCTCCCGATGGAACGGCAGCCCCGGGTCCTCCATGGCTACGGCGCCGCCCTCCAGCACACGCGTGAGCAGTGCCAGCCCCTGCACATACCCCGAGGTGATCACGATCCGCTCCGGCGGCGCGATCACCCCACGCGCCCGCCCCAGATACCCGGACAACGCGGTCCGCAGCTCGATCCGCCCACGCGGATCGCCGTAGTCGTACGCCAACGACGGTGCCGTGGCGATGGCCCTGCGCAACGCCCGCAACCAGGCGGCCGTCGGGAACGCCCCCACGTCCGGACTCCCGGGCCGCAGATCGAACCGCGGCTCACGCGCGCGTGCGCAGGCCTCCGGCGCTTCGGGGTCGGAGGTGGGCAGTGAGGCGACGTGGGTCCCCGACCCCTGCCGAGCGCTCAAGTACCCCTCGGCGACGAGCTGGTCGTAGGCGGCCTTCACGGTGTTCCGCGAAATCCCGAGCTCGGAGGCGAGCCGCCGGGTGGCAGGCAACCGCTCCCCGGGAGCAAGCCGCCCGTCCCGCACGGCATCGCGCAGGGCCCTTTCCAGCCCCGTACGGCGCCCCTCAACGGCGGCGAGCTCTATATGCAGGTCCACTACAACTCCCTGAAAGGGGCGCGGGACTGTATCGGTATGCGGCTCCGCCGCGTGGGCGCGACCAGCCACAAACCACCCGCAGACCGCGACGATGGCCGGACACCCCTCCGGTGTCCGGCCATCAACCCAAACGTCAGCCCTTCAGAGAGGCCATCCAGGACTCGACCTCATCCGACCGCCGAGGAAGCGCGGCCGACAGATTCCGGTTCCCATCCTCCGTCACGAGAATGTCGTCCTCGATCCGCACACCGATCCCCCGGTACTCCTCCGGCACCGTCAGGTCGTCGGCCTGGAAGTACAGCCCCGGCTCGACGGTCAGCACCATGCCCGCCTCCAGCGTGCCGTCGACATACGACTCCACGCGCGCGGCCGCACAGTCGTGCACGTCCATCCCGAGCATGTGCCCGGTCCCGTGCAGCGTCCACCGCCGCTGCAGCCCGAGCTCCAGCACCCGCTCCACCGGTCCCTCGACGAGCCCCCATTCGACGAGCCTCTCGGCGAGCACGCGCTGCGCGGCGTCATGGAAGTCCCGGTACTTCGCCCCCGGCTTCACGGCCGCGATACCGGCCTCCTGGGCCTCGTACACGGCGTCGTAGATCTTCTTCTGGATCTCGCTGTACCGGCCGTTGACCGGCAGCGTGCGCGTGACGTCGGCGGTGTAGTACGTGTGCGTCTCGACGCCCGCGTCGAGCAGCAGCAGATCACCGGAGCGCACGGGCCCGTCGTTGCGCACCCAGTGCAGCGTGCAGGCGTGCGGACCGGCCGCGCAGATGGAGCCGTAGCCGACGTCGTTGCCCTCCACGCGCGCGCGGAGGAAGAACGTGCCCTCGATGTAGCGCTCGGAGGTCGCCTCGGCCTTGTCGAGGACCTTCACCACGTCCTCGAAGCCGCGCACGGTCGAGTCGACGGCCTTCTGCAGCTCGCCGATCTCGAAGTCGTCCTTGACCAGCCGGGCCTCGGACAGGAAGACGCGCAGCTCCTCGTCCCGCTCGGCGGTGACCTTGTCGGTCAGCGCGGCCTCGATGCCGGCGTCGTAGCCGCGTACGACGCGCACGGGACCCGTCGCCTCGCGGAGCCTGTCCGTCAGCTCACGCACGTCGGAGGCCGGGATGCCGTACAGCTTCTCCGCCTCGGTGAGCGAATGCCGGCGGCCGACCCACAGCTCGCCCTGGCCGGAGAGCCAGAACTCGCCGTTCTCGCGGTCGGAACGCGGCAGCAGGTAGATCGTCGCCTTGTGACCGTCGGCGACGGGCTCCAGGACGAGCACACCGTCCTCGGTCTGGTTGCCGGTGAGGTACGCGTACTCGACCGACGCCCGGAAGGGGTACTCGGTGTCGTTCGACCGCGTCTTCAGGTTGCCCGCGGGGATCACCAGACGCTCACCCGGGAAGCGCGCCGACAGCGCGGCACGCCGGGCAGCCGTCTCGACGGCCTGGGGGATCGGCCGCAGGTCGTGCAGCTCGGTGTCGGCCCAGCCGGACTTCATGTTCTCGGCAAGCTCGTCGGACACGCCCGGGTACAGGCCGTTCTTGCGCTGCTTGATCGGCTCCTCAGACTCAGCTTCCGGGGTCTCCGGGGTGAGCTCGTCGGCCACGGTCATCCTCCTCGATACGGCACTGGACCCCCTCCATCGTACGGACGTACAGGAGGGAACCCGGGGTCGAAAGGACCGTCACCGAGAGCTGCTATGCCGTGACCACGGAACCCGTTATGGCCGCCTACTCGAACCGAGCCGCCAGCAGCACCACATCCTCCTCGCTGTCCGCCACATCCAGACCGTTCGGCAGCACCGTCCGCAGGACATGCTCGACAACCGCGTCCGGATCGTGCCGCAGGGCCCTCGGCACCCCGGCCGCCGCCGCATGCAGCCGGGCGAAAGCGCGGTCGGTGGCGTCACCGGTGCGGTGCAGCAGCCCGTCGGTGTACAGCAGAACCGTCTCTCCGGCCTCGGCCGTCAGCTCCACGCTCGGCGCCTCCCAGCAGGCCAGCATGCCCAGCGGCGCGGACACGGACGTCTCCACGAACTCGGTGCGCCGCTCGCCGATCAGCAGCGGCGGGGTGTGTCCGGCACCGGCCAGCGTGATCTTGCGCAGGGAGGGCTCGCAGTAGGCGAACAGGGCGGTGGCGGAGCGGGCCGGCTCGGTGAGTCTGAGCAGCAGTTCCAGGTCGGACAGGACCGCGACCGGGTCCTCGCCCTCCATGACGGCGTACGCCCGCAGGCTGGCCCTCAGCCGGCCCATCGCGGCGACCGCGCTGGGCCCGGACCCGGTCACCGAGCCGACGGCCAGGCCGAGCGCGGCGTCCGGCAGCGGCAGCGCGTCGTACCAGTCGCCGCCCCCGCGCGGGCCGGTGCGGTGCCGGGCGGCGAGCTGCACGCCGGCCATGCGGGGCAGCCGGGAGGGGAGCAGTTCCTCGGCCATCGTCCGCATGCACGCGCGCGTGCGCTCGATTTCGAGGAGCCGGGCCAGGTGCTCGGTGGCGTAGCGGGTGTACAGGCCGACGAGGTGGCGTTGGCGTTCGGTGGGTTCGGCGGGCTCGTCGTACAGCCACACGGCGGCGCCGAGGCGGCCGGCGGACTCCGTGGACAGGGGGAGGGCGTAGCTCGCGGCGTAACCGAGGCGTGCGGCCACCTCGCGGTGGCGGGGGTCGAGGCCGTCCTCGGCGAAGAGGTCGGGCTCGGCGATCTCACCGTCGCCGCCCGGGAGGCCGTCGAGGATCCTGCCGTACGACAGGGAGCTGCGTGGCACGGTCTCGATGTGGCCGAGGTCGGCGCGGGCGAGGCCCAGGCCGATGGTCGTGTCCGGTCCCAGTCCGTCGGCCGGTTCCAGGACGACGAGACCGCGCCGGGCACCCACGAGGGCGGCTCCGGCACGCAGCAGCTCCTGGAGGGCTTCGGCGAGTCCGTCCGTACGGGCCAGGCGTTCGGTGAGTTCGTGGAGTGTCGTGAGGTCCGAGACCCAGCCGGCGAGCCGGTCCTGGAGGAGCACTCCCGGTGCGTTCGGTGGGGGGACCGCTGAGCCACCCGAGGCCGGGGACACGGGCGCGACAGTGTGTGCGGGCGAAGGAACCGTTGAATCGATTCCGGCCACTTTCGGAGGGTGAGGGGCGTTCATGGCGTCCGGCTTTCCGACCGGTGCGTATTGCTCAAAAGCATCGCAAACCCCCATGTCATTCTGCGCCGCTAGCAGTGTCTCCACATGTACACGCACTCGTGAGGGGATGTCCAGCATTGTCCTGCCGGGATTCCTGGTGTCCGTGGGTCACAGGAGGACTCCTTGCAGACCTCTTGCGCAAAGGAAAAGTTGGCTTAAAACTGCCTCAGTGAACGGGGTATTGCGGTCGACTGGTTTCGCTCCACGGAGCGTCACAGCGGTCGTGATGGGTACGTACTCGGTGAAGGCCAGGGGTGGTTGACGACCACCCGGAACCTGGTGACGGACCCGGGCGTCTTAGCCACCGACGACCGTGCCCCATCCTCCCGTGGCGGAGGCGAAGAGAAATACGCGCGACAGCAAAACGCCAGACTTCGCCACCCCACGCCACGCCCATGCTTTTGATAGACGCAGTATGGACGAGGCTGCCGCGGAAGCAGCCCACGCTCGGCCCATAGGGGTTTCCCTTGCCCATGGCAGGGGTGTGATGCGCCAACAGGTACGCACAGTGAAGTGATCGACACATGGTGTGATGTGGCCCACGGTGTTGCCAGCGGTGCAACGGAAAGGAACGAGCGCTCATGCGCGAGATCCTCGGAAGGCGACGCAGGCTCCTGCGCAGCGACGGGAAGCCTGAGTTGATCAGCGCGGCCCTGACCTTCGCGACGGAATGGCGCTGGCCGGTACTCCCTGGCGTGACGACGCACCCGCAGGGGCACTCCCGCTGCGGCTGCCCCGACCCGGAGTGCACGGTGCCCGGCGCCCACCCCTTCGACCCCGGCCTCCTCGCGGCCACCACCGACGAGCGCATGGTGCGCTGGTGGTGGGCCAACCGGCCCGCGGCCCCGATCATCCTCGCCACCGGCGGCCAGGCGCCCTGCGCGGTCAGCCTCCCCGCCCTGCCGGCCGCGCACGCCCTCACCGCACTCGACCGCATGGGCATGCGCCTCGGCCCGGTCGTCGCCTCGCCCGCCCGCTGGTCGATCCTGGTCAAGCCGTACTCCATGGAGCAGCTCGGCGAGCTGTTGTACGCCAAGGACTTCGTCCCCGGCTCCCTCCGCTTCCACGGCGAGGGCGGCTACATCGCCCTGCCGCCCTCCGAGACCGGCCAGGGCACCATCAGCTGGCAGCGCGCCCCGCTGCCCGGCTCGGCCTCCCCGTGGGTGCCCGATGTGGAGGCCGTCGTCGACGCCGTGGTTGAGGCCCTCACTCGTACGGGTGTGAGCGCGCCCGAGTTGTAGGGGTGTCCGGCGTGCGCGGAACGGCGCACGTGTGCGTGGTCGTTATCTTCCGGTATATGCCGCGTCACGCTGAGACACGCCGTCCAGGCTCAGGAAACATCCGTTTGTTCGCCCTCATCGGCGTCGTGGTGGGCGCGGTCGCGCTGCCGCTTGCCGTGGCGTCCGCAGGACCGGTGGCCGAGGAGGAACGCGCCCTCGGCCACACGTCGCGCAAGGCCGCGCGTCCTTCCGTACGTCCCTCCCCCGCCGCCGACCCCAAAGGGCCCGCCGCCGAGCCCGACGACTCCCCGCTGCTGCTCGGCCTCGGCCTCGCCACCGCCGCCCGCTGCGGCCCCGAGCTCACTTCCCCTGAGGGCATCGAGGCGCAGACCTGTGTCCTCACCCAGGGCGAGGACACCTGGGCGCGCACCTACTTCCGCAATGCGACCGGCGGCGCGCTGGAATCCGTACTGAGCCTCATGGGGCCCGGTGGGCGCACGGTGCAGATGCGCTGCGCCGGGGGCGTGGAGGACGAGCCGGGGACGTGCGAGACGCCCCGGCAGCGCACGCGGGGGAACCCGGACGCCTACACGGCGGTCGCGGAGTTCGCCGCGCGAGCCGCGAACGGTCCGCTGCTGCTGCGCTCCGCGAGCAACTCCTCGCCGGACAACTCTTAGGCTCGCCGGACAACTCTCAGGCGTCTACGGGCAGTTGACACGTGACGTCGTTCCGTAAAGGGCTGCGCACATGGAAAGACCCGGTTGCTGGCGACGGGGGATGCACCAGCAACCGGGCTAATGGAACGGTAACAAGAGATCGGCGGTTCGCAAATTCGATCCGGGCTTTCCAGTCACGGATTCCCTTGCTCCGCATGGGAGTTGTGAGCGGATTCACCTTTCGGCGACGGCCGGTTCGGCTGAACGGTCGGTCAGCCGAACCCGATCTCCGCGGCCCGCATCAGCTGAGCGTGACCTGCCGGTTGGTCAGTCCGCCGCGCGCGCGGCGCTCGTCCGTGGTGAGCGGAGCGTCCGTGGCCAGGGCCGCGGCGAGGCGCTCGGCGAACTCGGCCGCCGGCTTCTCCACGTCCTCCGCGCCGACCTCGCTCGGCAGGTCCCAGACCGGCACGGTGAGGCCGTGAGCACGGAAGGAACCGACGAGCCGGGTGCCCTCACCGAGGTTCGACCGGCCCGCAGCGTGCAGCCGCGCGAGAGCGTCCAGAAGCTGCTCCTCGGGGTGCGGCATGACCCAGCGCAGGTGGTTCTTCTCCGGGGTCTCGCACCAGTAGGCGGCGTCCACGCCGGTCAGCCGGACGGTCGGGATCGCCGCGGCGTTGGCCCGCTCCAGGGAGGCGGCCACCTCCGGAGTGGCGTTCTCCGCGTCCGGGACCCAGAACTCGAAGCCCGGGTGCACAACTGGCTCGAACGCGCCTTCGGGGTCGAGCAGATCCTGCAGTCGCGGACCGTCGGCCGGGGCGCGGCGGCCCTGGACCGGGGTGCCGGGCTGTGCGACGAGGGCCTGCTGGAGGGTGTCGGCGAGGTCGCGGCTGATGTCGCCCGACGCCGTGTCGTTCTGCAGGCCGAGCAGTACCGAGCCGTCGTCGCGGCGCAGGGCCGGCCAGGCCATCGGCAGGACGGTGGCGAGGGTGACGGACGGGACGCCCTCGGGCAGGCCACCCTTCAGGGGCAGTTCGACGGTGGCGGCGGGAACCAGCTCGCGCAGGGCCACCCAGTCGCACTCGCCCGGAAGCCCCTCGAACGGGCGCTGCACCAGCTCGGTCACCGCGTGCGCGGCGGCCCGGCCGTGACAGGCCTTGTAGCGCCGGCCGCTGCCGCAGGGGCAGGGCTCGCGCGCGCCGACAACCGGAAAGTTCCCATCAGCGCCTGCGGCGCGGGCTCCGTCGCTGATCTGCGGGCGCTTGGCCTTGGTCTGGGCTCGCTTCTTGGCCATCGTGGGTGTCTCCCGGATACGGCTCGTCCTGTACGGGCGCGAGCCTAGCCGTTCAGGCCATGACCGGCGGGAGCCTGTGGACAACCCACGGGTCGTGCCGGGAATTGGGGCGTGCGCTCAATCCAGGTCGTCGAAGGCGTCCGCGAAGTCGAGGGCGGATATCGCACCCACCGGTGGCGCCGCAACGCGCGTAGCGAAGTCGTCGCGGCGGTGCCCGGCGTCCGGATCATGAACGTCGCCGTGGACCACGACCCACACCGTGACCTCCCCGCGGGCGTCGTCCCGCACACCCCAGTCGTCGGCCAGGGCGGTGATGATGTTCAGCCCGCGGCCGCCGTGTGCGGTGACCGAGGGCGTGGCCGGAGCAGGGCGGGTGGGCCCGCCGCCGTCCGTCACCTCCACCGTGAGCCTGCCGCCCGCGTCCACGCGCCATGCGGCCCGGACGTCACCGTCCCCGGACAGGGCGTCGCCCAGCGGCCGACCGTGTTTGCACGCGTTGCTCAAGAGTTCGGAAAGAATCAGTACGGCATCGTCGATGACCGATTCCGCCACGCCACCCCTGCGCAACTGCGAGCGCATACGGTGTCTCGCTTCCCCCACGCCCGCAGGGCCATGGGGTACGGCCATGCTCGACGACGTGGGCACCTCCTGTGCCACCACCAACGCCACCCCCGAGACCTCCTTTGCCCCACGCCACGGTGTGGATGCCCCATTGGCCTGTACCGGAAACCGGCCAATCAATGTCCGGTGACGCACTCGCAACGATCGAATACGCACCGAACGCGCCGGAGCACTCCCTGTAATCGAGATGGCTGGAATTCGACGGTGTGGCCGAGAGTGGAGAATGAGGCTGATGGGGCTCGAGGGTCAATAGGTTGTGCAGGGATTGGTGAGGTTCAGAAGTTTCGGCCTCCGGTTTGCGCGCGCACGCGCGCGTTTCCCTCACCTGTGCGCGCTTGCTCGGAGCACGCGCGCATGTCAGCGGCCGAGCTGGTGCAGCACCGCGCGCGGGCGGTTGGTGATGATGGCGTCGACGCCCAGCTCGACGCAGAGGTCGACGTCCTGGGGCTCGTTCACCGTCCACACGTGCACCTGGTGCCCGGCCCGCTTCAGGCGTTCCACGTACGCCGGGTGGCTGCGCACGATCCGGATCGAGGGCCCGGCGATGTGGACGCCCGCGGGCAGCCGGCCGTCCCGCAGCCTGGGTGAGACGAACTGCATCAGATAGACCGTCGGCAGGGTCGGCGAGGCGGCACGCACGCGATGCAGCGAGCGCGCCGAGAAGCTCATGACGCGCACCGGGGACTCCTCGGCCGAGGCGGGCGCGTCCAGCCCGAACCGCTTCAGCAGGAGCAGCAGCCGCTCCTCGACCTGCCCCGCCCAGCGCGTCGGGTGCTTGGTCTCGATCGCCATCTCCACCCGGCGCCCCGCGTCGGCGACGAGCTCCAGCAGCCGCTCCAGGGTGAGCACGGAGGTGTCCTCGGGGTCCTCCGGCCGGAACTCCCAGTCGGGCTCCTCGCTCCGGTTCTTCCACGAGTCGCGATTCTTCCGGGAGCCGAAGTCCAGGGCGGCCAGCTCGGCGAGCTCCAGGGCCGAGACCGCGCCGCGGCCGTTGGACGTACGGTTGACGCGGCGGTCGTGGACGCACACCAGATGGCCGTCCGCGGTGAGGCGCACATCGCACTCGAGGGCGTCCGCACCGTCCTCGATCGCCTTCTTGTACGCGGCCAGGGTGTGCTCCGGAGCGTCTTCGGAGGCTCCGCGATGGGCGACGACTTGGATCCGGTGCTGCCGTACGTGGGTCACCGCGTCATGGTGCCACCGCACCGGGGTAGTCGTGCGACCGGAGGAGTCCCGGGGGCACCGGGATTGCGCCCGTTTAGTCTCACATGAGCAATATAAGGATTGGCCGTGGACCCACAGCGACCGCTTATGGTGCTCTGACGGCCCGTGGGAAAAGCTGACGGCATACATAAATGGCATGCACAGCTGAAGCGCACCGACCGCCGACAAGTACTGGCAAGCGTGAACGGGCGTGACCGTGCGACCGAAGACAACAGCCGTGGATCGAGGAGAGAAGCTGTGAGCACCGAGAACGAGGGCGCCGCGGTACCCCCGGCCCCGTCCGCACCCCCCGTGCCGGTGGATGCTCCCGCTGCTCCTGCGTCCCAGGAGCGTCCGGCGCCCGAGGGCGATGCCGCCCCGACCGCTCCGCTCCCACCGGTACCGGACAGCGCCCCGGCGAGCTCCAACGGCACCCAGCCGTACGCCGCCCCGGCTGCCTCGAACGGAGCTCAGCCGCCCGCCCCCCAGGGCTCGGCCCCCGACGCCTCCTGGCCGCCCCCGCCGCCGCCCGGCACGCCGCCGTACGCCGGCAGCGGCGCCGCCGCAGGTGGTGCCGGTGCCGGTGCGGGCTCCGGCTGGGGTGCCACGTACCAGCAGCCGGCGCCCAAGTCCGGCCGCGGACGCGGTGGTCTGCTCGCGGCGGTCCTCATCGCCGCGCTGGTCGCGGGCGGCCTGGGCGGTGGCCTCGGCTACACGCTGGCCAAGAACGACGACAACACCTCCTCGACGACCGTCTCCGCCTCCGACAGCGGCGGCTCGTTCAAGCGGGACCCCGGCACCGTCGCGGGGGTGGCCGCCAAGGCGCTGCCCAGCACCGTCACGATCCAGGCCGAGAGCAGCAGCGGCGAGGGCGGCACCGGCACCGGCTTCGTCTTCGACACCGAGGGCCACATCCTCACCAACAACCACGTGGTGGCCGACGCGGTCGACGGCGGCAAGCTCACGGCGACCTTCCCCGACGGCAAGAAGTACGACGCCGAGGTCGTCGGTCACGCGCAGGGCTACGACGTGGCGGTCATCAAGCTCAAGGACGCCCCCTCGGGCCTCAAGCCGCTGACGCTGGGCAACTCCGACAAGGTGGCGGTCGGCGACTCGACGATCGCGATCGGCGCGCCCTTCGGCCTGTCCAACACCGTCACGACGGGCATCATCAGTGCCAAGAACCGGCCCGTGGCCTCCAGCGACGGCAGCGGCAGCAACGCCTCGTACATGAGCGCCCTGCAGACGGACGCCTCGATCAACCCGGGCAACTCCGGCGGCCCGCTGCTGGACGCCCAGGGCAATGTCATCGGCATCAACTCCGCGATCCAGTCCGCCGCCAACGGCCTGGGCGGCACCAGCCAGTCCGGCTCGATCGGCCTCGGCTTCGCCATCCCGATCAACCAGGCCAAGTACGTCGCCGAGCAGCTGATCAAGAACGGCGAGCCGGTCTACGCCAAGATCGGCGCCTCCGTCTCCACGGAGGACACCTCCGACGGCGCCAAGATCGTCGACCAGGGCGCCGGCAGCGCCGACCCGGTCGAACAGGGCGGCCCCGCCGACAAGGCCGGCCTCAAGCCCGGCGACGTCATCACCAAGCTCGACGACACGGTGATCGACTCCGGCCCCACCCTGATCGGCGAGATCTGGACCCACCAGCCCGGCGACAAGGTCACGATCACCTACGAACGGGACGGCAAGTCCCACACGGTCGACCTGACCCTGGGCTCCCGCACCGGCGACAGCTGACGCCACGGGCACGCGCGCGTAGGCCCGGCTCCGCCAATGGCCGAGGGGCACGCGCGCGTGCCCCTCGGGGAAGAGGTGGGGAACCGGGACGCGACGAGACGCGTCCTCCTGGCCGGAAGGCGCCTCTTCACCGAGTCCGCGTCGGTTCCCAGGGCGACGGCGCGGGCGGGCGGCCAGGGAGCTGTTCGTCAGGGCGCGGAGTGCGCGGTGCGCGGCGGGAGTTGCCGATCGGACGGCGGCCGTGGCCATACGTTCGGATGGGCTATCGTGCCTTCTCGATTTCGACTGTTCGCGAATGGGAAGCAGAGCCGCGAATGGGAAGCAGAGAAGGGGACGGTCTCGCGGTGACCGATCTGGGGCGGCTCGTCGCCGGCCGGTACCTGCTGGTGGAGCGGGTGGGCAGCGGCGGCATGGGCACCGTATGGCGTGCCGAGGACAAGCTGCTCGGACGCCAGGTCGCCGTGAAGAAGCTGCGCGTCCCGCCGCATCTGCAGGACGACGAGGTCCGCACGCTCTACGAGCGCACCCGCCGCGAGGCCCGCAGCGCCGCGCGGATCACCCATCCCAACGTGATCGTGGTGCACGACGTGCTCGACGACGAGGGACTGCCGTGCATCGTCATGGAGTACATACCCTCGGTCACGCTGAGCGACGTACTGAAGCGCCGGGGTGCGCTGCCCCTCGAGGAAGCCGCCCGGATCGGCCGGGCCATGACCGCGGCCCTGCGCGCCGCCCACGACGCCGGGGTCCTGCACCGGGACGTCAAACCCGCCAACGTCCTGCTCGGCGACGACGGGCGGATCGTCCTCACCGACTTCGGGATCGCCCTGGAGTCGGGAACGTCCTCGCTGACCAAGCCCGGCGAGCTGATCGGCTCCATCGGCTATCTGGCGCCCGAACGCCTCAAGGGCGCACATCCCGAGACCGGCCCCGCCAGTGACCTGTGGGCCCTGGGGGCGACGCTGTACCAGGCGGTCGAGGGACGGGACCCGTTCCGCCGACACACGCCCATCGAAACCGCGTACGCCATCGCAACGGACCCGTACGACCCACCGCGCAACGCCGGGGACCTGACCCCGGTGATCGAGGGCCTGCTCGTCAAGGATCCCGGTCAGCGCATGGACGTACACGAGGTCGAACGACGCCTGGGCGACCTGACCGGCACACGAACCGCGCGTCTCGATCCACCCACACGGCCGGACCGTGTCGACGACCTGGCGCCCGCCGGCCGTGGGAGCGGCGGCAACCGCGGTCGCACGATGGTGCGGTCGGTCCTCGCGGTGATCCTCGCTGCCTGTCTGGCGGGCGGCGCCGTGTGGTGGTTCAACGGCAGGTCGGATGACCGTCCGAGCACGCGCGCGTCCGGGTCCGAGTCGTCCACGCCGACCACGACCACCAGCCCCACCGTGCCGCCGCTCCCCGACGGATACCGCCTCGTGGAGCCGGACAGCGGCATCTCCGTGCCCGTCCGGGACGACTGGACCAGGAGCACGCTGCCGGGGGGTGAAGTCGCCTACATCGACCCGTCGGAACTGGTGGGCCTGAGGGTCAACGTCATCGAGTTCGCGGGCACCGATCCGCTGCAGCACTGGCGTGAGACGGAGGAGGAACAGACCGCCCGCGACAACCGCAACTACGAACGGGTGCGGATGGCCGAGACGACCTTCCGGGGACGCCCCGCCGGGTACTGGGAGTTCACCTTCGACGGCAGAGCACGCAAGTACCGGGCGGCGGAGCTGGCCTTCGCGAGCGCCGACGGCACCCAGTACGTGATCTACCTCTCCGCCCCGGACGCGCAATGGCACGAGTACCGCCCGGACTTCGACACTGCCGTCAACGGCGTCCGCCTGACCGACAAGGCGTGACGCCAGGGGGCCATCGCCGCCCATCGGGCCCACGAAACCCGCGCAACGCGCGGTGCCGGTACGCTGTACCCGCTCCGCCCCTGGTGGGCCGGGGCGAAGGTGGGTTGCCCGAGCGGCCTAAGGGAACGGTCTTGAAAACCGTCGTGGCGCGAGTCACCGTGGGTTCAAATCCCACACCCACCGCTTGTCAGGCGATGTAAGCGCAGGTGAGAAGGGGCGCCCGGATGTCCGGGCGCCCCTTCTCGCAGTCCCAAGGCGGTGCGTTGCCGGATCGGTTCGCGCGCTGCGGAGCTCGTGGCGCCGGGCCCAGGTGGGGCTCACGACTTCTTCGAGGCAGTGCGCTTGGCGGTTCTTCCGCCGCTGCTGCGGGTTCGCCCGGGACCGGCAGACGATCTCTTCCGCCTGTCCGCGGCCGGCTCCGCGTCTGCCGCCGCCTCGGAGGAGGCTGCCTGGGCGGCCGTTCCGGTCGGCCACGTGAACTCGATCTCCAGCTCGATCTCCCCGTCACTGACTTCGAGCTCGATTTCGCTGCGAAGGTCGGCAGGGATCCGCAAGCTCAGCTTCCAGGGGTCGATTTCCAGTTCGGCGTCCCCGCCCTGCCTGAGCGCTGCCGCGAGCGCCTCCAGCTGATCAGCGGCCTCAAGGCGTGACAGCGAGCGCTTCTGCTCGAGCTTGAGGTCCTTCATGGCGTCTCCGATCCAGCGTGAATATCAGATAACGCTCATTTTGGTACCAATCGCCTGGCCGGACATCTCGCTGAGAGACACCCGTCGACCCGGTCGTGCGCAGGTGCCCCCAACCCCCTTTCGCACTGCGACGGCGGCGACGTCTCAGCGCCCCGGCTCCTGAGCCCGCAGCAGCCGCACCTGCCCGATCTCCGCGGCGTTCTTCATCAGCTCGGCGTTCACCCAGCCGATCATGTGGGCGACGGTGTACTGCGGGTCGTTCGGCCAGGGGAACGGCGCCGTGGCGTCCAGGTCCGTGTCGTCGAGCCGGTCCAGAGCCGCCAGCCAGTCGGCGCGCAGGTCGCGCAGCCAGGTGACGGTCGCCTTCCCGTCACCGGGCCAGGTGACGTCGGTCCGATCCCGTGGCGGGCGGCCCCGCAGATGGTCGGTGGCCACGCTCCACCACCAGCCGATGTGCCAGCTCAGCCAGGCGATCGTCGGCACGGGCACCGGATCGGGCTCGGTCTCCGCCCAGTCCTGGACCCAGGTGCCGTCGGCGGCCTGCCGTACCGTCCAGCAGTGCGGCGCCGGTTCCCACAGGAAATCCTCGGGCCGAAGCCGGTCGAGGTGGTACTCGAACAACGCCCAGGTGACATCGAACTGCCACCGCATCAGCTCAGGTCGGGAAACGCCCATCGGCCGACCCTGGCATACGGGCTCCCCTCCGGGACAAGCCGTTTTTCGCCGCTACGGCCGCCCGGAGCTCGGAGTGCCGCTACAGCTCGTAGTCCCGCGCCAGCTCCTCCCAGGGAACCTCCCGCAGCGCCTCCTCCGCATCACAGCCGGACGGCACGTGCGGGGTGGGCTGGAACCAGATGATCGTGAGGGCGGAGCGGTAGAGGACCGGGTCGTGGTCGCGGTCGAGGGCCGTGGAGCGGAAGGCGCCGACGCAGGCCACCGAGGGCAGCACCTCGACCGGGCCGAAGGCACCCGCGTACTGGTCGGGATACTCGCGCGGCGGCGGGACGAGGTGTACCGGAGTGGAAGGGTGGTCCTGCTCGGCCGCGCGGACCAGGCCCTTGATCTTCATGTCGTTGACCAGCCTGCACGGGTAGCCCTCCAGCATTCCGCCGTACGTCGAGGAGAGCCGCAGCTCGGAGAGGTCGAGGGAGCGGCCGGACGTGAGGACGACGCGGGTCAGCGACATGGTCGGCACTCTAGGGCGGTGGTGCATCGAGCTCCCGTGAATTTCAAGGCCGCGTGACGTGCAAAGGCCACGTGACGTGCAAAGGCCACGTGAAGTGCGAAGACCTGTCGGGCGCCGGCGCCCGTTCAGAGCCGGTGCCCCGTCATCCGCGCCGCCGACCCGATCGTGGCCCGGGCCTCGCGTTCGGTCAGGCCTGTGTTGAGGGCCGCCTCGACGAGGGGCTCGACGAGGGCGGGGCCGATGCCGTCCTCGTAGGCGCGGCAGGCCGCCCAGAACAGGCGGGTGTTGCGCTGGCCTTCGTGGGCGGCGAGCACGAACTGGACGAGTCCCTGGCCGTGGCCGCCGGTCGCCGGGGGCGTGGGGTGGTGCGTGCGGGGTGGAGGGAGCAGAAGGCGCAGGAGGGCGCGCGGGCAGGGCGCGGGGGCGATGTGGGAGGTGCCCGGTGCGGTGCTGTAGACGCCGTGGTCGGTACGGGAGCCGGGGCCGACGAGGTAGCCGCCGGCGCCCCGGATGTCGATGCCGGGCGCGAGGCGGCCCGCAGAGTTGGGGACCACGACGTCGGGCGGGCCGGTCAGCCAGAGGTGGCGGCCGCCGCTCGGGGTCAGGACGACCACCGTGGGCGGAATCGTGAACAGGTGGCGCAGCGCCAGTTCGCGCAGGGCGGCCGAGGAGTCCGTACCGGACTTGGTGTCGAGGTCGATGCCGATCAGATGGTGGGGCGGCAGGCCGCATGCGATGCCGTAGCCCGTTGCCCAGGGGGCGGCCGCGAAGAGTTCGCGGATACGGGCGGGGTCGGTGGAGGCGTCGTAGACGCCGTGCCCGAAGCGGCCGCACTCGCCGTGGCAGGGCGCGGGATCGGGGTCGTCGCGGTGCGGGGAGCGCAGGGCCGGGAGCTTCGTCCGGGACAGGGGGATGACGGCCAGTCCGCGTTCGGCGGCTGACAGGGCGTGTGCGAGGGCCAGCGTCGTGGCCTGCCGGTCGGTGGTGGCCATACCTCTATGTTCGTACGAGTGTTCGAAAAAAGAAAGGGGAAATGGGTGCGCTCCGCCGGGCGACGCGCCGGTCGGCAGGGATTGGCCGGAAGTGAGCAGGAACGCTTCACCGCTTGGGGGACTTGGGGCAGAGCTGCCCGTACTGTCCCGACTCGTCAATGGAAGTGGTGAAAGGGGTTTATCGACTTGTCATCACGCTTGAGGGCGAATAGAGGCTTCCGGGGTGGTTCGCCGGGGATTCGGTGGGCAACTCTGATCTCGCGACGTCGTGCAGGACTCCGGGGCCGTCGGCCAACTGCCTTGGAGCGAGCAGTACTTCATGCACTACCTATGCGTCCGGCTGGGGAGCCTGGGCGCACCTGTTCTGGAGGAACAACATGGCAAGCATCCGTACCGCCCGCGTCATCGCAGCCGTCTCCGCCCTCCCGCTCGCCGCCGCTCTGTTCGCCGGCGTCGCCGCGGCGGACAACGGCGCCATCGCGGACGACGGATCCAGTGCGGCTGTCACGAACACCGCCCAGGGCCTCGTGGGCAGCGGGGTCGGCGGCGACAACTACGGCACCGCGTCCACCACTCAGCAGCAGGCGACCGGCTCCGGCGCCTCGAACCAGAGCAACACCGCCCACGTCAACGGCTCCGCGTTCACGGCCGTCAACCAGGGCAACGACAACGCGGCCGTCAACTTCACGCCGCTCTGGTGGTGAGCTGAGGGGGCCGGTGCCCCGGTGCTCACGCATCGGCCCCCTCGGATGTGTCTCGGGTGTGCTTGTGGGGTGTAACGCGCCTGCGCGGCGGTACTTCGGTGCCGCCGCGCAGGCGTTTTGTGCTGCGGCGCAGGCGCTTTGCCCTAGGCGGGCGGTGTTTTGGTGCTGCCGCAGGCGGCGTGCCGAGGGCCTCTCGGCGACCTTGACAGTGAGCCGTATCTGACGGACAGTCAGAAACCTTCGTGGGCCTCGCCGGCCGCCGCGCTCCGGAACGTTCCCGAAAAGTCGTGGGAGACGAGTGGGAACCGGATCGGCGGCTGCGGTGTACCAGAAGTGTCAGTGCGATGCGCCGTGGGGCGACGAGGCCGGTGAGGACGAGGGGGCGACGATGAGCCACGAGCCGGGAGCGAGCCACGAGATGGCGACGGGCGACACGCTCGAGACGCGACTGAAGGCCTACGAGGGCGAACCGGCCGCGGTCGCCCGCGCGGGCAAGGACCCCGTCAACGCGCCCATGATCCGGCACTGGTGCGAGGCGATGGGCGACACCAACCCGGCGTACTCGGGACCGGACGCCACAGCACCACCCACCATGCTCCAGGCGTGGACCATGGGCGGCCTCTCCGGCCATACGGGACGAGCGCACGCGTACGACGAGCTGCTCGGCCTGCTTGACGAGGCGGGCTACACCTCGGTCGTCGCCACCGACTGCGAGCAGGAGTACCTACGGCCCCTGCGGCCCGGGGACGAGATCACCTTCGACTCGGTGATCGAGTCGGTGTCGGAGAAGAAGACGACCAAGCTCGGCACGGGGTACTTCGTCACGACCCGCATGGACATCCACGTCGGCGCCGACCTCGCCGGCACCCACCGCTTCCGCATCCTCAAGTACGCGCCCATACGCCGGGCAGAGCAGCCGGACCGGCAGCAAAAGCCCCAGCGCCCCCGCCCCGTCGTCAACCGCGACAACGCCGGCTTCTGGGAGGGCGTCCGGCGACGCAGCCTGCTCATCCAGCGCTGCACCGACTGCGGCACGCTGCGCCACCCCTGGCTGCCCGGCTGCAACGCCTGCGGCGGCCTGGACTGGGACACGGTCGAGGCGAGCGGCGAGGGGACGGTCTATTCGTACGTCGTGATGCACCACCCGCCCTTCCCCGCGTTCACGGCACCCGACCATGCCGCTGACACGGCGGGCCCTTACGCGGTCGTGCTGATCGAGCTGACGGAGGGAGTGCGGATGATCAGCAACGTCGTGGGCGTGCCGTACGACAAGGTGCGGATCGGCATGCCCGTACGGCTCGAATTCCAGGTGTACGACGACGAGTTGGTGCTGCCGGTCTTCCGTGTGCGGGAGGAGGTCGCGTGAACGCCGGTGACGAACTGCCCCCGCTGGAGATTCCGATCACCCGCACGCTGATCGTCGCCGGGGCCATCGCCTCACGCGACTACCAGGACGTGCACCACGACCCGGAGTTGGCCCGCGAGAAGGGGTCCCCCGACATCTTCATGAACATCCTGACGACGAACGGCCTGGTCGGCCGCTACATCACCGACCACTTCGGACCGACGGCCGTACTGCGCAGGGTGGCCATACGGCTCGGGGCGCCCAACCACCCCGGCGACACCATGGTGTTGACGGGCACGGTCGAGGACGTCGACGGTGACACGGCGAGGGTCCGCGTGGTCGGCGCGAACGGCCTCGGCAGACATGTGACCGGCACGGTGACGGTCACCGTGCCGGCGGGGCCGGCGATCACCAGGTCGGCGGGGTCGGCGGGGTCGGCGGTCACCGGGCTCCCGGAGGGCACCGGCACTGCGGCGGCGGAGGGGCCGGCATGAGCGTGCACACGCGGGACGCCCTGGCCGGGCGGGCGGCGATCGTCGGTGTCGGGGCCACCGAGTTCTCCAAGGACTCGGGGCGCAGTGAGCTTCGGCTGGCCGTGGAGGCGGTGCGGGCCGCGCTGGACGACGCCGGGCTCACACCGGGGGACGTGGACGGGATGGTGACGTTCACGATGGACACCAGCCCGGAGATCACCGTGGCCCAGGCCTGCGGGATGGGCGAGCTGTCCTTCTTCTCCCGCGTCCACTACGGCGGCGGCGCGGCCTGCGCGACCGTGCAGCAGGCGGCGCTCGCCGTGGCGACGGGGGTCGCGGAGGTGGTGGTCTGCTATCGGGCGTTCAACGAACGGTCGGGGCGGCGCTTCGGCTCGGGAGTGCAGCACCGGGAGCCGTCGGCGGAGGGCGTGGCGCTCGGCTGGTCGCTGCCGTTCGGGCTGCTCACGCCGGCATCGTGGGTGGCGATGGCGGCCCAGCGGTATCTGCACACATACGGACTGACGCCGGAGGTGTTCGGGCATGTGGCGGTGACGGACCGCAAGCACGCGGCGACCAACCCGGCCGCGTACTTCCACGGCAGACCCATCACTCTCGCCGACCACGCGGCCTCGCGCTGGATCGTCGAGCCGCTGCGGCTGCTGGACTGCTGCCAGGAGACGGACGGCGGCCAGGCGCTCGTCGTCACCTCCGTCGACCGGGCCAGGGACCTGCCGCACCCGCCGGCCGTCATAGCGGCGGCGGCCCAGGGCGCCGGCCGGGGCCAGGAGCAGATGACGAGCTTCTACCGGGACGACCTCACCGGCCTGCCGGAGATGGGCGTGGTGGCACGGCAGTTGTGGCGGACGGCGGGGCTGGGGCCGGGGGAGATCGACGTGGGGATCCTGTACGACCACTTCACGCCTTTCGTGCTGATGCAGCTGGAGGAGTTCGGGTTCTGCGGAAAGGGGGAGGCCGGGGACTTCGTGGCCGAGGAGCGGCTGCCGCTCAACACGCACGGGGGGCAGCTCGGGGAGGCGTATCTGCACGGGATGAACGGCATCGCGGAAGGGGTGAGGCAGGTACGGGGGACGTCCGTGAACCAGATACCCGCGGCGGAACGGGTGCTGGTGACGGCCGGTACGGGCGTGCCGACGTCGGGCCTGGTCCTCGCCACCGACACGTGACCGGCCGACCCGCCGGTGCGCGGAGGATGCCGCAGCCCGCCGACGGGTGCCGTCGGCATGCTGCCCGTCGGATGCCGCTGTTCTGTCGCCGACGGATGCCGCCTGGCGTCCGCCGAGGCTTACCGCCTGCCGTCCTGCCGTCCTGCCACCCGCCGAGGCTCACCGCCTGCCGTCCGCCGACGCCCTCCGCTCCGCGCGGCAGAGGGAGGCGCAGCCGTCGGTCGACGTCCCGCCCCGCTGCCCACGGCTGCCCGGTGCGCACGGATGCCCGCTGCCCACAGAGCCTCGGTGCGCACGGATGCCCGCTGCCCACAGAGCCTCGCTGCCCACAGAGCCTCGCTGCCCACAGAGCCTCGCTGCCCACAGAGCCTCTGTGCCCGCGGCTGGCCGCTGCCCCCGGTCGCCCGCTGCCCACGGACGCCCCGGCCTGCGGCCGACGTACGACCCCCAGGGGTAATCCCGCAGTATGCGTCCCCCGCTCGTCCACCTTCAGGAGGTGGAGTCAGCCCCACCCCTACAACCTGAGGCGGACGCTGCTTCGGCACCTGCGGCCGATCCGCTGAAGCAGGGGCCGCTCATAGCGTGGAGCCATGACCACACCCGTCTGCACCAGCGCCTCCGACGCCGCGCCGCGGGCTTTTCCGAACGCGACGTACCCCTCCTTCACGTCGTACGTGCGGGCCCGCCAGCCCGTGCTGCTGCGTACCGCCCGGTCGCTGACCGCGAACCCGAGCGACGCGGAGGACCTGCTGCAGACCGCGCTCACCAAGACCTACGTCGCCTGGGAGCGCATCGAGGACCATCGCGCGCTGGACGGCTATGTGCGCAGGGCGCTGCTGAACACGCGGACGTCACAGTGGCGCAAGCGCAAGGTCGACGAGTTCGCCTGCGACGAGCTGCCCGAGCCGGAGCCCCTGCCCGGCCACGACGACGACCCCGCGGAGAAGCAGGCGCTGCACGACGCCATGTGGCGCGCGATCATGCGGCTGCCGGCGCGGCAGCGGGCGATGGTCGTCCTGCGGTACTACGAGGACCTCAGCGAGGTTCAGACGGCCGAGGTCCTCGGGGTGTCCGTGGGCACGGTGAAGTCGGCGGTGTCGCGTGCGCTGGGCAAGCTGCGTGAGGATCCTGAGCTGGGCCTCGTTCGATAGGCACTTCGACAGGCATCCGGTACCTGCGGCGCCGTCGGCTGGGGTGCCGCCCCCGGGCCGGTTTGTCAACGTGACCTGATCGATCAGCGGCCCCTAGTGACATACCGCGCGGTATGTGAGCAGAATCAGCGCAACCCAGACCACCGCGTAGGCAATGTCGCCCCGGGAGGATGCCGTGCTGAGCACCATGCAGGACGTACCGCTGCTGATCTCGAGGATCCTGACCCATGGGTCGACGATCCACGGCACATCGCAGGTCACCACCTGGACCGGCGAGGCCGAGCCGCACCGCCGTTCCTTCGCCGAGGTCGGTGCCCGTGCGGCCCAGCTGGCGCATGCCCTGCGCGAGGACCTGGGCGTGGCCGGCGACGAGCGGGTCGCGACCCTGATGTGGAACAACGCCGAGCACGTCGAGGCCTACTTCGCCATCCCCTCCATGGGCGCGGTCCTCCACACCCTCAACCTCCGCCTCCCGGCCGAGCAGCTGGCCTGGATCGTGAACCACGCGGCCGACCGGGTCGTCATCGCCAACGGTTCCCTCCTCCCCCTGCTCGCCCCGCTGCTCCCGCACCTCAAGACGGTCGAGCACGTGGTGGTGTCGGGCCCGGGTGACCGTTCCCTGCTCGCGGACGCCTCCGTCCAGGTGCACGAGTACGAGGAACTGATCGCCGGCAAGCCGACGACGTACGACTGGCCGGAGCTGGACGAGCGGCAGGCCGCCTCCATGTGTTACACCTCCGGCACCACGGGCGACCCGAAGGGCGTCGTCTACTCCCACCGTTCGATCTACTTGCACTCCATGCAGGTGAACATGACCCAGTCGATGGGTCTGACCGACGAGGACACCTCGCTCGTCGTGGTCCCGCAGTTCCATGTCAACGCCTGGGGCCTGCCGCACGCGACCTTCATGACCGGCGTCAACATGCTGATGCCGGACCGCTTCCTGCAGCCCGCGCCCCTCGCCGAGATGATCGAGAGTGAGAAGCCGACCCACGCGGCCGCCGTGCCCACCATCTGGCAGGGCCTGCTCGCCGAGCTCACCGCCAAGCCCCGGGACGTCTCCACCCTCGGCCAGGTCACGATCGGCGGCTCGGCCTGTCCGCCCTCGCTCATGCAGGCGTTCGACAAGCTGGGCATGCGGGTCTGCCACGCCTGGGGCATGACGGAGACCTCGCCGCTCGGCACGATCGCCCGTCCGCCGGCCCACGCGGTCGGTACGGAGGAGGAGTTCGCGTACCGCCTCACCCAAGGCCGCTTCCCCGCTTCCGTCGAGGCCCGCCTCACCGGTCCCGGCGGCGAGCGCCTCCCCTGGGACGGCGAGTCGGCCGGTGAGCTGGAGGTGCGCGGCCCCTGGATCGCCGGTGCCTACTACAACGGCCCCGACAGCGAACCCCTGCGCCCCGCCGACAAGTTCAGCGAGGACGGCTGGCTGAAGACCGGCGACGTCGGCACCATCTCCGCCGACGGCTTCCTCACCCTCACCGACCGCGCCAAGGACGTCATCAAGTCCGGCGGCGAGTGGATCTCCTCGGTCGAGCTGGAGAACGCGCTGATGTCCCACCCGGACGTCGCCGAGGCCGCCGTCGTCGCCGTCCCCGACGAGAAGTGGGGCGAGCGCCCGCTGGCCACGGTCGTCCTGAAGGAGGGCGCCACCGCCGACTTCGAGAACCTGCGCGCCTTCCTCGCCGACGAGGGCAAGATCGCCAGGTGGCAGCTCCCGGAGCGCTGGTCGGTCATCCCGGCGGTGCCGAAGACGAGCGTCGGCAAGTTCGACAAGAAGGTGCTGCGCAGGCAGTACGCCGAGGGCGACCTGGACGTCACCCAGCTCTGACACGCATACGGCGGCCGGGACGAGGTGGGTTCGTCCCGGCCGCCGAGTACTTCACTGCGGTACGGCGCCTTCCCGGCCGTACGCCCACCGAGGAACAGCGCCTTCACCGCCGTAGGACTCACTGCCGCCCGGCACCGTCACCGTCGTACGACATCGTCACCGCCGCCCCGCAGTCACCCCCCATCCCACCACCAGCCAGACCCCCGCCACCGCACACACTCCGCCCCACCCCCACTGCCCGAAGGCGAAGCCCGCCAGGGCGGACGCGGTGGCGCCGCCCGCGAAGCCGGCGACGACGTAGGCGCTGTTGGCGGTCGCGGGCGCGGACGTGGTGGTCAGGGCCAGCGTCTGGTTGGCCACGTGAGACGCGACCAGCGCGGCGTGGATGGCGACCGCGGCCACGAAGAGCGCGACCAACACCCGTCCGCCCAGCCAGAACAGCGGCACGGATACGGCGGCGAGCAGATACGCGGACCGTACGACCCTGGCGGCGCCGAAGCGGTCGACCAGGCCGCCCGCGAGCGGGGCAACGACACTCGCCGCCAGTCCGAAGAGGCCGAAGAGCCCGGCGGTCGCGGTCGAGAGGGCGTACGGCTCACCTGTCAGCAGCAGGGCCAGCGAGGTCCACAGGGCGCTCCAGGCGCCGTACATCCCGGCCTGCCGTATGCAAGCGCGCCACAGGTCGGGGGAGCGGCGTACCAGACCCGGCATCGCGGTGAGGCCCGAGAAGAGACCACCGAGGCCGCCGGTGCGGCGGGGGCGTTCGGCAGGCAGGACAGCGGCGGTCAGCAGGCCGAGGACGGCGGTGAGGACGGCCGCGCCCACGAACACCCACCGCCAGCCGAAGGCCTGCCCGGCGAGGCCGCCGAGGACGCGGGCCGCGACGATGCCGGTGAAGAGCCCGGCGATGACGGCGGCGACATGGCGGGCGCGGCGCTCGGCGGGGGCGCGTTCGGCGACGAGCGGGACCAGGAGCTGAGGGACGACGGTCGCGGCGGAGGCGACGAGGACCGCGGCCGCGAGCGCGGTGGTCCCCGTCGCCGCGGCACCCACGGCCAGGGCCGCGGTCGTGGCCAGCGACAGCACGGCGACCAGCGGACGCCGGCTCACGCGGTCGCCGAGCGGGGCGAAGAAGAGCAGGCCGGCGGCGTAGCCGAACTGCGCGATCGAGGCGATCCAGGCCACGGCCGAGGGAGCGGTGCCGAAGTCCTGCGCGATGACCGAGAGCAGCGGCGCCGCGAGGTAGATGTTGGCGGCGGTGACGGCGGAGCACAGGGCGATGAGGGGGAGGAAGAAGCGGGACGTCTCCGTCCGAGGGGCCGACGCCCGGAGACGGGGGGCCGTGGTGGTCGACGGCATGAGCGGAGGCACTCCTTCGAGTCGGCTCTAACAACTAACTGGTTGGTTGGAATACCTCAACAGTCTGCGCCTCTCACGAATTCCGTGTCAACCAAACGGTTGGTTACCTGCCCCGCTACCCTGAACCCATGGCAGTGAGGGACCCCGAGGCCACCAGAGCCCGGATCTTCGACGCGGCGGTCGCCGAGTTCGCCCGCCACGGCATCGCGGGCGCCCGCGTGGACCGCATCGCGGCCGAGGCGAAGGCGAACAAACAGCTCATCTACGCCTACTACGGCAACAAGGCGGAGCTCTTCTCCAAGGTCCTCGGCCGCTGCATGGTCGACCTGGCGGCGGCCGTCCCGGTCGACCCGGACGACATCGAGGGCTGGCTCGACCGGGTGATGGACTACCACGCCGCCCACCCCGAACTGCTGCGCCTCCTCTACTGGGAGGGCATTCAGTACGGCACGACCGAGCTGCCCGACGAGACCGAGCGCCAGGACCACTACGCCCACAAGGTCGCCGCAGTCCGGGACGGTCAGGAGCGCGGCGTCATCACCGACGCGATCCCCGCTCAGGACCTGCTGTTCCTGCTGGTCGCGATGGCCAACTGGGCCACCGTCGTGCCGCAGATGAGCCGCATCCTGGTGGGCGGCGAGGATCCCGACCGCGACCGTCTGCGCGCCTCGATCAAGGAGGCGGCGCGCAGAATCATCGCGCGCTGACGTACGTCACCCGGGCGCTCGGCGTCAGTTGGCCCCGATCCGGGTCAGTTGGTCCCGATCCGTGACAGCAGATCCACGATCCGCGCCTGCACCTCACCACTGGTGGACCGCTCGGCGAGGAACAGGACCGTCTCGCCGGAGGCCAGCCGGGGCAGGTCGGCCTGGTCGACGGCGGCGGTGTAGACGACGAGCGGCGTGCGGTTGAGCTGCCCGTTCGCACGCAGCCAGTCGACGATCCCGGCCCGGCGCCGGTGCACCTGCATCAGGTCCATCACGACCAGGTTCGGCCGGAAGTCACCCGCGAGCGTCACCGCGTCGGCGTCGCTCGCGGCCCGCGCCACCTGCATCCCGCGCCGCTCCAGCGTCGCCGTCAGGGCCAGCGCGATCTCCGCGTGCTCCTCGATGAGCAGGACGCGCGGCGGGTGCTGCTCGGTGTCCCGCGGCGCGAGCGCCTTCAGCAGAACGGCCGGATCGGCGCCGTACGCCGCCTCCCGCGAGGCCTGTCCGAGCCCGGCCGTCACCATCACCGGCACCTCGGCCGCGACGGCGGCCTGCCGCAGCGACTGCAGCGCGGTCCGGGTGATCGGCCCGGTCAGCGGGTCGACGAACAGCGCGGCCGGGAACGCCGCGATCTGCGCGTCGACCTCCTCACGCGAGTGCACGATCACCGGCCGGTAGCCGCGGTCGCTCAGCGCCTGCTGGGTCGTCACGTCCGGCGCCGGCCACACCAGCAGCCGCCGCGGGTTGTCCAGCGGCTCCGGCGGCAGCTCGTCGTCCATCGGCTGCGGGCGCGGGGTGTCGGCGACCTCGATGGCACCGCCCGGCCCGTCCAACGGCTCGGGTCCCTCGGCGGCGTTCTCGTCCGGCGCGCCTATGGCGTACGACCGCCCGGCGCCCTCGGTCATCGGCGCCAGCCGCGACTGCCCGGCCTGCGACGGCTGGGGCTGGCCGCCGAGCGACGGCTGTGCGGGCACGGGCTGCGCCTGCACCGGCTGTGCGGGCACCGGCGTCTCGGCCGGCGGATGCGGCCGCGCCGTCTGCTCCGCCGGGGCGGACGCCCGCGCGGCGGGGTCGGGCGGCGTACCCAGCTTGCGGCGCCGTCCGCCGCCACCGGTCTGGTGCGGGGGAGGCGTGGCCGACGACTGAGGCGGCTGCGGGAGCGCGGGCTGCTGCACCTGCGCCGCCTGCCGAGTGAACGGCACCCCCTGCCCCAACGTCCGCACACTGATCGCCCGACCCTGCGTCGAGTTCGGGTCGACCGGGGCGCCGGGCACACCCGGAGCGCCGGCCTCGGCAGGGAGGGGCTGCGCCGCCCGCTGCTGCGGGGCCGGGGCTGCCGCGGCGGCTTCGGAGGGCAGCGGAGTGCCCGGAGGCGGGGTGCCGGGGGCGGGCTGGGGCTGCGCCGCGTGCGGAGGCTGGGCCTGCTGAGGTGTCTGCGGAGTCGGCGGTACGGGGGTGGCGGCACCGATCGGCGGTACGGGAGCGTCGGCCGCGTGCGGGGGAACGGCGGGCGTGGCAGCGCCGTTCGCCGGTACGGCCGTCCCGGCGCCGGGGGTGGCGTCCGCGGCGGGCCACGGCTGCGGGGCCGGTACGCCCTGCGGCGGCGTGCCCTGCGCGGGGACGCCCTGACCGGGGGTCGCCTCGGCGGGCAGCGTCTGGCCCGGAACCGGCTGCGCGGACGTGACCTGACCGGGCACCGGCTGACCCGGTACCGGCTGCCCAGGAACCGGCTGCGCTGAGGTCGGCTGGCCTGCGACAGCCGGAGCCGCCTGCCCGGGCACGGCCACCTGAAGGCCCTGCCCCGAAGTGCCCTGCACGGGTGCAGCGGCGCCGCCCTGCACGGGCGCACCCTGAGCAGCGGCAGCCTGTGCCGCAACGCCCTGTCCCTGCACGTTCTGCGCCGGAACTCCCTGCGCGGGCGTCCCCGCAGCCTCCGCTGGCTGACCCACGGCCCGTCGGCGACGCCCGGTCGGCGCGCTGGTCGGATGCGGCTGCGGCGGGGTGTGGTCCTCGGCCTGGTCGTGCGGTACGGCGTCGTGCCGGCCCTCGTCGACGAGAACGTCACCGGGAGCGCCGTGCCCCGGAACCGGTGCCTGCCCCGGTCCCTGGGCCTGCGGCTGCTGAGCCTGCACGGGAACCGGAACCTGCCCCGGAACCGGAACCGGTGCCTGCCCCGGAACCGGAACCGGTGCCTGCCCCGGAGCAATCGGCGAAGCCGGAGACACAGCCGTAGCCGCAGGCACCCCAGCCCCAGCCGGAGTTGTACCCGCAGCCGGAGTCGAAGCCGGCTCGGCGCCGCCCTGCCCCTCCGCCCCGGCAGCGGCACCCCGGTCCGCCTCGGCGGGCGGCAGCGCGAACACCTTCCGGGGCCCCGCCTCCTGCGCCTGCGCGGCACCGCGCTCCGCCGCCGAGGCCAGGGCACGCCGACGCCGCCCGGTCGGCTGAGGAGCCTCGCCCGAGTCGGTCGTACCGGCCCCGGAAGGAGGCTGAGCGCCCTCACCGGCGGCAGGCAACGCAGGCGGCAGCGCGTGCTGCTCCCCGCCGTCACGCCGGGCGCGTCGCCCACTGGGCGCGGGCACGCCCTGCGGCGGTACGGTCCCGCCGAGGCCGCTGCCGACGGCCGCGGTCCCTGCCGCATGCTCGGCGGCGGTGACGACGGCCCCCTCGGCGACACTGTCCCCGCCGTCCTCGGCCGGTCGTCCGCGCCGCCGTCCCGTACCGCCGGAGACCTCGCCGCCGCCGTCTCCCGCACCCGGGGGAAGCGCCGTTCCCCGGGGAAGTTCCGTTGCCTGGGGGAGTTCCGCGGCGGCCGCGCGCCTGCGCCGCCGTCCGGTGGGCGCCGCACCCTCGGCCTCCGCGCCGCCCTCGGCCTCGGGAACGTCGCCGCTCTCCAGGAAGGCGTCGACGGAGGACCGCCGGGCCCGTCGCCGACCGCCGCCGGCACTCTGCTCGGCGCCCACGGCGGCACCCTCGGTCCCGTCACCGGCCTCAGCGGTAGCAGGGTCGGAGGCGGCGGGAACGGCCCCGGCCCCACCCCCGATCGGCACCTCGAGGACGTACGCGCTGCCGCTCATCCCGGGCACCTCGTGCGTCTGCAGCACGCCGCCATGAGCCCGCACGATCCCGCGCACGATCGGCTCGTGCACCGGGTCTCCCCCGGCATACGGCCCCCGCACCTCGATCCGTACGACCTCACCGCGCTGCGCCGCCGCGACGACCACGGTGTTGTCCAGGTAACCGCCCGCCGACACGGGCGAGTTGCCGGTCGCGTCGACCCCCGCGACATCCGCCACGAGGTGCGCGAGCGCGGTGGCGAGGCGCTGCGGGTCGACCTCGGCCTCGATGGGCGGCGCGTGCACGGCGAACTGCACCCGCCCCGGTCCGATGAGCTCGACGGCCCCGTCGACACCCGCGGCGACGACGGCGTCCAGCATCACCTTCGTACGCGAGACCTCGTCACTCCCGGCATCGAGCCGCTGGTACCCAAGAACGTTGTCGATCAGCGTGGTGATCCGTGAGTATCCGGCGGACAGGTGGTGCAGCACCTGATTGGCCTCGGGCCACAACTGCCCGGCGTCGTCCGCGGCGAGCGCCGCCAGCTCACGGCGAAGCTCGTCGAGCGGCCCGCGCAGCGAGCGCCCGAGCAGCGTCAGCAACTGCTCGTGCCGGCCCGCGAGCGCCTCGTACCGGTCCTTCTCCCGCTCCCCGAGCGCGGCGTACCGCTCCTCACCGGCGGCGAGTTCCTCCTGGTGCCGCTCCTGCAGCTCCTCGACCTCGGCCACGTGCTTCTGCCGCAGGGCGGTCAGCTCGGAGGCGTGCTCCTCGGCGAGCCGCTCCAGCTCCTCCTCGTGCCGCTGCTCCGCGGCGGCCTTCTCCTCGGCGAGGGTGTCGTAGGGCCGCCGGTCGGTGAAGGTCATCACGGCGCCGACGAGCTGGTCGCCGTCGCGCACGGGCGCGGTCGTCAGGTCGACGGACACCTTGTCCCCGCCCTTGGACCACAGCACCTGACCGCGGACCCGGTGCTTGCGCCCGGAGCGCAGGGTGTCGGCGAGCGGAGACTCCTCGTACGGGAAGGGGGACCCGTCGGCACGGGAGTGCAGCATGAGCGTGTGCAGCTCTCGCCCGCCGAGATCACTGGCCCGATAACCCAGTATCTGAGCGGCGGCCGGGTTGACGAGCACGATCCGCCCGTCGGTGTCGGTCCCGACGACCCCTTCCGAGGCCGCCCGGAGAATCATCTCGGTCTGCCGCTGCGAACGCGCCAGTTCGGCCTCGGTGTCGACGGTCCCGGTCAGATCCCGGACGACGAGCATGAGCAGCTCGTCACCGCTGTACCCGTACCCGTCGTAGGCCTGCTGCCCGTTCTCGAGATTCGCGGACGTGACCTCGACCGGGAACTCCGTCCCGTCCGTCCGCCGGGCCATCATCCGGGTCGGCTTGGTCCGCCCCTGCGGGTCCATGTGGTCGGGCCGCCGCATGGACCCGGGGATGAGCTTGGAGTCGAAGTGCGGCAGCAGATCGAGCAGCCCGCGCCCGACCAGAGCAGTCCCCGGCGCCTCGAAGGTCTCCAGGGCGATGGTGTTGGCGTTGACGACGGTCCCATTGGCGTTGACCAGCAGCAACGCATCGGGAAGCGCGTCGAGTATGGCTGCGAGGCGAGCAGCGCCTCGGGATGGCCTGCTGCTCACGAGACGCTTCCTCCCTGTTACCGCACCTTGCCGACCGCTCGGGCCATCTTGCCAACCGGCCCGCAGCGTGTCACGCGAGGGAGTCTAAGGGCTGGGGTTGCGCTCGCGACGCCGGATGAGAGCGAGGTCGCACGACGAAGTGACCCAGAACGTATGACCGCCTGTGCGGAAGTCCTGCCCGCGGTCCTGCCCGCTTCCTTCCAGCACCCTTCCGGCTTCGCGAGACCTTCGCGGGACATTTACGGAGCCGCTGCTTCCCCCTTGGAAAGCCTGTACGAAAGCTGTACGGCCGACGTACCGGAGCCCCTGCTTCACGCTCCCGCGAGGGAGGGCGACGGGGGGGCCGGGACCGGTCACACCACGACCGCCCCTCCGGCACAGGACCTCACTACACGACAACCGCTCCGGCATACGACCGCCCCGCCAGCCTCGATCGCCCCTCCTGCCACGGCCGTCCTCCGGCCTACGGCCGCCCCTGCGGCCGCAGATCGGGAAGAACGGGCACGAGCCGGTCCCACCGGCCGATCTGGCACCCGTCACTGCGGTCGTACCTGGCGTCGACGGGACGCCCGGCCCAGGTCCCGGTGACATGAGCGGTGGCCGGCCCGCCGTACTGCATGGTGCAGAAGCTGCCGTCCGGTACGGGAGCGAAGGCGTCCTTGCCCCACCGGGTGCCGCGATCGAGCGCGGCGCAGGCATCGGCGGCGTCGGGGTGGTCGCCACCGCCGGGGTGGCAGTACAGCTCGTAGGTCCCGTCCGCAGCGTCGCCGGCCTCGCGGACGGTGATGGTGAGGTGGTCGCCGGAGCGGCCGGGGCCGTGGCTGGACGGGAGCGTCAGGGGGAAAGGGAGGGGCGTGGCCTGGGCGGACGCGGAGGCGGGCGCGACGGAGGTGGAGCCGACGGCGACGAGGGATCCGGCGGCGACGAAGAGGAGCCGCCGCAGGCGCCCGGCCGAGGCGGAACGATTGACCTGCAACATGACCTGACCAACGCCGCCAGGCCCCCCGACGTTGCGCCGCGCGCAGCACGCCGGGAAGGGCTTTGCCCTGTGGCCTCCCTGCCTAGTACCGTGGACGTCGATTGGTGACACCCCGCTCGACTGTGTCATCATCTGCACGCACCAATCGCGCTCGCGCGAGCGGCTGTGCTGGAGGCGTCGCCTAGTCCGGTCTATGGCGCCGCACTGCTAATGCGGTTTGGGCCTTAAAGCCCATCGAGGGTTCAAATCCCTCCGCCTCCGCGCTCGATCACGAAGCCCCGGTCCACTGGACCGGGGCTTCGTCGTTTCCAGGCCCCTGGCGTTCCGCCTCCCAGGGCCATTTCTGCAGGTCACAAGGGGTATGGCAAACGGATTTCACATGGCGGCGCCGGTCATGTAATGTTCTTCCTGTCGCCGCGAGCGGGCCGGAAGGGCCGGGAGCGGAGGGAAAACAGAACAAGCACTCGTAGCTTAACGGATAGAGCATCTGACTACGGATCAGAAGGTTGCAGGTTCGAATCCTGCCGAGTGCACATAGGTCAGAGGCCCCGGAGAGATCCGGGGCCTCTGGCGTTTCCGGGGGCGTACGGCGGTGAAGATCTCCGAGGGTGTACGGCGGTGAGGGTCGGGGAAAGCGTGTCGCCGCCGGCTGCGGCAGGACCGTACCGTCGTCCGCATGAAGCTGTTGTCCGTCAATGTCGGCAAGCCTCGGCCCAACGCCT
This sequence comes from Streptomyces sp. NPDC107522, assembly GCF_055657525.1. Lineage (NCBI taxonomy): Bacteria > Bacillati > Actinomycetota > Actinomycetes > Kitasatosporales > Streptomycetaceae > Streptomyces > Streptomyces sp. NPDC107522. The sequence continues at coordinate 162,953 of NZ_JBVKAU010000011.1, read as the reverse complement.
GGAAGAAGCTCAGCGCGACGGGCATCCCAAGGGCACCGGAGCCGTGAGGACCTCGACGGGTGGGAGGCCGAGCTGGGTCGGCCGCTGGCCAACGGTGTCTTCGGGGAGAACCTCACGACGCTGGGGCTCGGCGTCAACGGCGCGCTGATCGGGGAGCGTTGGCGCGTCGGGGCCGACGTGGTGCTGGAGGTGTCGTGCGCGCGGATCCCGTGCGCGACGTTCCAGGGGTGGCTGGACCGGGACGGCTGGATCAAGCAGTTCACGCGGGCCGCCGTGCCGGGGGCCTATCTGCGGGTGATCGAGCCCGGTGACATCCGTGCCGGTGACCCGGTCGAGATCGTCCACCGGCCCGCTCACGACGTGACGGTCGCCCTCAGCTTTCGTGCGATGACACTCGAACCGGACCTGCTCCCGCGCCTGTCGGCCGCCGAGGCACTGCCGGAGGAGATCAGGGAGCTGGTTCACAGGCGTACGGCCGGACCGGACACGCACCTCGGCCCGTAACCCGTACCCGCAACCCCGCCTGCCTGCCCGCCCGCCTGTAGCCCCGCCCCCTACAACCCCGCCCTCACAACTCCTGGTCCCCGAACGCCAGCGCGTCCAGATTCCCGTCGAAGTCATCGCCCAGACCGGCCACGGTCAGGAACATCCGCTCCAGCGGGCCGGCCGACTCCGCATCCGCCCCCGCCCCCTGCCGCACCGTCTCCGGCGTCTGCAGGGCCTGTTCCGTCCAGATGCACTTGCCCGTCGGTGTGTACCGCGTCCCCCACCGCTGCGACAGTGCCGTGACCAGCTGAAGTCCCCGGCCCCCCTCGTCCGTCTCCGTCGCCCGGCGTATGCGCGGCATCGTCAGGCTGCCGTCGAAGACCTCGCAGATCAGGTCGGCGCCATGAAGCAGACGGAGACGCAGAGGCCCCCTCGCATGCCGGATGACGTTCCCGACGAGCTCGCTCGCCAGCAACTCGGTCGTGGGGGTCAGGGCGTCGAGGTCCCAGGCCGCGAGCTGGTCGCGGATCAGGGCGCGGGCCTGTCCCGCTGCTCTGGGGTCGTCGGGGAGGGGCCAGGAGGCGATGCGGGAGGTGGGCAGTGCGTGGAGGCGGGCCAGGAGGAAGGCGGCGTCGTCGGCCGCCTGGTGGTGGGAGGGGAGCAGGGTGGAGGTGATCCGCTCGCAGAGGTGCTCCAGGTCGGCCGCCGTGCCGTCGGCGTGTGAGGTGCGCAGGACGTCCGCGAGCGCGGCCATGCCCTCGTCCATCTCGCGCTTCGACGACTCCACCAGGCCGTCGGTGTAGAGGACCAGCAGACTGCCCTCGGGGACCGGGATCTCTGTCGTCTCGAAAGGGGGTTCCGCCGCGCCCAGGGGTGGGTCGGCCGACAGGTGCGGGAACGTCACCGTGCCGTCCGGGTGCAACAGGGCCGGGGGCGGGTGGCCCGCCCTGGATATGGAGCAGACGCGGGTCGTGGAGTCGTACAACGCGTACAGGCATGTCACGTACGACTCCTCGCCCATGGCGCCGACGATGTCGTTGAGGTGGCTCATGATCTCGTCGGGCGGCAGTTCGAGGTCGGCCAGGGTGTGGACGGCCGTGCGCAGGCGGCCCATGGTGGCTGCCTCCGGGAGGCCGTGGCCCATGACGTCGCCGACGACCAGGGCCACCTGGCCGCCCGAGAGCGGGATGATGTCGTACCAGTCGCCGCCCACGTCCATGCCCTGGCCCGCCGGGAGGTAGCGGGCCGCGGCCGTGCAGGCGGGGAGGGCGGGCAGGTCGCGGGGGAGCAGGCTGCGCTGGAGTTCGCGGGACCGGGTGTGTTCGGCGTCGAAGAGGCGGGCCCGTTCCAGGGCCTGGGCGACCAGGGCGCTGGTCGCGGTGAGGAGGGTGCGCTCTTCGTCGGTGAGGCGGCGCGGGTGGTCGAAGGTGACCGCGCAGATGCCGAAGGTGTGGCCCGAGGCCGTGAGGGGGAGGAGCGCCCAGGCCTGCTTGCCGGCTCGGGCGGGCAGGTCGGCCATCTCGGGGTAGCGGGCGGCGAACTCCTGCCGGGAGGACATGAACAGCGGAGCGCCGGCCAGTATCGCGTCCCACAGGGGGCTGGGCTGCGTACGCTCGCGGCCGTCGAGTACGGCGAGAATGTCGTCCGGGTAGCCGACGGAGCCGACGGTGTGCAGCCGGTCGCCCTCCACTGTCTGCACCACCAGGCCGGTCGCCTCGAACGGCGGCAGCACCCTGCGGGCGACCGCGTCGACCACGTCCTTCGAGGTCGTCGCCTTGGCGAGCGCCGCCGTCAACTCTGCTATGCGCGTGGCCCGTTCGGACGCCGCCCGCTCGGCGGAGCGGCGCTCCTCCTCCAGCCGTCGCTTCTCGGTGACGTCGGTGAAGTAGATCGTCCGGCCGTCGGGGCCGGGGACGAGGCGGAGATGGCACAGGCGGCCGTTCGGCAGCCGTACGTCGAAGCTGACCGACTTCTCCGCGGCGGCGGCCTGCCGGCAGCGGATCTCCAGGCCGGGCACCTGCTCGGCGGCGGGCAGGTCCCACAGCAGACGGCCGAACAGCTCCTTCTCGGAGAAGCCCAGGGTGCGCTCGGCCTCCACGTTGGCGAAGGTGATCCGCCAGTCGTCGTCCATCGCCAGGAAGCCGTCGCTCATGTGGCGCAGGGCCCGGCCGAGCGCGTCCCGGGCGGACCGGGGCTCGTTGCTCTCCCAGCCCACGCCGATCATCCGGTGGGGCTCGCCGCCCTCGTCGTACGTCGCCCTGGCGCGGGCCTGGGTCCAGCCCCAGGTGCCGTCGAGTTTGCGTACCCGGTACTCGGCCTCGAAGACGCCGCCGGTGCGGATCGCGCGGTCCGCCGCGGCCAGCGTCGGCGCGAGGTCGTCGGGGTGGACGCAGCGCATCCAGTCGTCGACCTTGCCGGTGAAGTCCTCCGGCCGGGTGCCGTACAGCTCCAGGGCCGCCTCGTCCCAGATCAGTTCGCCGGTGCGGATGTTCCAGTCCCAGGAGCCGACGCTGACCTCCTTCAGCGCCCGGCGCAGGCGCTCGCCGTTGCGCTCCGGCCGGTCGGGCCGTGAGGGACCGGTCGGCGGCGGGGCCTGGACCATGCGGTCCTCGGTCCAGGCGATGACGGCACGCAGGAACTCCCAGTGTTCGCGGGAAGGTTCGCCCTGGTCGCCCATCAGGACGCTGAGTGCGCCGGTGGTGCGGTTGTTGCTGTACATCGGCAGCGCGGCCAGGCCGGTGCCGGGCCAGGCGGCGTCCGGTGCGCCGACCGCGCCGGCCGGGCTCAGCGGGACCCAGACGCCGTTCCCCTCGTGCAGCGCGCGGGCCGGGGCCGGCGGGCCCTCCTGGTCGATGATCTCCCAGCTGCGAGTGAGGGCGGGAGGGAGCCCGGCCGTCGACACCAGGCGCAGCGCGGACATCGGGCCCCGCAGATGGATCATGCCGCCGAGCGCGCCCAGTTCGCCCACCGCGTGCTGCAGGGCCAGCCGGAAGACCTCGCTCTCCGCGACACCGGGGGCCACCGTGCCGAGCAGTGCCAGCCGAGCGTTCATGTCGCGGACTTTACCGTTCCAGACTCAACCGAACCGATGCTTCGCAAGATCCTTACGCCCCTCCCCCGGCGGCTCGACGGGACGTCAACCACCAGTATTCACAGTCGAGTTGGAACGCCGAGTCGGCGTACGGCGTTGAAGTCCACGGCGTGGCATCACCCCGTATCCCCCTACCCGCTGAGGAGCGGCATGGACATCGGCGTCTTCATCCCCATCGGCAACAACGGTTGGCTCATATCGAAGAGTTCGCCTCAATACATGCCCACCTTCGAGCTGAACAAGGCCATCGTGCAGAAGGCCGAGGAGCACGGTCTCGACTTCGCGCTGTCGATGATCAAGCTCAAGGGGTTCGGTGGCGAGACCGAGTTCTGGGACCACTGTCTGGAGTCCTTCACGCTGATGGCGGGGCTCGCCGCGGTCACCGAGCGGATCAAGCTGTACGCCTCCACGCCCATCCTCGTCCTGCCCCCTGCCATCGTCGCCCGCATGGCCGTCACCGTCGACTCGATCGCCCCCGGCCGCTTCGGCGTCAACATCGTCACCGGCTGGGCGCCCGGCGAGTACTCCCAGATGGGCCTGTGGCCCGGCGACGAGCACTTCGGCAACCGCTACGACCGGGCTGTCGAGTACGTCACCGTGATGAAGGAGCTGTGGCGCGAGGGCGTCAGCAACTTCAAGGGCGAGTTCTACGAGATGGACGACTGCGTGCTGTCGCCGCGCCCGGCGAACGGGCACATCGACATCGTTGCCGCCGGGCAGAGCAACACCGGCATGCGGTTCGCCGCCGAGCACGCCGACTACAACTTCATCCTCGGCAGCGGCGTCAACACCCCGCTCGCCTTCGCCGACACGACGGCCACCCTCATGGACGCGGCGCGCGAGACCGGCCGCGACGTCGGCGCCCTCTCCCTCTTCATGGTCATCGCGGACGAGACCGACGAGGCGGCCCAGGCCAAATGGCGCGACTACCACGACAACGCCGACCGCGCCGCCCTCGCCTACATGGCGGGCGAGTCTGCCTCGGACACCACCGCCGACGACTCCTCGACCGCCCGGACCATCGTGCTGCCCGAAGGCGCGGTCAACTTCAACATGGGCACGCTCGTCGGGTCGTACGAGACCGTGGCGCGGATGCTCGACGAGGTCGCCGAAGTCCACGGCACCAAGGGGATCATGCTGGTCTTCGACGACTTCCTGGAGGGCATCGAGAACTTCGGCACGCGCATCCAGCCGCTGATGAAGTGCCGACGGGGATGAGCGGGTTACGGCGGCCGGCCTCGCGTGAGGCTTCGCGGGTGGTCCCGGGGGAGGCCTCGCGGGACCTCTCGCAGGAGGCTTTGCGGGAGGAGGACTACGAGCGTGCCGGTCTGGTCGGGCAGCTGGCCCCCGGCACGTCCCCCGCCCTGCTTCTGGTGGACCCCGCCCGCGCCTACGTGGACCCCGACTGCCCTCTGTACGCCGGGGTCGAACCGGCCGTGGACGCGATGAGGGCGCTGCTGGCGGCCGCACGGCGCGCGCGGATTCCGGTGGTCGTCACGCGGGTGCGGTTCCGGTCCGACGGCAGCGACGGTGGTGTCTTCTTCCGCAAGGTGCCGATGCTACGGGTGTTCGCCGAGGGAAGCCCGTACGGCGACTTCATCGACGGACTCGCCCCGGCCGCGGACGAGTTGACGGTCACGAAGCAGTACCCGAGCGCCTTCTTCGGCACGCCGCTCGCGGACTGCCTCACGGCCGGCGGAATCGACACGCTCCTCATCGGCGGCCTCTCCACGAGCGGTTGCGTACGCGCCACCGCGCTCGACGCGATGCAGCACGGGTTCGTTCCGGTCGTCGTGGAGGAGGCGGTCGGCGACCGGGATCCGGATGTGCACGCGGCGAACCTCTTCGACATCCGGCACAAGATCGGTGAGGTGTGGCCTATGGGGCGTGCGGAGGAGTACCTCGCACGTGTACGGACCGAAGTCGGGCCGGGAGGTGAACGCCGGTGACGACAGCGGTGGTTGCGGGGAACCCGAAACCCGCCTCACGCACTCTCGACGCGGCCACGAGACTCGCGACGGAGCTCGTCGGCCAGCCGCCGGACACGGTCGTCGACGTGATCACGCTGGGTCCGGGACTGCTCGGCTGGGGCGACGAGCGGGTGTCCGACGCCGTACGGGCCGTCGCGGCGGCGGACCTCGTGGTCGTGGCCAGTCCGACCTTCAAGGCGACGTACTCCGGAGTCCTCAAGCTGTTCCTGGACCAGTTCGCGACCGGCGAGGGCCTGCGGGGCGTGGTCGCGGTGCCGCTGATGCTGGGCGCGGGCCCGGCGCACGCCCTCGCGCCCGACCTGCTGCTCAAGCCGGTTCTGGTGGAGCTGGGTGCGGTCACTGCGGCGCCGGGCCTGTATCTGAGGGACAGCAGCTATGCGACGGACGGGACCATCGGGGAGTACGCGGGGCGCTGGGCGCCGGTGTTGAGGATGTTGACGGCGTCGGCGGTGGAGAGGGCGGAGAGGGTGGAGTGGGCTGAGGGAACGGAGGGGATGGAGCGTGCGCCGCGGGGGTGAGTCTCCTTCTTCCGCTCGGCGAACACGAACAGCCGCAGGACCAGGAACCGGCCGATGCCGGCCAGCCCGGAGGCGGTGAGGTAGACGGCCTGCTCGCGGAGCAGCGTGGGGGACGGCTGGACCGCGTGGAGCATGAGCATCGCGGCGGTCGTCACGAGGTAGGCGGCGGTGGCCGAGCCCGCCGACTGGAGGTGTTCGCGCAGCCCCGGGCGGCGGCCGGTGCCGAAGGTGAACAGGGCGTGCAGTTCGGTGCACAGGAGGGTGGAGGCGACGGTGACCAGGGCGTTCGCCAGCGCCCAGGGCATCGCCGTGCCCAGCAGCGGCACGGCGGCTCCGGCGAGGAGCCCGACACCGCCGCCGCACGCTACGAACCGGGCGAAGGAGGAGAGGGGGCCGGGCTTTGAGGGCCCGGACTTCGAGGGGGCGGGCTTCGAGGGGCCGGACTTCGAGGGGGTCGGCTTTGCCGGGCTCGACTGCCACAGGCTCGGCATCGGCGGGCGGCTCGGCTTCGACGGGCGCTGCGACTCCATGGCGGCTTCCTTCCGGGCCGGACTGTTCCTCTGAGGGACACAGCTCATCCCGGCGCGGCTTCAGCGCTGCCTCAGTCGGACTTCAGCCGGTTTCGAGGCGGCTTCAGCCGGGATCAACCGAGGCCAACGATTCCGTGGTCCGCCCGCGAAAACGATGGAGTGATCTACCGGACCGATGGTGGGGAGGCCCCACCATGGGGGGTCGGGTATTGCCGAGTTCGGCCGGCGCCCAGGCCGGTCAGCGCCGACTGGGGTCACCCCATGAGCGTCACGAAGCCGCCGCGGGACGTGCCGGAGTCCAAAAGCTGGGCGAGGTCGAGCGCTTCGGGTATCCGATCGACCGACAGCACGACCGCGCCGCCCGCCCGCTCGGCGTCCCCGCACCAGTCCCCCATGTCACCGGGCCCGGCAGCGTCGAGGACCGGCGCGGCGAGCGAGGGGACCATGAGGCCGTACTCCCCCGGCCCGTCCACGACGCACAGGGTGAGTTTGGGTACGACGCCCCAGCCCGCGCACAGAGGCATCTGCCCGTCGGACGAGTCGAGGGCCGGCAGGGCGTCGTGGACGGAGGCACCGGCCAGGAGGAGGACGGGAGTCTCGCCCCGTACGAAGAGGGTGTTCTCGGGCTCGTGAAGCATGCGGCCCACTATCTCCCAGTCGTGGATCAGGCCGGTGGGCAGGGCCGGAGGTCAGGCCGGCGTCAGGCCTTGTCCTGGTCGCGCAGTTCGTCGATGTAGGCCTGCGCGAGGCCGGTCGTGCGGGTGAACCAGTCCGTGAGTACGGCGATCTCGTCGGCGGAGTAGGAGGCGAAGAGGTCGTTCAGGCGGGCGTAGTAGGGGCCGTAGAGCTCCTCGGCCCGGGTGACCGCGGAGGGGACGGCGGCCACGCGGACGCGGCGGCGGTCGTTCGGGTCGGGGCGGCGGGTGATGAAGCCTGCGCGTTCGAGGCGGTTGAGGATGCCGGTCATCGCGCCGGTGGTGACGTGCGCGTGCTCGGCGAGTTCGCCCGCCGTGAGGAGGTTCTCGCCGGCCTTCAGGACGCAGGCGAAACAGAGCAGGTCGGTGATGTTCAGGCCCAGCCGCTGGGCCATCTCCTGCTGGCCGAGCAGGTGGGCCGCGATGAGGGAGTCCATCGCCTCCAGCGCCTGGGCCGGGGTGGCGGTGGGGCGCGGCTTGGCTCGCATCTTCCTCATTACCTTAGCTTGTGAGAGATTAAGGCTCTAAACTTCTCACGCCGTGAGGGAATGTCGATCCCTCCGACGCGGGTGATTCCGCTGCCCTACGAAAGGGAGGCAGGCACGTGAGCCAGTATGACGAGGGGCATACGGTCGCAGGATGGACCGGAACCGCGATTGCGACCATCGGTTCCGCCGTGCTGGGCGCGGGGATATGCACGGTCTCGGCGGCGCTGATCGTCGGCGGAGTCGGCATCACGGCGGCGAGTGTCCTCGTCACCTGGGCCCTGCACCTCGCCGGATGGGGCAAGCCGCCGGGCGTACGTCCGCGCGGTCAGTGGCGGATGGGGGCACGTGACCTGACCGCACGGGCCGGGCACGCGGACTGCTGGGGGTGCCGGCTGGCGGGGCGGGGCCGGCGTACGGCCGCGGTGGCGTCCGAGGCGGTGCCCGTGGCGGTCGGGGAGCCCGAGCCGGCTGCCGCTGAGGCCGGGCGCTGAGGTCGGTCATGGAAGTCGGTCGCTGAAGCCGGTCGCTGAAGCCGGTCTCTATATCGCTCGCTGAGGTGGGTCGCGGAACCGGCGGCGCCAACTCGCCGATCCGGCGTTGTCAGTGGTGGCCTCTAGTCTCGAAGAGCGATGGCACAGGCATGGAGATGCTCGGGGCTGCGGTGGTCGGCGGACGGCCCCGCACTGGCGTGGGACGGCGGTCGGCGCTCAGCGCTGACCTGGGGGAAGCGGGTGGCCTTCGGGGTCGCGGAAGGGGGAGTGCGGACATGCGTGGGAGCGCGGGGGCATGCGTGTCCGCTGCGGGCGGTCGTGCCGGGGCGGAGCACGGGAGCGCGGTGCGAGGAGTGTGCGCGGCTGGACCGCGCCCACTCGGTGGCCGCGGACACGATCGCGGACGACCCGCGGCCGTACCACGTATATCTGGCGTGGTTCGGCCCCGGCATGACCAAGGTCGGCATCACCGCCGTTGAGCGCGGCTCGGCACGCCTGCTGGAACAGGGCGCGGTCTGCTTCACCTGGCTGGGCGCCGGCCCACTGATGGCGGCCCGCCGCACCGAGGAACTGCTGCGCGCGGCCTTGCGAGTGCCGGACCGGATTCCGTACGGCGACAAGCGGGCGGTGCGCTCCGCACTCCCGACGTCAGCGGCGGAACGAGCGGCCGAGGTGACAGACCTGCACGCCCGCGCCGTGGCCCTCCCCGGCTGGCCGGAATCCCTTGAGCGCGAGCCCTGCCAACCAGTCGATCACACCGTGGTGTTCGGGCTCACGGATCTACGGCCCGCTGTGGGTGAGGTGACCGAGCTCGTCGCGGGCGGGGTGGTGAGCGGACGGTTGGTGGCGGCTGCCGGGCCGGATCTGCATGTGGAGGCGGGGGGCGGGGTCGTCGTGGTCGATACGCGGTTGATGACGGGGTGGGAACTGGTGCCGACGGGTGGGGACTGCGAACTGACTGTGCCGGTGCGCGCGCTTAGAGAGCAGGTGATGAGTGTGCAGGAGGGGCTGTTCTGACCCGCCGCTGCGCAGGTAATGCCATGCCCACTGGCGGACCCGGCAGGGAAGGAGGGATACGTGGTACCTGAGAAGTTGCGTGAAGAACTAATTCACATGGTTCAACAACTCATCGACGCGGACCTGCCCGAAGAGGAAGAAGACCGCCTCGTCGAGGAGTTGAAGGCGAACGTCCTGCATCCGCGTGTTACGGACTTGATTTACCACAACACTCCCAAGCTGATCGCCGAAGCAGTGGTGGGCAGGGCTCTCGCCTACCGCTGCACTGAGCTGTAGAGGCGGCTGCCTGAGAAAAGGGACGGAGGAGGTAAAGAGTTGGATCCCTCCGGGATCCCTTTCGGCAAGGAACCTGGACGGTGCACGGGGCGGGAGCCGACCCTGGGTGACATGAGTGATCATCGTATTGCACCTGTCGTCCCCGTTCCCGCCTATGAACCTCCGTACTACGCCGTCGTGTTCACCCCCGTGCGCACCGAGGGTGACGGCGGTTACGGTGCGACCGCCCAGCGCATGGGTGAACTGGTCAAGAAGATTCCAGGGTTCCTCGGCGAGGACTCTGCGCGCTCCCCGGGCGGTCTTTCGATCACCGTCGCCTACTTCCGGGACCTCGCCGGCATCGAGCAGTGGCGCGACGATGCGGAGCACCGCGCGGCCAAGGCGCGGGGGCGTGCGCACTGGTACGAGTGCTACTCGTTGCACATCGCCAAGGTCGAGCACAGCAATGGGTTCGAGCGAGGGAGCACCCCGACCGTTGGGCCCTGCGAGGCGGCCTCGCCGGAGAGGGCTCAGCGGTGATGTGAGACCGAGCGAAGGAAGGCCGTCCAGGTTCCCGGCGTGAGCTGGAGGATCGGTCCGTCCGCGTCCTTGGAGTCTCGGACGGCGACGGTGCATCGACGGCAGCTGCATCGCCATCAAGTTCCTCATGGTCGGCAGCACGGCTGCCTGACCAGGGGCGTCCCACAGGAGCCGTTCCCCCCACCCAGACCGGTGGCATCGCCGGCCAAGCGCTTCCCAGGCGCCCCCTGAGAGTCTCCTGTGTGTTTCTTAGGAAAATCACAGGTTGTCGAAAGGGCTCTCTTAGAGGGCACCGACAAGGTGTTCACCATGACCACGACCTCGCCCCAGGGGCGCACCGAACTGCTGAGGCCGGACGGGAGCCCCGTCCGAGTGCTTGTGGTGGACGACGAGCTGTCGATCACCGAACTGCTGTCCATGGCCCTTCGCTATGAGGGCTGGCAGATCCGGAGTGCGGGGGACGGCACGGGTGCCGTCCAGACCGCGCGGGAGTTCCGGCCCGACGCCGTCGTCCTGGACATGATGCTGCCGGACATGGACGGGCTCACGGTGCTCGGCCGGCTTCGGCGGGAGCTGCCCGACGTGCCCGTCCTCTTCCTCACCGCCAAGGACGCCGTCGAGGACCGTATCGCCGGGCTCACGGCCGGTGGGGACGACTACGTCACCAAGCCGTTCAGCCTCGAAGAGGTCGTCGCGCGGCTGCGGGGGCTCATCCGGCGCTCCGGTGCCGCCGACCGGCGGTCCGACTCCGTGCTCGTCGTCGGGGATCTCACCCTCGACGAGGACAGCCACGAAGTCTCGCGGGGCGGGGAGTCCATCCACCTCACCGCCACCGAGTTCGAGCTGCTGCGGTTCCTGATGCGCAATCCGCGGCGCGTGCTCAGCAAGGCCCAGATACTCGACCGCGTGTGGTCGTACGACTTCGGCGGGCAGGCCAACGTCGTCGAGCTCTACATCTCCTACCTGCGCCGGAAGATCGACGCCGGTCGCGAGCCGATGATCCACACCCGGCGTGGTGCCGGTTACCTGATCAAGCCCGCGGCGTCATGAGCGGACGACGACGGCCGCGTGCGCAGAAGCGGCAGCGGCGGGCGGGTCAGCCGCGCACCCTGCGGACGCGGCTCGTCGTCGCGTCCCTGGTGCTGATCGCTGTCGTGTGTGCGGTGATCGGTACGGTGACGACGCTGGCGCTGCGTTCGCACCTGTACGACCAACTGGGCAACCAGCTCGCCGAGGTCGGCGATCGGGCCGCCGGCAAGCCTCCCGGTGACGACCCCGGCAAGAACGATCCCAACAAGGACGACCTGCCCGACAAGGCCGCCGCCCAGAGCTTCAACCTCGGCGAGTTCGCCAAGCGCGCAGGCGGCCCGGGGTCGTCCGGCACGGTCATCGCCCTGGTCAGGAACGGCGTGATCACCGAGGCCAAGGTCGGCCAGAAGTCGGACGACAGCACCGCCGCCGGCGACTTCGGGATGAAGGCCGTCGACCTCACCGAGGCCCAGGAAGCCGCTCTCAACAAGGTCGCTCAGGACGGCAAACAGCACACCGTCGACCTTGGTGGCAGCCTCGGCGAATACCTCGTCCTGTATCGGACCAGCGCCGACGGCACCCGCAGCTACTACGTCGCCATCCCCACCAAGGACGTCAGCAGCACCCTCAACACCCTCATGATCATCGAGGCCAGCGTCACCGCCGCCGCCCTCGTGGCCGCCGGCATCGCCGGCACCGTCATCGTCGGCGTGGCCACCCGCCCCCTCCGCCGCGTCGCCGCCACCGCCACCCGCGTCTCCGAACTCCCCCTCCACACCGGCGAGGTCAACCTCAGCGAACGCGTCCCCGAGTCCGAGACCGACCCGCACACCGAGGTCGGCCAGGTCGGCGCCGCGCTGAACCGCATGCTGGACCACGTCCACGCCGCCCTGCACTCCCGCCAGCAGAGCGAGATGCGGGTACGGCAGTTCGTGGCGGATGCGAGTCATGAGCTGCGTACTCCTCTCGCCTCCATCCGCGGGTACGCCGAGCTGACCAGACGCGGCAGAGAGGACGTCGGGCCGGACACCCGGCACGCCCTCGGCCGTATCGAGTCCGAGGCGGGCCGGATGACGCTGCTCGTCGAGGACCTCCTCCTGCTCGCCCGGCTCGACGCCGGACGGCCGCTGCAGTTCGAGCAGACCGACCTCGTCCCGCTCGTCGTGGACACCATCAGCGACGCCCGCGCGGCCGGCATGGACCACAACTGGCGCCTCGACCTGCCCGACGAACCGGCCCTCGTGTCGGCGGACGCGGCACGTCTGCAACAGGTGCTGGTCAATCTCCTCGGCAACGCCCGCACCCACACCCCACCCGGGACGACGGTCACTGCCCGTGTTCAACGGCGGGGCCCGTGGCTGTGCGTGGACGTGGAGGACAACGGTCAGGGCATCCCACAAGACCTGCTCCCGCACGTCTTCGAGCGGTTCGCGCGCGGCGACTCCGCGCGCTCCCGTGCCACCGGGTCCACCGGCCTTGGCCTGGCCATTGTGCAGGCCGTCGCGACCGCGCACGGCGGTGCCGTGACCGTCGACAGCGTGCCCGGACGGACGGTGTTCACGGTGCATCTGCCGGCGCTCCCCGTGCCGCCCAGCCCCGAAATGAGCTGGCAACAGCACTCACAGGCACAGCACAGCGTCACCACATGGGCGGAACAGGGCGCTTGACGAAAGTCGGTCCCATGCGAACCGACTCTTCTCCCGGCACCCTGCCGGCGCGGGAGCACCTCCCGGCCGGAGACGCCGGTACGCCTGTCCTGGACGTAGTGATCCCCGTCTACAACGAGGAGAAGGACCTCCAGCCGTGTGTGCTGAGACTGCATGATCACCTCAAGCGCACCTTCCCGTACGCGTTCCGCATCACGATCGCGGACAACGCGTCGACGGACACCACCCCCCAGGTGGCGTCGCGGCTGGAGGCGGAGATCCCGGAGGTCAGGTCCTTCCGGCTGGAGCAGAAGGGCCGCGGCCGGGCGCTGCGGACCGTCTGGTCCGCCTCGGACGCCCCGATCCTCGCCTACATGGACGTGGACCTGTCCACCGACCTCAACGCCCTGCTGCCGCTGGTGGCACCGCTGATCTCCGGTCACTCGGACCTCGCGATCGGCTCCCGGCTGGCCCGCACCTCCCGCGTGGTCCGCGGGCCCAAGCGGGAGTTCATCAGCCGCGCCTACAACCTCATCCTGCGCGGCTCGCTCCAGGCCCGCTTCTCCGACGCGCAGTGCGGCTTCAAGGCCATACGACGGGATGTCGCGCAGGTGCTCCTGCCCCTCGTCGAGGACACCGGCTGGTTCTTCGACACCGAGATGCTGGTGCTCGCCGAGCGCGCGGGACTCCGTATCCACGAGGTCCCGGTCGACTGGGTCGACGACCCCGATTCGACCGTGCACATCGTGAAGACGGCGACCGACGACCTCAAGGGCGTGTGGCGGGTCGGCAAGGCTCTGGCCTCCGGTTCGCTCCCGCTGGACCGGCTCACCCGCCCCTTCGGCGACGACCCGCGCGACCGCGAGATCAAGGACGTACCCAAGGGCCTGGCCCGCCAGCTCGTCGGCTTCTGCGTCGTCGGCGGCCTGTCCACCCTCTTCTACCTGCTGCTGTACAGCGGCTTCCGGGTCTTCACCGGCTCGCAGGTCGCCAACGCGCTCGCCCTGCTGGTCTCCGCCATCGCCAACACGGCGGCCAACCGGCGCCTCACCTTCGGGGTGCGCGGCCGCAGCGGCGCCGTACGGCACCAGGCGCAGGGCCTGGTCGTCTTCGGCATCGGCCTCGCCCTGACCAGCGGTTCGCTCGCCGCCCTCAACGCGGCGACCTCCAGCCCCGCGCACTCCACCGAACTGGCGGTCCTCATAGCCGCCAACCTCGCTGCGACGGTGCTGCGCTTCCTGCTCTTCCGGGCGTGGGTGTTCCCGGAGCAGCGCGACACCCCGTCGACGGTGGTCGCCTCGCACCACCCGAGCCCCGCCCCCTCCTCGCCGACCTACTCCACCCGGCAACCCCAGAGCTCACAGGACTTCGGCCCGCTGCCGCAGCGCCCGGTGGCGCAGGGCGCACCCCGGTACTCGTACGAAACCGCTCAGTTCCGCGCCGGTGAAGCCGCGGACGGCACCTGGCGGGACGCCACCCTGCAGCTGCAGCCGGTGCGCCCGCACGACACCGACTCGAGGGACTCCCGATGACCATCCAGTACGACCAGACGAGCCAGACGAGCCAGACGGGCCAGACGGGCCAGACGGGCCGGACGACCTACGACAGAGGCAGCAGCCCCGACACCTGGGGGCCGCCCCCGACACCCCTGCCCGCCGCACCCGCGCCCGACTCCGGTGAACCCAAGCAGCCCTTCGTACGACGCCTGTGGCGCGGCCGCCCCGAGGACCCGCGCTGGGCGCGCCCCGCCTTCCTCGGCCTGCTGCTCGCCACGTTCCTCCTCTACCTCTACAACCTCAGCGCCTCCGGCTACGCCAACTCCTTCTACTCGGCGGCCGTTCAGGCCGGCAGCCAGTCCTGGAAGGCGTTCTTCTTCGGCTCGCTGGACGCGGCCAACGCCATCACCGTCGACAAACCCCCGGCCTCCCTGTGGCCGATGGCGCTGTCGGTCCGCCTCTTCGGCCTCCACTCCTGGGCGATCCTCCTCCCCGAGGTCCTCATGGGCGTCGGCACGGTCGCCGTGGTCTACGCGGCCGTACGTCGCCGGTTCAGCCCCGCGGCCGGTCTGATCGCGGGCGCGGTGCTCGCGCTCACCCCCGTCGCGGCGCTGATGTTCCGGTTCAACAACCCGGACGCGATGCTGGCCCTGCTGATGGCCGTGGCCTGCTACTTCGTCATCCGGGGCCTGGAGGACGGCCGGACGAAGTGGCTGGTGTGGGCCGGTACGGCCATCGGCTTCGCGTTCCTCGCCAAGACGCTGCAGGCCTTCCTGATCCTGCCGCCGCTGGCGATCGTCCACGCCGTCTGCGCGCCGGTGTCGGTGAAGAAGCGGCTCGGTCAGCTCGCCGCGGGTCTGGCAGCCATCGTCGTCTCCGGCGGCTGGTGGGTCGCGATCGTCGAGCTGTGGCCCGCCTCCTCCCGCCCGTACATCGGCGGCTCGCAGAACAACTCCTTCCTGGAGCTGACCTTCGGCTACAACGGCCTCGGCCGTCTGAACGGCGAGGAGACCGGCAGCGTCGGCGGCGGTGGCGGCAACGGCGGCGGCAACTGGGGCGAGACCGGCTGGGACCGCCTCTTCAGCTCCAGCATCGGCGGCCAGATCTCCTGGCTGATCCCGGCCGCGCTGATCCTGCTGGTCGCCGCCCTGGTGGCCACGCGCAAGGCACGTCGTACGTCGGTGACGCGCGGTGCGTTCCTGGTCTGGGGCGGCGCGCTGGTCACGACCATGCTGGTCTTCAGCTACATGCAGGGCATCTTCCACGAGTACTACACGGTGGCCCTCGCCCCCTACATCGCCCCGCTGATCGGCATGGGCGCCGCGCTGCTCTGGGAGAAGCGGGACAAGGCGTGGGCGTCGCTCACCCTGGCCGGCGCGATGACGGCCACCGCGGCCTGGGGCTACGTCCTGCTCAACCGCTCCTCCGACTACCTGCCCTGGCTGAAGTGGGTCGTGCTGGTCGGCGGCCTGGCGGCTGCGCTGGGCCTGATCTTCGCCTCGAAGCTCGGTCGCCAACTGACCATGGGCGTCGTCGGGCTGGGTCTCGCGGCCGCGCTGGCCGGCCCGACCGCGTACACCCTCACCACGGTGAACGAGGGCCACACCGGCTCGATCGTCACCGCGGGTCCCGCGGTCTCGGGCGGCCGTGGCGGCCCCGGCGGTGGCGGCGGCATGGGCGGCGGTCCCGGTGGGGGCGGCATGCCCGGCCAGAACCAGCAGGGCCAGAACAACCAGCAGGGTGGCCAGAACCAGCAGAAGGGCAACGGCTTCCCCGGCGGAGGTATGCCTGGCCAGAACAACCAGCAGGGCCAGCAGAACGGCAACGGCAGCACCCAGGGCCAGGGCATGCCCGGCGGTCAGACCGGCGACGGCGGCCGCATGGGTGGCGCCGGCGGTATGGGCGGTCTGCTCAACGGCGCCAGCGTCAGCGACGAGGCCAAGGCGCTGCTCGAGAAGAACGCCGGTGACTACACCTGGGCCGCCGCGGCCATCGGCGCCCAGAACGCCGCGAGCTACCAGCTCTCCACCGGCGACCCGGTCATGGCGATCGGCGGCTTCAACGGCACCGACCCGTCCCCGACGCTCGCGGAGTTCAAGAAGTACGTGGCGGACGGCGAGATCCACTACTTCATCGCGAGCGGCAGCGGCGGCGGCATGGGCGGCAGCAGCAACGGCACCTCCTCGCAGATCAGCTCCTGGGTCCAGGAGAACTTCGAGTCGGTGACCGTGGACGGCACCACCTTCTACGACCTGACGCAGCCGAAGAGCGACAGCTGACGGTCTCCTGCGAAGGGGCGGTGGCACAGGCCACCGCCCCTGCTCGTATTTCCGTTGTACGCCGTATGGGAGCTGTTCTACGGTGTACAACATGACGACATCCCCCCAGGAACAGGCCCCGGCCGCCCAGCCCGAACCCCAGGCGCAGGTCCAGGGCCACCCCCAACGCTGGCTGATCCTCGGTGTCATCTGTCTGGCGCAGCTCACCGTGCTGCTCGACAACACGATCCTGAACGTGGCGATCCCCTCGCTCACCAGCGAACTGGGCGCCGCCACCTCGGACATCCAGTGGATGATCAACGCGTACTCGCTCGTGCAGTCCGGTCTGCTGCTGACCGCGGGCAGCGCCGCCGACCGCTACGGCCGCAAGAAGATGCTGGCCATAGGCCTCGCCCTGTTCGGCATCGGCTCGCTGGTGGCCGGGCTGGCGGACAGCTCCGGCCAGTTGATCGCCGCACGGGCCGGTATGGGCGTCGGCGGCGCACTGCTGATGACCACCACGCTCGCCGTGGCGATGCAGATCTTCACGCCCGAGGAGCAGCCGAAGGCGATCGGCATCTGGGCGGCCGTGAACTCGCTGGGCTTCGCGACCGGACCGCTCCTCGGCGGCTTCATGCTGGACCACTTCTGGTGGGGTGCGATCTTCCTGATCAACCTGCCGGTCGCGGCGCTCGGCCTGGTGGCGGTCGTGGTGCTGGTGCCCGAGTCCAAGAACCCGCAGGGCGACCGGCCCGACCTCCTCGGCGCCCTGCTGTCCACGATCGGCATGGCCTCCCTGGTGTTCGCGATCATCTCCGGACCCGAGCACGGCTGGACGTCCGGCCGGGTGCTGGCGACGGCCACCGTCGCGGTCGTGGTGCTGGGCGCCTTCGCGTACTGGGAGAGCCGGATCCCGTATCCCATGCTCGACATGCACTTCTTCCGGAACCGGCGGTTCACGGGAGCCGTCGCGGGCGCGGTGCTGATCACCTTCGGGATGGGCGGATCGCTTTTCCTGCTCACCCAGCACATGCAGTTCGTCCTCGGTTACGGCCCGCTGGAGGCGGGGCTGCGCACGGCGCCGCTCGCGCTGATGATCGTGGCTCTGAACTTCACCGGTCTGTCGGCGAAGTGGTCGGGCAAGCTCGGTACCCCCGTCTCCATCGGCCTGGGCATGACGGCGATGGCCGCCGGCCTCGTCTCCATCGCGACGCTCACCGAGCACGGGTATCCGGGCACCCTGCTGGGTCTGGTGCTGATCGGGGCGGGCGCCGCGATCGCCAGCCCGGCGATGGCGCACGCGATCATGAGTGCGATTCCGCCGGAGAAGGCCGGTGTCGGCGCCGGCATCAACGGCACGGTGGCGGAGTTCGGACAGGGGCTGGGCGTCGCGGTGCTCGGGGCCGTACTCAACTCCCGCTTCGCGGCACTGATTCCGGTCGCCGCGGTGTCCCTGCCGGGGGCGTTGGCCGAAGCGGGCGGCTCCGCCGAGAAGGAGCGGATTCTGGACGCGTTTGCCTCTGGCCTGGAGACCAGTCAGTTGGTGGGGGCGGGGGCTGTGTTGCTCGGGGGATTGGTCGCTGCCGCGTTGTTGCGGCGGGCTGAGCGGGCAGAGTTCGCCTAAGAGCTCGGGGCATTCGGTTGTTGGGCGACTGCGGGTCCATCGTGGCTGGTCGCGCCCACGCGGCGGAGCCGCACATCAGGCAGAGTCCCGCGCCCCTTTGAGGGCGTTGGCGCCTAGCATCTTGATCAGTTCACGGAGTCGAGGAAGGTGCGCCATGGCTAGGGCAGCTCAGCGGTCCGCGCGTACGAGCGTCTGGCTTGAGGGCAAAGCCCGGCGGGGCGGACGCGGTGGGGGGCAGCCCTCCGGGCTCGACCGGGAGCGGATCACCTCGGCGACCGTGCGGCTGCTTGATGCCGAGGGGCTGGCCAAGTTCTCCATGCGGCGGCTGGCCGCCGAGCTGAACGTGACCGCGATGTCCGTCTACTGGTACGTCGACACCAAGGACGACCTCCTCGAACTCGCCCTCGACGCCGCCTTCGGCGAACTGACGCTGCCCGACCCGGAGGCCGACGAGGACTGGCGGGTCCAGCTGCGCGAGCTGGCCGGCGCGTACCGCGCGCTGCTGGTCCGGCACCCGTGGCTCTCGCCGCTGATCGGTACCTACATCAACATCGGCCCGAACAGCATCGCCTTCTCCCGCCTCGTACAGCAGATCATCCGCAAGACCGGCCTGCCCGCGCACGGCCTGGTGGCGGCCATCTCCGCCGTCTTCCAGTTCGTCTACGGCTTCGGCACGATGGAGGGTCACTTCATCACCCGCAGCGCGGCGTTCGGCATGACTCCGGACGACTACTTCCATCACGCCATGAACACGGTGACGCAGGCTCCGGAAGCCGCCGAGGTCATCCAGGAGTCCGCAGAACTCATGGAGGCCCGAGGCGGCGACACGGTGGAGGAGATGTGGGAGCGGGACTTCGAGTTCGCCCTGGACCTGTTGGTGGCGGGCATCGAGGCGATGGTGGCGCGAAGCGCACCATCAGGGGCGCGGGGAACTGCGCGACCAGCCACGACGGACCCGCAGTCGCCTGACGATCCGTATTACCCGAGCTCTTAGGCGCCACCCTCCACCAGCCGCGCCGGAAACCCACCGGTAGCCACCGGCCCCCACCTCTCCGGCGTCACCCGAATGATCGACTTCCCCTGCTTCACCATCGCCTCCCGGTACTCGTCCCAGTCCGGATGCTCCCCGGCGATGTTCCGGTAGTACTCGACCAGCGGCTCCACGGACTCCGGCGAGTCGACGACCTCGGCCGACCCGTCGATCTGGACCCACGGCCCGTTCCAGTCGTCACTGATGACCAGCAGACTCACTCGCGGATCCCGCTTCGCGTTCCGCGTCTTGGCCCGCTCCGGGTACGTGGACACCACGATCCGACCCGAGTCGTCGACCCCACAGGTCAGCGGCGAGGCCTGCGGACTGCCGTCCGCCCGCCTGGTCAGCAGGATGGCGCGGTGCCGGGGCCGTACGAAATCCAGCAACTCTTCGAGCGAGACGCGCGTGTTCGTCGCGATGTTCGGTGCCATGCGGCTCAGCCTAGGGGCAGCGACTCCCCCTGCACCGCCTGGATGTCCAGCTCGACCTTCAACGTCGTACCAATGGCCGCGATGCCCGCCTGCACCACCTGGTTGTAGTTCATCGCGAAGTCGTCCCGGTGCAGCTCCGCCGTCGCCCGGAACGCGGCCCGTGTCCCGCCCCACGGGTCGGCGCCGGTCCCCAGACAGGCGAGATCGAGCTCCACCGGCCGTACGACACCGTGCATGCCCAGTTCCCCGTGCACCGTCCACCGGTCGGAGCCCGTGGCGGCGGTCAGCCCCGTCGAGCGATACGTGATCTCGGGATACCGCTCCACATCCAGAAAATCCGGCGACTTCAGATGCCCGTCCCGCATCCCGTTCCCGGTGTCGATCGAGTCCGCCCGGATCACGGCCTCCACCCGGGACTTGGTGACGTCGTCCGGCGCGATCTCGATGGCGCCGGAGAACCGCGTGAACCGGCCGTGCACGCTGGAGATCCCCAGGTGCTGGGCGACGGCGGCCACGCTGGAGTGCGCCGGGTCGATGGTCCAGGGCCCCGGCGGCGGCAGCTCCGTGCCGCCCTGCCGCGCCAGCGTCACCGTGCCGACCTCGGCGCGGCCGCTCGCCGTCACGATGGCGCTCGCGGCGGCGGGCGCGTAGCCGACGGCGGTGACGATGACGGTGTACGCCCCCGCGGGCAGCGGATTCGGGTCCCGTACGGCTCCCTCCGCGTCCGCCTCCAGCCGCAGCACCTGCGCTCCGGTCATGTCGGTCACCGTGACGACCGCGTGCGACACGGCCCATCCGTCCCGGGTGCGGATCCTCGCGGTCAGTCCCATCTCAGGTCACTCCTCAAGCTCAAAGAAACCGGCCCGTGGCGGCGGCGCACCTCCGCTCGGAGCGCGCCGCCCGCCACGGGCCGGGGTCGAACTACTCGCCGGGGTGGGCGAGTTCGATGTCGTGGTCGTCGACGCCGCGGCCGGTGACCGTCAGTGCCGTGGCCACCGGCGGGTAACCCGTCGCGATGACCGTGTACTCGCCGCCGTCCAGGTCGGTGAAGGCGTACGCCCCGTCCGTGCCGGTCGTCGCCGTGCCGACCACGTTGCCCGCGGCGTCGACCAGCGTGACCCGAGCGTCGGCCAGCGGGCCGTGCGGTGCCCGTACGACGCCCTGGACCTGGGCGCCGGCCTCCAGGTCGACCTCGATCCGGGTGACCCCGGTGCCGCCGATCTCGACGGGCAGGGCGCGCGGCCGGAACCCGGCGGCGTTCACCGCGACGGTCACGGCACCCGGCACCAGCTCGGCGAAGCCGAACTCGCCCTGTTCACCGGTGGCGGCGGTGGCCAGCAGATCTCCGCGGACGTCGGTGACGATCACCATCGCGTCCTTGACCGGCAGCGCGCTCCCCGCGGCCCGCACCACGCCGCTCAGCCCGCTGGTGCCGCTGAGCAGGATGTCGTACGCCACCGGCTCGTCGCCGTTCACGACGATCGTGGACGCCTGCGGCTGGAAGCCGTCGGCGGAGGCGATCAGGACGTACGACCCGGCGCCCGGCGCGTCGACGGCGTACGCACCGTCGGACTGCGCCACCGACCGGCCGAGCTGCCGTCCGGCGAGGGAGATCAGCGTGACCGCGGCCTGCGGCACGGGCGCGCTCTCGGCACCCCGGACGAAGCCGCTGACCGGGACGCCGCCGGAAGAGCCGGAAGAACCGGACGTCTCCTCGGACCGGGCCACGGTGGCGACGGCGGCGAGCTTCTGGGTGCCCTGGGGAGCGGCCTCGGTGTCCGAGGTGACGGCCCAGCTCGGGACCCGCTCCTGGGCGGCGGCCGTTGCGGGGGCCGTTGCGGGGGCCGCTGCGGGAGCCTCGGCGGCCTCGGGAGCCCGGGGTGCGGTGGTCTCGGCGGCCCCGGACTCGGCGGCCTGCGCCAGCGCGCCCTTCGTCTTCAGCGGGACCTCCTTGATGAACAGGGAGAACAGCAGGGCGAGGAAGGCGATCGGCGCGGCGTACAGGAAGACGTCCGCGACGCCGTGGCCGTACGCGCTCTCGATGACCGTGCGCACCGGGCCGGGCAGTGCGTCGAGGTCGGGGATCTCACCGTGGCCGGAGGAGCCGCCCTGGACGCCGAGCTGGGTCAGGCCCTCCTCGGCGTAGTGGGTGATGCGGTGGCTGAGGACCGCGCCGAGCGCCGAGACGCCCATGGCGCCGCCGAGGGAGCGGAAGAAGTTCACGACGGAGCTGGCGGCGCCCAGGTCGCTCGGGTCCACCTGGTTCTGCGTGGCCAGGACCAGGTTCTGCATCATCATGCCGACGCCGAGGCCGAGCAGGGCCATGAAGATCGCCACGTGCCAGTACTCGGTGTCGTAGCGGATCGTGCCCAGCAGCCCGAGGCCCGCGGTCACCAGCACACCGCCGGCGAGCAGCCACGCCTTCCAGCGGCCGGTGCGGGTGATGACCTGTCCGGAGACGGTCGACGACACGAACAGGCCGACGATCATCGGGATGGTCATGACGCCGGACATGGTCGGCGACTTGTCGCGGGCCAGCTGGAAGTACTGGCTGAAGAAGATCGTGCCCGCGAACATCGCGATGCCGACGAACAGGGAGGCCAGCGAGGCGAGGGTGATGGTGCGGTTGCGGAACAGGCGCAGCGGGACGATCGGCTCGCTCGCCCTGGACTCGACGAAGACGAAGATCAGCAGCAGCGCGAGCGCACCACCGGTCATCGCGTACGTCTGCCAGGACAGCCAGTCGTACTTGTCACCGGCGAAGGTCACCCAGATCAGCAGCAGGCAGACCGCGGCGGTGATGAAGAAGGCGCCCGCCCAGTCGACCTTGACCTTCCGCTTGACCACCGGCAGGTGGAGGGTGCGCTGCAGCACGATGAGCGCGATCACGGCGAAGGGCACGCCGACGTAGAAGCACCAGCGCCAGCCGAGCCAGTCGGTGTCGGTGATGACACCGCCGATCAGCGGGCCGCCGACCATCGCGGTGGCGAAGGTGGCGCCGAGGTAGCCGTTGTAGCGGCCGCGCTCACGCGGGGAGATCATCGCCGCGAGGATGATCTGGGCCAGCGAGGACAGGCCGCCCATGCCGATGCCCTGGACGGCCCGGAAGGTGATGAGCGTGCCCGGGTTCTGGGACAGACCGGCTGCCGCGGACCCGGCCACGAAGATGACCAGCGCGATCTGTATCAGCAGCTTCTTGGAGAAGAGGTCGGCGAGCTTGCCCCACAGCGGCGTGGACGCGGTCATCGCCAGCAGCGACGCGGTGACCACCCAGGTGTAGGCGCTCTGGCCGCCGCCGAGGTCCTTGATGATGTCGGGCAGGGCGTTGGAGACGATCGTCGACGACAGGATCGCCACGAACATGCCGAGCAGCAGCCCGGTCAGCGCTTCCATGATCTGCCGATGCGACATCGGAGCGCCGTGGGCGGGCGGGCCTCCTGAGTGCTTGGCGTGGGCCCGCACACCGGCTGGTGTGGTCGTTGCCATGGGCTTCCTTCTCTTACGGGCTCTACAGGCTCTACTGGCTCTGCTGGCTCTTACTGGGTGATCGCGGGTGTACGGCAGTCGTCGAAGCTGGCCCTCAGCCGGGCCATGAGCCGGGTGAGCTGGGCGACCTCGTCGTCGGTCCAGTCGCTCAGCCGCTCGGCGAGCAGGTGCGTGGTCCGCCGGGACATCTCCCGGACCCGCTCCTCCCCCGCCGGGGTGAGGCGCAGGATGCGGCTGCGTTTGTCCGCCGGGTCGGGGGAGCGCTCGATCCAGCCGCGCTCGGCGACGTGGGCGACATGGCGGCTGGTGACCGACATGTCCACGGCGAGCAGCTCGGCGAGCCTGCTCATGCGCATCTCCCCGTGGCGGGCCAGCAACGTCAGTACGGCGGCGGAACCGGCGGGGCAGTCGGACGGCAGCGTCCGTCCCATCTCCCGCTTCACGGCGCCGAAGGCGCTGAACTGGCGGACCAGCTCCTCGTACTGCGCCTGCTCGGCCATCACACCTCCCGTATTTGTTGCTTAGGGCAACCATAGGGGAGTTTGGTTGCTACAGGCAAATAAATCGGGATGGGTTCGCCGCAAAAACTTGGCAAAGGCAAGTATTGCGACCGTAAATGTGCAGGTGGGGTGGGTCCTGTGGCCCGCTGTGCAGGGCCGGAGCCCCCACTTGGGCCGAACCGGCGGATTCGCTAGGGTCTCAGGCCATGGCTAACACCCACGGCCCCCAGGGCAACCACGACCCCGCAGGCAGCACCCAGATGTTCCGCGCGTTCGTCGACGAGGGCCCGCAGGGCGGTCGGCAGCAGGCGTCCTCGGGCCCCCGCGTCGGCCTGATCGTCGGCGTGATCGCCGCGGTGGCGATCGTGGCGGCGGTGGCCTACCTGGCGTTCATGTAGGCCCTACGCCATGTAGGCCCTACGGCCATGTAGGCCCTACGGCCCTTACTCCCACCGGACGGTGACGTCCCGCGTCTCGATGTGCATGCCCAGCGGCACGCGCCAGGCGTCGACGCACACCGTCCAGGTCTTTTCCTTGCGTGCCCCGGCCGCGATCGGCGTTGGGAGCTGCTCCGTCGACTCGATCGTCGCCCAGTCGATGCCGAGCGCGCCGATGACGTGGGTGCCGAAGGTGACGGTGCCCGAACGCACGGCTGTGCCGCCGGAGTTGTGGAAGGCCAGCGTCACCTTCTCGCACCAGCGCTGGTCGGTGGGCTTCCGTGTCGGGTCGCTCACGGTGAGCTTCGCGGGCGCGTCGGCGGGAGCGTCGGGTGTCTCGGGTGCCGGGGGCCTGGGTGAACCGCTCGACGGGGCGGTGGGGTCGGTCGGCGTGGCCGCGGGTTCGGGGGTGCCGCCCGATGGTCGCGCGGAGTGCTCTGTTCCTGCCGGAGAAGGTGTCACCGTCACCTGACTCCCGTTTCGCCCGGGGGAGTTGCCGGCGCCGCCATCCCTGTCGCCCGCGCTGCCGCCCCCGCCCGTCGGCGCGTCGAGCGGCACCAGCGTCACCTTGCCCGTCGGCAGGTTCGCCGTATCGGAGACCCTCGCCGGCCCGCCCGCCGCCCCGGTCGCGACGTACCCGTCACCGTCCCCGCCGCCCCCGCACGCGGCCACCACTCCGCCCAGGCAGACGACGGCCGCCGACGCGCCGATCAGGGCGCACCGACGGCCATGTGTCCATGTCGTCCATGTGGTCCACGGTGGCCGAAGCATCCGGCCATGGTGGCTGACACCCCGTCAATTATGAAGGGGCCGGAAGGGATCAGTCGGAGATGAGGCCTTCGCGCAGCTGCGCCAGGGTCCGGGTCAGCAGCCGGGAGACGTGCATCTGGGAGATGCCGACCTCCTCGCCGATCTGCGACTGGGTCATGTTGGCGAAGAAGCGCAGCATGATGATCCGCCGCTCGCGGGGCGGGAGTTTGGCCAGCAGCGGCTTGAGGGACTCGCGGTACTCGACGCCCTCGAGGGCGGTGTCCTCATAGCCGAGCCGGTCGGCCAGGGAGCCCTCGCCGCCGTCGTCCTCCGGGGCCGGGGAGTCCAGCGAGGAGGCGGTGTAGGCGTTGCCGACCGCGAGGCCGTCGACGACGTCCTCCTCGGACACGCCCAGTACGGTGGCGAGTTCGGTGACCGTCGGCGAGCGGTCCAGCTTCTGGGAGAGCTCGTCGCTGGCCTTGGTGAGCGCGAGACGCAGCTCCTGGAGGCGGCGCGGGACGCGCACCGACCAGGACGTGTCGCGGAAGAAGCGCTTGATCTCGCCCACGACCGTCGGCATCGCGAACGTCGGGAACTCCACGCCCCGTTCGCAGTCGAAGCGGTCGATCGCCTTGATCAGGCCGATGGTGCCGACCTGGACGATGTCCTCCATCGGCTCGTTGCGCGAGCGGAAGCGGGCTGCCGCGTAGCGCACGAGCGGGAGGTTGAGCTCGATCAGGGTGTCCCGGACGTAGGCACGCTCGGGGCTGTTCTCGTCCAGGGCGGCGAGCCGCAGGAACAGGGAGCGGGACAGGGTGCGGGTGTCGATGTTCGCCGAGGCCGGCAGAGCCGGGACGTCAGCGGCCGGCAGGGCCGGGGCCGGGATGGCCTCAAGGGCCGAAACGTCGTCGAGCGCGGCGTCGGGCGCGGACTCGCTCTTCGTGAGCGTGAGCACCTTCGAGCTGCCCTGGTCTGCGGACATGCCACCCCCTTTGGGTCGCGGGACGGTCGCGGCGAACGCTCCGATCGAGGAACGCCAGCCTTCACCTGAATACCGGAGCCGAAGCCACGGCAAACGCGCTTCCCGAAGAATGTCACATGTCGGCAACACGCTGTAGTGACATGTCGACATGTGAGACCCGAATCCGCCCTGGATAAAGGGGGTCTGACGGTTTTTCAACGCAGAACTGTCGGGATCCGCCCTGGTGAGCGATTCGCTCGCGACGGTTACCGGTCGATCCTGTTTGCGGTTACGCGTCGATCCGGTTCGCCGAACGCAGCCGCTGGAAGCTACGCGCGAGTAGCCTCGAAACGTGCATCTGGGAGACCCCGAGTTCGGCACTGATTTGCGACTGGGTGAGGTTGCTGTAGTAGCGCAGCAGAAGGATTCTCTGTTCACGTTCGGGGAGCTGCACCAGCAGGTGCCGGACGAGGTCCCGGTGCTCGACGCCGTCCAGGGCGGGGTCCTCGTAGCCGAGCCGGTCCAGCAGCCCGGGCAGCCCGTCGCCCTCCTGCGCGGCCTCCAGCGAGGTGGCGTGGTACGACCGTCCGGCCTCGATGCAGGACAGCACCTCGTCCTCGGTGATGCGCAGCCGCTCGGCGATCTCGGCGGTGGTGGGGGTGCGGCCGTAGGCGGTGGTCAGGTCCTCGGTCGCGCTGTTGACCTGGACCCACAGCTCGTGCAGCCGGCGCGGTACGTGGACCGTGCGGACGTTGTCGCGGAAGTACCGCTTGATCTCGCCGACCACCGTCGGCATCGCGAACGTCGGGAACTGCACGCCCCGGTCGGGGTCGAAGCGGTCGATGGCGTTGATGAGCCCGATGGTGCCGACCTGGATCACGTCCTCCATCGGCTCGTTGCGGGAGCGAAAGCGGGCGGCCGCATAGCGCACGAGCGGGAGGTTGGCCTCGATGAGCGCCCCGCGCACGCGGTTGTGCTCCGGCGTGCCCGGCTTCAGCTGCTTGAGCTCACCGAAGAGCACCTGGGTGAGCGCACGGGTGTCGGCACCGCGGCTGCGGGGCGGTGCGGATACGGGAGGGTCCTCCTGACCGGGGGTTTGCGGGGTGGGGGCTTGGGGGCTCGGGGCTTGAGGCGCAGTACTGGCCGGCACGGTCAACTCCACCTCGTGATCCATCAACTCATCGGTCAAAAGCGGTCATAGCATCACAAGACAGTTCATTGTGTTCAAGCACCGCATAATTCCGTGTTGGGGATGGATCGGTGCGCAAGACACGCGAAAGCCCCCCGCCGTTACGGCGGAGGGCTGCGGGGAGATCCGGGTGGATCCCGGCGGATGCGGGGTGCCGCGGCTCAGTATTCGTAGTCCGCGATCACCCAGGTGGCGAACTCCCGCCACAGGGTGACGCCCGCCTGGTGTTCGGGGTGCTCCGCGTACGCGCGCAGGGCGGCGGTGTCGTCGAAGGCGGAGTTGATGGCGAAGTCGTAGGCGATGGGGCGGTCGCTGATGTTCCAGCCCAGCTCCCAGTGCCGGATCTCCGGGATCTTGCCCTCCAGCGAGCGGAAGGCCTCGACGCCCTCCACGACCCGCGGGTCGTCGCGCTCGACGCCCTCGTTGAGCTTGAAGAGGACGAGGTGGCGGATCATGGGCACTCCCAGGAGGTACGGCGGAGGTACGGCCTACTCGGCCCCGTCGGCGAGCCAGGTGAAGAACTCGCCTATGGCCTTGGCGGCGTCCGATATGCCCTCGAAGCCTATCTGGACGTAGTCGGCGGCCTTGGCCGGGTCCGTGATGATCACGTAGAGCACGAAGACCACGAGCACATAGATGGCGGCCTTCTTCGAATTCACCGCCATCGCGGCCTCCCCAGTCACTTTCGTCCCAACGACCGCACATGATCGCACGAAGGGCCCCGTCTTTCGACGGGGCCCTTCGGGAGAGCGGTAGCGGAGGGATTTGAACCCTCGGTGACTTGCGCCACACTCGCTTTCGAGGCGAGCTCCTTCGGCCGCTCGGACACGCTACCGAGGGAGACCTTACAGCACGGTGGGGCCTGCTCTGAAATCGGTATTCGGGGCCCGTCACCGAGCCCGGAAGAAGTCCGTGAGGAGACGGGCGCATTCCTGGGCGAGCACGCCCTCGATCACCTCGGGACGGTGGTTGAGCCGCCGGTCGCGTACGACGTCCCAGAGGGAGCCCGCGGCGCCGGCCTTCTCGTCCCGGGCGCCGTAGACGACCCGGTCCACGCGGGACTGCACGATGGCGCCCGCGCACATGGTGCAGGGCTCCAGCGTGACGACGAGCGTGCAGCCCGACAACCGCCACTCCCCTGCCTTCGCGGCGGCCCTGCGGATCGCGAGCACTTCGGCGTGGGCGGTCGGATCACCGGTCGCCTCACGCTCGTTGTGGCCGACGCCGAGCACGGTCGTCCCGTCCGCGGACAGCACGACGGCGCCGACGGGGACGTCCCCGCCCCGGACGGCCAGTTCGGCCTCGTCCAGGGCGAGCCGCATCGCGGCCCGCCAGCGATCGCGTACGGGGTCGGGCACCTCGGGCACCTCGTCGGGTGCCGACCCCCTTTCGAACGAGGTCAGCGGACGGTCTCCAGCACCTCCGAGGCACCCAGCGCCTCGGCGATCGCGTTGAGCGCGTCGTCGGCGTCCAGGGCCTTCAGCTCCTTCTCGCTGACGCCGAGGTCGTCGAGGATCTCGCTGTCGCCGACGGGGCTGTGCGGGACCGCCTCGGCGGCGGCGCCGCCGTCCTCGTCGTCGGAGTCGCCGTCCGGCTCCTCCGTGCCGTCGAGGTCGAGGGCGTCCAGGTCGGGGCCGTCGTCGCCGGGCTCCCGGCCGAGCAGTTCGTCGGTGAGCAGGATCTCGCCGTAGCTGCTGCGGGCAGCGGCGGCGGCGTCCGAGACGTAGATACGAGGGTCGTCCTCGCCGTCGACGCGGACGACGCCGAACCACGCGTCCTCCTGCTCGATGAGTACGAGCACCGTGTCCTCGTCGGTCGAGGCCTCCCGGGCCAGGTCGGCCAGATCCGACAGGGTCTCCACATCGTCGAGCTCTGTGTCGCTCGCTTCCCACCCGTCTTCGGTGCGCGCGAGCAGTGCGGCGAAGTACACCGTGACTCTCCCACTGGTCATAGGCGTGCCGGTTGGGCTTCCCCCCGGCGGAGGTTGCGGGCGGGGAGGCTCGGGGTCCGAGGCCCACCCACTCGGAATCGTGGCAGAAACAAGGCGTTCAGGGGACGTCTTCGGCTCCCTGTGTCCGGCAGTTTTGATCGCGTTGGCCCGCGGAGTTCCGCGAGCACGTCCCTGAAGGACTCCAGCACACTCGTTGCCGCCACGTGCGGATCGTACGCGGCTTTCCAGGTGTCCACGCACGCCCACCGCTCAGGCGCCCCCGAGAGCCGCGGATCTTCCGCCGCGGCTCGCTCTACCAGCGGAACGTTCGCATGCGCATCGCGTGCCGCAGGCGGGCCGCCTTGGCGCGGCGCGGCTGGACGCGGTCACGGAGTTCGCGGGCCTCGGCGAGCTCCCGCAGGAACTGGGCGCGGCGACGGCGGCGCGCGGCGTCGGTCTCCTCCTGCGTGTCCCGCGTGTCCCGCGGGGGACCCGCCGTGGGATCTGCTGGGGACTCAGGTTCAGGCATAGGCTCACCACCCCCGGTACGTCCCTCCCACTTTCCCTCCGACGGGCGGTTTGATGCCAGCGCTCGGGTGATGCATCGGCCTCGGGTGCATGAGTGACGCGTTGGCCTTGGGCGTCCCCGCGCGCGGCACGCCGGGTGCCCCCGGCCCGGTTACTGTTGTGGACATGCGTCTCCACGTCGTCGACCACCCCCTGGTCGCCCACAAGCTCACCACGCTGCGCGACCAGCGCACCGACTCCGCGACCTTCCGCCGGCTCGCCGACGAACTGGTCACTCTGCTCGCCTACGAGGCCACGCGGGACGTGCGCACGGAGGCGATCGACATCGAGACTCCGGTCGCCCGCACCACCGGCGTCAAGCTGTCCCGTCCCCGCCCGCTGGTCGTCCCGATCCTGCGCGCCGGCCTCGGCATGCTCGACGGCATGGTCCGGCTGCTGCCGACCGCCGAGGTGGGCTTCCTGGGCATGATCCGCAACGAGGAGACGCTCGAGGCCTCCACGTACGCCACGCGCATGCCGGAGGACCTCTCCGGGCGCCAGGTGTACGTCCTGGACCCGATGCTCGCGACGGGCGGGACGCTGGTCGCGGCGATCCAGGAGCTCATCAAGAGGGGCGCCGACGATGTCACGGCCGTGGTGCTGCTGGCCGCGCCCGAGGGTGTCGAGCTGATGGAGCGGGAGCTGGCGGGGACGCCGGTGACGGTGGTGACGGCCGCGGTGGACGACCATCTGAATGAGCACGGGTACATCGTGCCGGGGCTGGGGGATGCGGGGGATCGGCTTTACGGCGCCGCTGAGTAAGGGCGGCTTCATGGCGCCTTGGCGCCGTAAGGGGTGCGGTTCTGTAGCGGCTTGCCTGTTCGTTGTGGCTGGTCGCGCAGTTCCCCGCGCCCCTTCAGGGCGTTGTTCAGCAGCCTTGTTGTGAGGCGTCGGGCGTCGGCTTCGGGTTGGTCAGTGCGGCCAGCGCCTTGTCGGCGTCCGCCTTCTTCGTCAGCGTCTTGAAGGCATTGCCGAGGATCAGATCGACCTCGCTGCCCTTGCGGGACGCATCCGTGCGGGGTTCGGCCGCCGTGAGCTGCGTGGCCAGGACGGGCAGCGAAGTGTTCTCGGACGAGGTCGGGCCGAGAAGTATCCCGGTGCCCTTGACCTTCTTGTCGAACTTCTCGGTCGCGTTGCCCACGTCACCGATCTTGAAGCCCCGCTTCTTCAGCTCGTCCGCCGTCTGCTTGGCGAGCCCGCTGCGGGTGGTGGCGTTGAAGACGTTGACGGTGATCCCGCCCGGCTTCGGCAGGGGCACCCCGGCGGTGGCCGAGGGAGTCGCGCCGGTCGAGCAGTCGGACTTCGGGCCGACTGCCGAAGCCTTTCTGCCGTTGCCGGTGAAGACGTCGATGAGCTGCAGCGTGCCCCAGCCCATCATGCCGAGTACGGCGACGGAGGCGACGGCCATGACGACGAGCCTGCCGCGTCGCCGGGGCCGGCGCATTCGCGGGTACTTGTTCCCCCGAATTCGGTACTCGCCGCCCATGCCCGGGGGAGTCAGCATGCTCATGGGGCGCAGCGTAGTGCGCCCGAGCGGCGATGCCTACTAGATGATCATTCGATGCCGCTCAGTCCAACCCAAAAGGGGCAACAGGTTGACGTGCCGGGCGCGGCCCGGGGTCAGTCCAGTTCCAGGACTCTCGCGTGCAGCACCTGACGCTGCTGCAGCGCCGCGCGCACCGCGCGGTGCAGGCCGTCCTCCAGATACAGGTCGCCCTGCCACTTCACGACGTGCGCGAAGAGGTCGCCGTAGAACGTCGAGTCCTCGGCGAGCAGGGTTTCCAGATCGAGCTGGCCCTTGGTCGTCACGAGCTGATCGAGGCGGACCGGGCGCGGCGCGACGTCCGCCCACTGCCGGGTGCTTTCCCGGCCGTGGTCGGGGTACGGCCGGCCGTTTCCGATGCGCTTGAAGATCACACGGAAAGCCTACCGGTCCAGACGTTCCGGGCGCAGCCATGGCGACGGAGTGTAGCGATGGAAAAAGTGTTGCAAACCGGTGTGAAGCGGCGAGGCGTGAGGGAACCGTGGCCGGATCGGAAGCCGGAACGGGCGCGGACGGAAGCCGGTTGACCCGAAAGGGGGCCGCGTCTTCTTCGTGACGCACGCTGGGCTGTTCGGGCGATATGCACAGGCTGTGGACGGGGCCTGGCCGGAGTGCGATCGGGGGGCGGCGGAGGCTGTGGCTCCGGGGTGGGAGTCGTGCCTCCGCCGCGCCGGTGTCAGCCGCGCTCCCGCTTCTTCGGGGGCTGCTGCGGCTTCTCCTGCTTCATCTGCGGCTTCGGTGTGTTGCGTACGGCCTCCGCGCGCAGCAGGGCACGCAGGACCGCGTAGTGGTCGGTGGGCATGGCTGTGCTCCTTGTGTCGTGCTGACTGACCTCGTTGCGGGGGTCTGTCAGCAGCGCAGGACCACAGTGCGCAGGATGTCCGGGACGTACGGCGGCCGCGGCGGCGCGCAGTGGGGGTGGCACACCGGGGCGCCGGGCGCCGGCTTCGGCACGGGCGCGGGACGCAGCCGTGCGGGGCTGCGCCGGTCGGTGCGGGCCGGGGGCCGCAGAACCGTGTCCAGGACGTCCTGCTCGGCGACCTCGGTGGAGACCTCGGCCACGGCGGGCAGGGCGTGCGCCTGGGCGTGCGCGCCCGGCACCAGGAGGGCGAGCAGCAGCACGAGGATCCGCAGCCAGGTACGGCTGCGCGGGAGGCTTCGCGCGGTGCTCACGGGAGGTCATCTCCCCGGTGGCCGTGCCATGGTCATCGCTTCGGGCCGGAGATCCGCCCGCTCGGCGTACCGGGGCGCGGCGCGTGTCACAGCTCGTGCGGGACCTGGCGGGCCCGTTCCCGCATCCGGAACCCGGTGACGATCTCCACGGCGCCGACCGCCACGAGCCACCAGCCGCCGAGCAGGGTGAGTACGGTGACCGACTCGATCGGGGCGTCGATCAGCACGATTCCGCCGACGGTGGTGACTACGCCGAGGAAGATCTGCCAGCCGCGGGCCGGCATGGACCGGTCGGAGGCGGCGGCCAGGGTCTGGGTGATGCCGCGGAACAGCCAGCCGATGCCGATCCACAGGGCGAGCAGCAGGATCGACTGCATCGGGCGGCGGAAGCAGAACAGGCCGAGGAGGACCGACAGGGCGCCGCTGATGAAGGCCAGGACACGCAGGGACGTCGTCCTGTGCGTGCCGAAGGCGGCGACCAGTTGGAAGACGCCGCTGATCAGGAGGTAGAGGCCGAACAGGACACCGGAGACGAAGAGCGAGGCGTCCGGCCACACCAGGATCAGGATGCCCAGGACCAGGGAGCCGACGCCGGTGAGCAGGACGACCTGCCAGGCGGCGCGGGACAGTGCGTGCAGGGGGCCCTCGAGGGGAGGCTCGGGCTCGTGGGACACGCCTGGCCCGGGGGGATGGCCGGAGTGGACCCGGCGGTCGTCGTAGTCCCGGCCCCAGGGAGAGCC
The DNA here is from genome assembly GCF_055657525.1 of Streptomyces sp. NPDC107522. Classification (NCBI taxonomy): domain Bacteria; kingdom Bacillati; phylum Actinomycetota; class Actinomycetes; order Kitasatosporales; family Streptomycetaceae; genus Streptomyces; species Streptomyces sp. NPDC107522. The sequence continues at coordinate 130,058 of NZ_JBVKAU010000011.1, read as the reverse complement.
GGTCGGTGCCTCGCTCATGGTCCATGCTTGGACCGCGCGTGATGGCACCGCCATTCGGGGCGGGCCACTTGAATGACGGTTGCGGCTGGGTGGGGGTGCGCGTGGCCGATGCCTGCGGCGCCTGTGCGGCCTCGGTGGGGGTGCGCGTAGCGCCTGCGGGTCGGTGGGTGGGTCGGGGCCGCGCCGGGGGGTGTCCGTCCTCGGACCGGCGGCCGGGGCCGGACAGGGAGGTGCCGTTCCTTGACGCCGGCCACTGCGGGCGGACACGCCCCGACACGTCCCCTTCCCGCCGTACGCGACCGCAGGCCCGTGGGGGTACGCGCCATCGCTGCGTGGCCGCAGCAGCGTGCCTGGCTGCGGGCCCTGCGGGGGTAAGCGCCAGCGCCGCGCGCCTGCGGCTGCGTGCCTAGCTGCGGGCCGCCCCCGACCCCGCCGCGGTCCGCGTTGCCTGCGTAGCTGCGTGCCGTCACGCCGGTCCTGCCGCAGCCTGCGCAGCTGTGGCCGTCATGCCGACGTAGGTGCGGGCAGTCGCGCCGCTGGGGTGGCTGCCGACCCACAGAGGCGGCACCCCGTCAGCGCCGGGCTGCGCGACCCGCCCCCGGCCAGGCCCCAAGCCGACGGCACCTGGTGGTGCGCTTCTACTTGCGGGACGCCTTTGCCGCTGCCTTCATCTCCTGTTTGTGGGCGCGGACCTTGGCCAGGGACTCGGGGCCGGTGATGTCGGCGACGGAGCGGAAGGACTTCGGTTCGCCGTAGGAGCCCGCGGCCTCCTGCCAGCCCCTGGGGCGTACGCCCAGCTGCTTGCCGAGCAGGGCGAGGAAGATCTGTGCCTTCTGTTTGCCGAAACCGGGGAGTTCCTCCAGGCGGCGCAGGAGCTCCCGGCCGTCGTCGACGCCCTTCCAGACGCGCTCGGCGTCACCGTCGTAGTGCTCGACGAGGTATTGGCACAGTTGCTGGACGCGCTTGGCCATGGAGCCGGGGTAGCGGTGCACGGCCGGCTTCTCGGAGAGCAGGGACGAGAACGCCTCCGGGTCCTGGGCGGCGATGTCGTGCGCGTCCAGGTCGTCGGCGCCGAGCCGGTCCGCGATCGTACGGGGGCCCTTGAACGCCCACTCCATCGGGACCTGCTGGTCGAGGAGCATCCCGACCAGCGCGGCGAGCGGGCTGCGGCCGAGGAGTGCGTCGGCCTCGGGGTCCTGGGCGAGGTGAAGCGTGACGTCCATGACCCCGATCATGCCTCTGCCCGCGTCACATCTCCACGTGAGGGCTGGTCAGGGCCGCGCCGAAGTAGCCCTTGACGCCCCGGACGGTGATGCCGGCGTTCTTCCCGCACAGGTTGACCGACCCGCTGAGGACCGGTCCGGACGCGGAGCCGCGGGCGACCCAGACGCAGCCGTCGCTGTTCTCGGTGGGCGCTCCGACGACCGTCTCGGCCTTGCCGTCCTTGTTGAGGTCGGCGAGGTGCACGGCGGCGCCGAACTGGTCGCCGGTCTCGACCCCGCCGGGCACCCCGGCCGTGTCCTGGGTGTAGCCGGCCGCCTTGGCGGTGGTCAGGCCGGTGGCGGAGCCGCGCAGCAGGACGGCCGTACCGGCGCCCTCACGGGAGCCGACCGCCTCGTTGGGCGAGCCGACGAGGACGTCGGCGTACCCGTCGGCGTCGACGTCACCGACGGACAGCGACTGGCCGAACATGTCGGTGTACTCGGCGGTGCCGGGGACGCCCGCCGTGTCCTGGTGGAACACCTTGGGCTTCTGGTCGGCGGTGATGCCCTGCGCGCTGCCGTAGAGGACCTGGATCTCGCCGCCCTTGTGGGCGGCGCCGGACGTCCCCGCGAGGGAGTCGTCCTCGGCGATGCCGGTGACCAGGTCGCCGTACCCGTCGCCGTTGACGTCGCCGATCTGTCCGGCGTGGCCGTCGGCGTACGGGAGTTCGGTGGGCCAGGTCTCACTGGGCTCGTCGGGACCGGGCGCGCCCCTGTCGAGGGTCACCGGGCCGCGGATGTCGCCGTCGGTCGGGCCGGCGAGGTAGAAGCGCTCCGCCCTGCCGTCGCCGTTGACGTCGCCCATCACCACGCCGCGGGAGTTCTCCCGCCACTCGATGTAGCGGGAGGCGGCCTGGCCGGTACGGGTGAAGGGGCCGCTGTAGGAGGAGGCCTCGCAGGCCGAGCCGACGCCCACCTCCGGGGCGCCGTCGCCGTTCATGTCGCCGGTGGCCACGGACAGGCCGAACCGGCAGTTGTTCAGGAAGCCCTCGCCGAACCCGCTGGGCGGGGCGATGCTGGCGCCGCCCTTCAGCCCACCGGAGCCGCCCCACACGACGGTCACCGAGCCCCGGCTCAGCTTGTCGCCGATGTCCTCCGACGGGGTGCCGACGATCAGGTCCGCGTACCCGTCGCGGTCGAGGTCGGCGCTGGTCACCGTCGTACCGAAGCGGTCGTCGGCCTCGGGGTCGCCGGGGATGCCCGTGGTCGCCTGGGTGATGACCGTGCGGCGCGTGGTGCTGACCGAGGAGGCCGAGCCGTAGAGCACGACGACCGAACCGGCTGACTCCACCGTGCCGTTGGCGGCGAAGGGCGCGCCGACGGCCAGGTCGCGGTACCCGTCCCCGTTGAAGTCGTCCTGTACGGCGGCCGTGTTCGCGCCCTTGTACGGCGACGCGGCCGAGGACGTCACCGGGGTGAGGCTGACGGCGACGGAGGCGGTGAGCACGGCGGCCGCCGTGACTGCTCTGCGCAACGGGACTCCCAGACTTGAGTAGCGGATGCCCCACTGGACACACGAGCCACGCGAATGGTTGTGCGGTCAGGGCCGCCAGTATCCGAGCGCGTTCACCCGCTGCTTCGGCACGCCCAGCTCCTTGCGCACGTACGACGAGAGCGCCCGGGTCGTCGCCGTGTCACAGGCGATCCAGACGTACGGGTCCGGGCTGCCCTTCAGCAGCTCGGGCAGCTCGGCCCGCACCCGCTCGACCAGCTGGGCCCCGGCCTCCCGGCGCGGCACCGGGCGCGCCTCGGCGGGGACCGGCAGACCGTCCCCGTCGCCCTCGAACCACACCGTCGCCGGCGCCGGGGCCAGCGCCGCCAGCAGGGAGTTGATGGCCGGCAGCGACGCCGGGTCGCCGATCGCGAAGACATGGGAGGGAGACGGGCTCGGCTGCTCGAAGCCCGTGCCGTGGACCGTGGCCTCGATCGTGTCGCCCGGCTTCGCCGCCCGCGCCCAGTCGCTCGCGCAGCCCTCGTGCAGGGCGAACTCCAGGCTGAAGGTGCCGGCCGCCGGGTCCGGGTCGACCAGGGTGTAGGCGCGCTGGTGGGGCTTGCCCGCGTTGTCGAACCACAGGCGGACCCACATCGTGGGGTGGACGCCGGTCGCCGCCAGCATGCCGCCGTCCGTGAAGTGGACCCGGCGGTAGCGCGGGGTGACGTCCTCGGCGTCGGTCACCGTGCACACGAAGTCCTTCGCGCGCAGCAGTTTCAGGACCGCGCCCTCCCAGCCGTGCCCCTGCCCCATGGCGTCTTCACCCTTCGCGTACGATTCCCGCACTCATACCAATTAGTTAGGCAAGGCTAACCTTAAGCCAAGAGGAGACACAGGGTGACCGGCGAGATCTACCGCGATGCCTGGGGCATCCCGCATCTGCGCGCGGGCGGCGCGGTCGAACTCGCCCACCTCCAGGGGCGCGTCACCGCGCACGACCGGGCCTGGCAGCTCGAGGTCGAGCGCCACCGGGCGCGGGGCACCTCGGCGTCCTTCCTCGGACCCGAGGCACTGTCCTGGGACCGGTTCGTCAGACAGGCCCGGCTCGACGACACGGCCAGACGCTGTTACGCCGAGCTGGAGAGACGGGACCCGGAGACGGCCGAGTGGGTGCGGGCGTACGCCGACGGGGTCAACGAAGGGCTGGCCGAGGGGGCGCGGCGTACGCCCGAGTTCGCGCGGACGGGGCTCGCTCCCGGCCGTTGGGAGCCCTGGACTCCCCTGGGCATCTGGCTCTGCATCCACGTCCTCTTCGCCGGCTTCCCGGCCAAGCTCTGGCGCGAGCAGGTCGTCCGGCATCTCGGCGCGGACGCGGTGGGGCTGTTCGCCACCGACGGGCCCGGTACCTCCGGCAGCAACGGCTGGCTGGTGAGCGGGGAGCGGACCGTCACCGGGCACGCGGTCATCGCGGGGGATCCCCACCGGTTCATCGAGGAGCCGGGCGTCTACCAGCAGATCCACCTGTCCTGCCCCGAGTTCGACGTCGTCGGCCTCGCCGTCCCGGGCATCCCGGGCATCGCCCACTTCGGGCACACCGGCACGGTCGCCTGGGCCATCACCAACGCCATGGCCGACTACCAGGACCTGTACCGGGAGCGGTTGCGGCGTACGGGGGCGGGGGTGGAGGCCCTCGGGCCCGACGGGGTGTGGCGGCGCGCGGCGCGGCACACCGAGGTCGTGGAGGTGGCGGGGGAGGAGCCGGTCGAGGTCGAGGTGATCGAGACCGAGCGGGGGCCGGTGATCATCGGGGGGCCGGAGGGGTTGGAGAGTGGGGTGGCGGAGGTGGATGCGGCTGGTGCGAGCGGTGAGGTGGCCGCCCCCGCCGCCCCTACCCGTCCCGTCCCCCAGGGGCTCCGCTCCCTGGACCCCCGGCGGCCCGAAGGGCCTCGTCCTCAGACGCCGGACGGGCTGGTGTCCCTTGCCGTCTCCCTTCGCTATCCGCCGCGCGTCACCGGCGACCTCGGGTTCAGTGCGCTCCTCCCCCTCCTCCGCGCCCGCAGAGTCGCCGACGTCGACCGTGCCGTCGAGCTGTGGGCCGAGCCCGTCAACGTCGTCCAGGCCGCCGACACCGAGGGTGGTCTGCTGCACCGCGTGGCCGGGAAGGTGCCGGTGCGGGCCGAGGCCAACCGGGTGCGGCTCGTGCCCGCCTGGGAGCCGGGGCACGACTGGCAGGGCTGGCACGAGACGCCCCGCGGCGGGCTCACCGACGGCATCGCCGCCATGGCCAACCAGCGCGGGCTGGCCGCCCCGCTCGGCGTCGAGTTCGCCCCGCCCCATCGCGCCGACCGCATCAGGGAACTGCTGGGGGAGAAGGAGCGCTGGGCGGCAACCGACATGCCGGCGATCCACATGGACACCCGACTGGCGTCCGCGGAGCCGCTGTTGGACCTCCTGCGCACGGTCGGCTCACTCACTCCCGAGGCCGACCGCGTCCGGCAGACCCTGCTGGCCTGGGACCGCCGTATGGACGCGGACAGCGAGGCCGCGGCCGTGTACGCGGCGGTGCGTGCGGCGGTCGTACGACGACTCGCCGCACACCCGGCCTTCGCCGCGCTGTCCCCACCGCCCGCCTACCCGGAGGTCCTCCTCCCCTGGCTGGCGCTGCTGCCGCGCGTCGGCTTCGCCCTCGAACACCTCCTGCGCACCGAGGAGTTGTACGGCATCGACCGCGCCGGCACCGTCCGCGCGGCGGTGGAGGACGTGGCCGCCGGGCAGCGCACCGGAACCTGGGGCGACACCCACCGCCTCGCCCCCTGGCGGGCGCTCCCCGACCCGTCGTACGACGCACCCGGCCTCTCCGGCGACCACGACTGCGTCCTGTGCACCTCCGCCGTACCCGGCCTCACCGACCTGAGCGCGCGCGGCCCCGCCGCCCGCTACGTCTGGGACCTGGCCGACCGCGAGGCCAGCCTCTGGGTGGTCCCGCTCGGGGCCTCCGGCATCCCCGGTTCAGCCCACCACCGCGACCAACTCCCCTTGTGGCTCAAGGGAGACCTGGCTCCGGTCGTCACCGATTTCACCCAGCTCGAGAAGGAGTCCGATGTCTGAGCCGGCGATCGTCCGCGAACCCGTCCGCGAAGCCGTTCACGAGCAGGCCCTCGACGGCTTCGGCACCGTCCGTATCCGGCCGCTCGACCCGCAGGCCGACGCCGAGGTCGTGCACGGCTGGGCCGGCGAGGAGCGGGCCTCCTTCTGGGGCATGAACGGCCTGACCAGGGACCAGGTGGCCGACATCTACGCCCACATGGACACCCTCGCCACCCATCACGCCTTCCTGGTCGTCCGGGACGGGGACCCGGTCGGGCTCCTCCAGACGTACGAGCCGGAGGCCGACCGCGTCAGCGAGTGCTACGACGTCCGTCCCGGAGACATCGGCGTTCACCTGCTGCTGGCGCCCGCCGGTCCGGGGGGCGAACGGCCCGGTTGGACGGCCGCGCTCCTGACCGTCATCACGTCGTACGTCTTCCTCACCCTGGACCGGCAGCGGGTCGTCGTCGACCCCGACGTGCGCAACGAGAAGGCCATCGCCCGCTTCTTCAGGCAGGGCTTCACGGCGGGACCGGCGGTCGTGCTGCCGGAGATCGACCTGCCGGAGGTGTACATCCCGCGCAAGGACGCCCAACTCGCCTTCCTGGAGCGGGAGGTAGCCTTCCCGGTGTGACCCCGGAGGACCTCGTCGCGCACTACGAACTGGAGCCGATCCCGCGCGAGGGCGGGCTGTTCCGGCAGACCTGGGCGGGACCGGAGCGCGCCGACGGGCGGCCGGAGGGCTCGGCGATAGTCGTCCTGCTGACCGCGGACGACTTCTCGGCCCTGCACCGCCTGCCGTCCGACGAGGTCTGGCACTACTACCTGGGCGACCCCCTGGAGCTTCTCCTCCTCGCCCCCGACGGCACAGCGCGCACCGCCGTGCTCGGCCCCGGCATCCTGCACGGCCAGCACATCCAGCTCACCGTCCCCGCCGGAACCTGGATGGGCGCGCGGGTGGTGAAGGGCGGATCCTGGACCTTCTTCGGCTGCACGATGGCGCCGGGTTTCACCTACGAAGGCTACGAGCACGGCGTCTTGGCCGAGCTGACGGCGTGCTATCCCGCCGAGGCCGCCCGGATCGCGGCACTGTGCCGCCCATGAGCGGACTCCTCGAAGGACAGGTCGCCCTGGTCACGGGCGCGGGCGGTGGCATCGGGCGGGGGATCGCGACGCGGTTCGCGCAGGAGGGGGCCGCGGTCGTGCTGCATTGCCGTACGGCGGTGGAGGCGGCGGGTGCCGTGGCGTCCCGCATCCGGGGGGCCGGTGGGCGGGCCGTGGTGGTGCGGGGCGATCTGACCGACGAGGACGCGTGCCGGCGGGTGGTGGGGGAGGCCGCCGAGTGGGGTGGCGGACGCCTGACCGCGCTGGTCAACAACGCGGGGGTGCAGCCGACGCAGGAACTGCCGGGTATGACCACGGCGGAGTGGCGGGCGGTAGTGGACGCCAACCTGTCGAGTGTCTTCGCCTGCACACAGGCGGCGGCCGAGATCATGCGGGAGCAGGGCGGGGGCGGCTCGGTGACCCACATCGCCTCCATCGAGGCAACGCGACCGGCACCCCTGCATGCCCACTACTGCGCATCCAAGGCCGCGGTGCTGATGCACGCCCGTTCGGCCGCCCTGGAGTACGGCCCCTTCGGTATCCGCGTCAACACCGTCTCGCCCGGGCTGATCCACCGGGAGGGGCTGGAGGAGGCGTGGCCGGAGGGGGTGCGCAGGTGGGAACGGGCGGCGCCGACGGGGAGGTTGGGGCGGCCGGAGGACGTGGGGGACGCGTGCGTGTTCCTGGCGTCGGGGCTCGCGTCGTGGGTGACGGGACACGATCTGGTGGTGGACGGTGGGGTGTCGGCACGGCCGACGTGGTGAAGGGAGCGGCCGGGGCCTGTCCGGCGGTTCCTGCCGGACAGGCCCCGGTCCCTGGGAGGGCTCAGCGCTTGAGCATGAAGGTGAAGTCGCTGGAGAGCTTGCCGCTCAGCCGGACTGCCGAAACGAGTTTGCCCTTCGTGCTCAGTCTGTCGACCTCGGCCCGTGAAAGACCGCAGCCGTCGGCGATCAGTCGCACCGGCCGGACGGGGATCCGCGCCGCGAAGCGAACCGAGACGTCGATCACCTCGCCGTCCAGGTGATCCGGTCCCCCGGTGTCGAGGCGCCAGGCGTCGTCCCAGTCGAGGGCGATGCGATTACGGCGCCGTACGACCGGGTCCTGGAGCAACTCGGCTGTCAGAGCGAGGTCGTTGTCATGCAGCCGGTCCAGCAGCTCGGGCCGTACGGAGCGCACGTTCATCCGTTCCAGGACCGTGAGCTTCGCGGTTTGCCCGCAAGCGGTACAGAGCACGAGGAGCCAGGCGTCGATGAGCTTGTGGTTCGCGTTGACGCGAAACTTGCCGTCGGCCCGGAAGCGCCCCGACGCGCACGTGTGACAACGGCGACGGACGAGCGGCAGGCAGGTGGGCGTGACCACCCAGTTCTTGAGCACAGAAATACACCGGTTTCAGTGAGAAATCCGCAGCAGAAAGGAGCGCGGCGCACATGCGCGACGCGCGACGAATCAGCGCTCGGGAGGTCTCACACGGTGTACAACGGCACGTCCTTGACTGGGCGACTCGGTCCGGCAGCACGGTAATGGCGGACGGCGGCGCTGCTCCACCGGTTTTCGGCCTGCTCCGCAGCCGCCGTGACGGGTGTCGAGAAGCGCGGGTGAGCGTGGAACGCTTCGCATCCGTACGTAACCGCGAGGCGGCGAGTCCGACGACGGAGATGTGACTGACGTGGGGTGCGATGACCGACGACGACCGCGGTGCGGGACTCGAGGGCGGCGGCGACTTCAACGGCTGGTGCTGCTGGGCACCCTGCTGGTCCTGTTCCTCCTCGGCGGCACAGGCCCCGCGTCGGCCCACGCGGCCCTCCGCGCCACCGACCCCGAGGACGGAGCCCTCCTCAAGTCGGCCCCCCGCCACCTCACGCTGACCTTCACGGAGTCCGTCGGCCTGCTCGACGACTCCTTCCGCGTCCTGGACCCCGACGGCCGCCGTCTGCGCACGGGCGAGCCACAGCACTCCCGGGGCAGCGGTGACACGGCTCGGGTGATGTTGCCCGGGAAGCTCGCCCAGGGCACGTACACCGTTGCCTGGCGGGTGGTGTCGGCCGACAGCCACCCGGTCTCCGGCGCGTTCACCTTCTCCGTCGGCAAACGCACCCTCACCACGGCCACCGTGGACACCGGACCCACCGAGGACCCGGCGACCAAGGGCCTTTACAACATCGCCCGCTACCTGGCCTACCTCGCCGCCACCCTGCTCATCGGCACGGCGGCCTTCATGGCGGTCTGCCGCCCACCGGACGCCCCCCTGCTCACCAGGCTGCTGAGGTCGGGCTGGTGGACCCTCCTCGCCGCCACCCTCGCGCTGCTGGTGCTGCGCGCCCCGTACGAGACGGGTGAGGGGCCCCTTGGATCCCTGGGCATCGAGTCCCTCACCCGCACCCTTACCGGCCGACCGGGCGTGGTCCTGCTGGCGCGGCTGGCCCTGCTGCTGGTGGCCGCCGCCTATTTCGTACGGCTGTCCCGGCGCCGTCAGCCCTACGGCTGGTCCGGCGCCGCCCTCGCCGTCGGCCTCGCCCTGACCTGGGCCGCCGGCGAGCACGCCTCCGCGGGCATCCAGGTGCCCTTGGCGATGACGTCCTCGGCCCTGCACCTGCTGGCCACGGCGGTCTGGCTGGGCGGCCTCACGGCCCTGCTCGGCACTCTGTACCGCGCCCACCTGACCCCGGCCGCGGTCACCCGCTTCTCACGTCTCGCGTTCGCTTCCGTGACCGTCCTGGTCGTCACCGGCGTCTACCAGTCCTGGCGCGGCCTCGGCTCCTGGGACGCGCTCACCGGCACGACGTACGGCAGGCTCCTCACCCTCAAGCTGGCCGCGGTGTGCCTGCTCCTCGGCGCGGCGGCCCTGTCACGCCGCTGGACGGCACGGCTGGCGACGGCCGACGCGGAGACGGCCGTAAGGGAGGCGGAAAGGGTCCCGGAGCCGGTCGGCGGCCCGCCGCTGCCCGAGCCGCCGCGGACCGACGCAGCGCGGACCGACGCAGCGCGGAGCGACGCGGCGCAGGGCGATGCAGCGCAGGCCGACGGGCCGCGGAGCGACGCCCCGCCCGCCCCGGATCCGCAGCGCCGCGCCCTGCGCCGCTCCGTCCTCGCCGAAGTCGCCGTCGGCGCCGCCGTCCTGGCGGTCACCACGATCCTCACCAGCACGCTGCCCGGCCGGGCGGAGGCCGAGGCGGCGGCTCAGGCGCCCGCCGTGGTCGGTGCCTCCGTCACCACCGTCCCCTTCGACGTCGGCACCCCCGGCGGCCGCGGCAAGGTGCAGATCACCCTCGACCCGGGCCGGGTCGGCGACAACTCGATCGAGGCCCTCGTCTACGGCCCCGACGGCGGCGTCTCCATCGTCCCCGAACTGCGGATCTCCTTCACTCTCCCGGCCAAGGACATCGGCCCCCTCGACGCCGGGCTCACCGACAAGGGCGGCTACTGGGGCAACAGCTTCCTCAACCTGCCCATCGCCGGGACCTGGGAGATGAAGGTGACCGTGCGGACGTCGGACGTCGACCAGGTGAGCGAGACCAGGACCGTGGTCGTCCGCTAGGCCGGACACGGCCTGGCGCGGCAGCAGTTCCACGGCCGAGGCGTTGCCGTCCCGTCTCGATTCGATCTTTCCGTCGGTCTTCTCTTCGGTCTGTACCAGTTCGAGATATCGGTCACGTTTCCGAAACGGCGATCGACACCTCTTGACGCATGACCAGACATACGGCTGTTATTGCGCCACTGTGTTCGGTCAAGTTGATTTCTGATCGATTACGACGGACTTCATCGCGCCGCCGCCACGGCCGTCCCTGCCCTCAGGAGCCGCAGATGCACCACACCTCCCCTTCCGGTCTGTCCCTGCCCTCGCCCAGCCGCCGCACCCTGCTGCGCGGCGTGGGCGGCGCCGCCCTGCTCGGCGCCGGGATCCCGCTGCTGAGCGCCTGCGGCGGCAGCGGTTCGGCGAGTGACCCCAAGACCGTCACGGTCGGCTCCAACGCGTCGGACGCGGTGCCGAAGAAGGCGTTCGCCGACATCTACGCGGCGTTCGGGAAGCAGTCCGGGCTCACGGTCGACGTGAACACCAAGGACCACAACACCTTCCAGGAGCAGATCAACTCGTATCTGCAGGGCACGCCGGACGACGTGTTCCACTGGTTCGCCGGGTACCGCATGCAGTTCTTCGCGGCCAAGGGTCTGGCCACGCCGATCGACGACGTGTGGCAGAAGATCAGCGGCAACTTCCCCGAGGCGATGCAGAAGCTGAGCAAGGGCGAGGACGGCAAGTACTACTTCGTGCCGCTGTACACCTACCCGTGGGCGCTCTTCTACCGGAAGAGCGTCTTCGAGGAGAAGGGCTACGAGGTCCCCACCACCTGGGACCAGCTGGTCGCGCTGTGCAAGCAGATGAAGAAGGACGGCCTCGTCCCGATCGCCTTCGGTGACAAGGACGCCTGGCCCGCGATGGGCACCTTCGACCAGATCAACTTCCGTGCCAACGGCTACGACTTCCACGTCGAGCTGATGGCCGGCAAGGCCTCCTGGACCGACGCCAAGGTGCGCAAGGTGTTCGACCTGTGGACCGAGCTCCTGCCCTACCACCAGGACGGCGCCGTCGGCCGCACCTGGCAGGACGCCGCGCAGACGCTGGCGTCGAAGAAGGCCGGCCTGTATCTGCTGGGCACCTTCGTGGGCCAGCAGTTCACCAACGAGGCCGACCGCGAGGACCTCGACTTCTTCGCCTTCCCGGAGATCGACCCGCAGTTCGGCCAGGACACCGTCGAGGCGCCCACCGACGGCTTCATGCTCTCCAAGGCGAAGAAGAACCACTCCGGTGCCGTGAAGCTGCTGGAGTACCTGGGCACTCCGGCCGCGGAGGAGATCTACCTCAAGTCCGACCCGAACGTCGTCGCCGCCTCGACGAAGGCGGACACGTCCTCGTACAGCGCGTTGCAGAAGAAGGCGTTCGAGATGATCTCGGGGGCGAAGAGTCTGACGCAGTTCATGGACCGTGACTCGCGCCCGGACTTCACCTCGACGGTGATGCAGCCGGCGTTGCAGAAGTTCATCCGTGATCCCAAGGGCATCGACGGCATCCTGTCGTCGATCGAGCGTCAGAAGAAGCAGATCTTCGCGTCCGGCTGACCGATATGACTACCGAGATCCCCACCAAGTCCCCGGAGGCGGCCGACGTGCCGCCTTCGGGCGCGACGTCCCCCGCCAGGCGGGCGCAGACGGGCCACCGGCGTCTGCTGACCCGCCGTGACCGGCTCACGCTCGGCCTGATGGCCGGGCTGCCGACGATCCTGCACGTGGCCCTGGTCTGGGTCACCGCGCTCGCCTCGATCCTGCTGGCCTTCACCACCTGGGACGGCATCGGCTTCGACGCCATCCAGTGGGTCGGCCTGGACAACTTCAAGGAGTTGTTCACCAACAACCCGCAGTTCTGGCCGGCCGTCGAGCACAACGTCGTCTGGTTCGTCGTGCTCATCCTCATCCCCACGCCGCTGGGGCTCTTCCTGGCCGTGCAGCTGGACAAGAAGATCCGCTTCAGCCGCGTCTACCAGACCGCGTTCTTCCTGCCCGTCGTGCTCTCCATGGCCGTCATCGGCTTCGTCTGGCAGCTCGTCTACAACCCCGACACCGGCCTGATCAACAGCCTCATCGGCGCCAACGAGCCCGGCAAGTACATCGACTGGATCGGCGACCCGGACCTGAACCTGTGGGCCATCCTGATCGCCGCCTCCTGGCGCCACACCGGCTACATGATGATCCTCTACCTCGCCGGGCTGAAGGGCGTCGACCCCGCGCTGCGCGAGGCCTCCGCCCTGGACGGCGCGAACGAGTGGCAGACGTTCAAGAACGTCATCTTCCCCACCCTGCGCCCCACCAACACGATCGTCCTGGTCGTCACCATCATCGAGGCCCTGCGCGCCTTCGACCTCGTCTTCGTCTTCAACAAGGGCGCCGAGGGCACCGAACTGCTCTCGATCCTGGTCACCAACAACATCATCGGTGAGTCCAGCCGCATCGGATACGGCTCCGCGATCGCCGTGGTCCTGCTGCTGATCTCCCTCGCCGTGATCATCCCCTACCTGATCGCGACCTTCCGGAAGGAGCGGCGCGCATGAGCACCGTGAGCACCGTGAGTGCGCTTGGCAAGCAGCGCACCCCCCTGCGCCCCGCCCGGATCCTGCTGCACCTCTTCCTCGCCGGAGCGGCGCTGGCCTGGCTGGCGCCGCTGCTGTGGGCCGTCTACGCCGCCCTGCGCCCCTACGGCGAGACGAGTGAGAAGGGCTATGTGTCCTGGCCGGACAAGCTGACGTTCGAGAACTTCACGAACGCCTTCACCCAGTCGGACATGACGCACTACTTCACCAACACCCTCATCATCGCCGTCCCCGCGGTGCTGCTGACCCTGTTCCTGTCGTCGATGGTCGCCTTCTACGTCGCCCGCTTCGACTTCCGCGTCAACATCGCCCTGCTGCTGGTCTTCACCGCCGGCAACCTGCTGCCCCAGCAGGTCATCATCACCCCGCTGTACCGCCTGTACCTGCTGGTGGACCTGCCCGGCATCACCATGAGCGGCAAGCTGTACGACTCCGCCCTCGGCCTGGTCCTCATCCACGTGGCGTTCCAGTCCGGGTTCTGCGCCTTCGTGCTGGCCAACTACATGAAGATGCTCCCGCACGAACTGACCGAGGCGGCCCTGGTCGACGGGGCGTCGGTGTGGCGGCTGTACTGGCAGATCACCCTGCCGCTGTGCAAGCCCGCGATGGCCGCCCTGGCGACCCTGCTGTCCATCTGGATCTACAACGACTTCTTCTGGGCCCTCGTGCTGATCTCCACCGGCGAGAACATGCCGATCACCTCGGCGCTGAACAACCTCTCCGGCCAGTACTTCACCGACCCCAACCTGATCGCCGCCGGCGCCCTGATCACCGCCGTCCCGGTCCTGGTCGTGTACTTCCTCCTCCAGCGCCAGTTCGTCAGCGGCCTCACCCTCGGCGCCAACAAGGGCTGACCAGCCCGGACTTCCGAAAGAGAACCACCGTGCACCACCCCTTCACCCCCGTCGCCTCCGTGCCCGTGGACGCGGCCCGTGCCCGCGTCCACGAGGAGGGCTGGCAGTCCTGGAGCCCCAGCGGCGGCTACGCCCTCGGCGACAAGCCGTACCGCCCGACCAACGACAACTGGGCGACGGTCTGTTACCGCCCGGGCGTGACCGTCCCCGAGGGGACGTTCCAGGGCGAGGGCCTGCTGGTGCTCGACCCGGGCGACGGGTCGCCGGTCCGTTTGTGGGCGGCGCTCGACCCGACGCGTGAGGTGCCCTCGATCCGGCTCGTCGTGACGGACGGGGCCGTCGCGGAGGTCGGCGCCGACGGCCCGGTGAAGGAATGGACCGGCGCCACCGTCCAGTCGGTGCTGGGCGACTGGGCCGACAGCCTTCAGCTGCCGGCGCCCCGCCCGGCCCCGACGGTCTGGTGCTCCTGGTACGAGTACTTCACCGCCGTCACCGAGGACGACATCCACGAGAACCTCCGCGCGATGGAGACCCTCGACCTGCCGATCGACGTCGTCCAGATCGACGACGGCTACCAGAAGGCCCTCGGTGACTGGCTCACCCTCTCCGGCCGCTTCCGCTCCCGCGCGGGCATCGCGGACGCGATCAGGGCGAGGGGCCGCCGGGCCGGCATCTGGACGGCACCCTTCCTGGTCGACCCGGCGAGCGACCTCGCCACCGAGCGCCCCGAGTGGCTGGTCCGCACCCCCGAGGGCGGCTTCACCCACGCCGGCCGCAACTGGGGCCACGACCTGCGCGTCCTGGACACCACCCACGCGGACGCGGCGGCGTACCTGACGGACGTGTTCCGCACGCTCCGCGCCGAGGGCTACGACTACTTCAAGGTCGACTTCCTCTACGCGGGCGCCCTGGACGGCGTACGGCACGACACGGAGGCGGACGCGCTGACGGCGTACAGGTCCGGCATCGAGCTGATCCGCGAGGCGATCGGCGAGGACGCCTACCTGCTGGGCTGCGGCGCCCCGATCCTGCCCTCCATCGGCCTGTTCGACGCGATGCGGGTCAGCCCCGACACGGCCCCGCACCGCCGCCCCGAGGCCGGCGACTACAGCCAGCCCGGCCAGGACCCGGCCGAGTTCACCGGCGCCGGCCGTCAGTGGCAGCACGGCCGCCTCTGGATCAACGACCCCGACTGCCTGATGGCCCGCCCAGCGGTGGAGACCCGGGAGCAGTGGGCCGCGCACGTCGAGGCGACGGGCGGCCTGATGGCGTCCAGCGACCGGCTGCTGTCGCTGGACGAGTGGGGCGTGGAGACGACGCGCCGGCTGCTGTCGTCGGGAGGCGCCCGATGAAGCGTGAGCTGTCAGTGGAGGGCATCGCCTACGGCGGCGACTACAACCCCGAGCAGTGGCCCGAGGAGGTCTGGGCCGAGGACATGCGCCTGATGCGCGAGGCCGGGGTCACCATGGTCAGCGTCGGCATCTTCTCCTGGGCGCTGCTGGAGCCGAAGGAGGGCGCGTACGACTTCTCCGTGCTGGACCGCGTCCTCGACCTGCTGGACGCCCACGGCATCGCGGCCGACCTCGCGACCCCGACGGCGGCGCCCCCGGCGTGGTTCTTCCGCGCCCACCCCGAGGCGCTGCCCGTGGACAAGGACGGCAGGGGGCTGTCGTACGGCAGCCGTCAGACGTTCTGCCCGAGCAGCCCCGCGTACCGTCAGGCGGCCCTGCGCATGGCCGGCGAGATCGCCCGCCGGTACGCGGACCACCCCGCGGTGAAGATGTGGCACGTCCACAACGAGTACGGCTGCCACAACGCGGAGTGCTACTGCGACGAGAGCGCCGCCGCCTTCCGGCGCTGGCTGCGGAGGCGGTACGCGGACGACCTCGACGCCCTCAACGACGCCTGGGGAACCCGCTTCTGGAGCCAGTGGTACTACGACTGGGACGAGATCCTCCCGCCCCGCGCCACGGGCGCCGTCCCGAACCCCACCCACCGGCTGGACTGGCGCCGCTTCTGCAGCGACGAACTGCTGGCGCTGTACGAGGCGGAGCGCCAGGTGCTGCTGGCGGCGGCCCCCGAGATCCCCACCACCACCAACTTCATGGTGATGTACAACTTCGACGCCCTGGACTACTGGCGCTGGGCCCCGAAGCTGGACATCGTCTCCAACGACCACTACCTCCAGTCCGCCGACCCCGAGTCGGAGATCGACATCGCGCTCAGCGGCGACCTGGTCCGCTCCCTGGCGGGCGGCCCCTGGCTGCTGATGGAGCACTCGACGGGCGCGGTGAGCTGGCAGCCGGTGAACCGGGCGAAGAACCCCGGTGAGTTGCGGCGGAACGCGCTGGCCCACGTGGCACGCGGCGCGGACGGCATCGCCTACTTCCAGTGGCGCGCGGCGAAGGCGGGTGCCGAGCAGTGGCACTCGGCGATGCTCCCGCACGCCGGGACGGACAGCCAGATCTGGCGTGACGTGGTGCGACTGGGTGCGGATCTGAGGGCGTTGGCCGAGGTGCGCGGCAGCGTCGGTACGGCCGAGGTGGCCGTCGTCTGGGACTGGAACGCCCGCTGGGCCATGGAACTCCCGTCCCAGCCCAGCGCCGAACTGCGCTTCCAGGACCTGGTCCGCGCCTGGTACGAGCCGCTGTGGCGGTCCGGGGTGGCGGTGGACTTCGTCCGCCCGGACGCCGACCTGTCGCCGTACCGCCTGGTCCTCGCCCCGAGCCTGTACCTGGTGGACGACGCGGGCGCGAAGAACCTGACCGCCTTCGCCGAGCGCGGCGGCACCCTGGCCGTCGGCTTCCACAGCGGGGCGGTCGACGAGAACTGCCATGTCCGGCTGGGCGGTTACCCGGGCGCGTTCCGGGACGCGCTGGGTGTGCGGACCGACGAGCTGTTCCCACTGCTGCCGGGGGAGTCGGTGGGGCTCAGCGGTGGCGGTACGGGAGTGCTGTGGTCGGAGCGCGTGCGCCTGGCCGGCGCCGAGGCGGTCGAGTCGTACACGACCGGCCCGCTCGCGGGCGTCCCCGCGGTGACGCGCAACTCCCTCGGCGAAGGCACGACTTGGTACCTCGCCACCCAGCCCGACGCGGCGACCCTGACGGGGCTGCTGGACCGCATCCGCGCGGATGCGGGCGTGCAGCCCGTCCGTACGACCCCCCAGGGCGTCGAGGCGGCCCTGCGGCGCGGCCCCGACGCCGACTACCTCTTCCTGATCAACCACACCGACCGCCCCGCCCACATCGCGGTCGCGACGGACGCCACGGAACTGCTGACGGGCAAGCCGTTGCCGGGATCGGTCACGGTGGCCGCGGGAGAGGTCGCGGTCGTACGGGAGCCGCGCGTGCGCTGACGCGTCAGATGAAGAGCATCACCACCAGCCCCACCAGTACGACACCCAGGACGACGATGCTTCCGATGAAGCAGCCCGGATTGTTGATCATGTCGGAGAGCCGGGCCGTGAAGCCGATGGGGTCCGCAGTGAGGTCCGGTGGCTGTGGGGGTGGGGCTGTGGGTGCTTGAGCCGGGCGGGGCGGTGAGGGCGCGGTGGGGTGCCTGCCGTTGCGGTTCAGCGCGTCCCGCAGCAGCTCTCGCCACAGTTCCGGTGGCAGGTCGGGTACCTGGCCGTTCGGCGGTTCGATGATGCTCTGCCGGAGCCAGTTGAACGCCGTGGGGTGGGTGCTGCGGCTCATCAGGTGCAGCACCTCGCCCAGTTGGGGCAGATGACGCCGGTCCCGGGCCACCGGGGCGACGGCCCAGGTGAAGAGGTCGGCCGCCCGGTCGGCCATGGCCATTCCCTGCGGTCTGAAGTACAGGCCGTTCCGGAGCACCTCCGCGCACAGCGCGTGCTGCATGTCCGGATGGCGTACCTGCACGCGGTCGGGCTTGCCCAGCTCCCTCAACACCAAGTCCAGGGAGTCCGACGGCAGTTCGCCTGAGCTCAGCACGTCCAGCAGCACCTCGTCGGGCTGGTCGCTCAGCCGCGCCATCAGGAGACTGCGGCGCATTCCGTCGCTCTGGTGGTTGTCGCGCAGATCCTGGTGGAGGGCGTAGGTGTCGTGGCCGTTCGGGGTGGGGGCCGCGGTCGCGTGCGCGTACGGCTGCCCGTAGGGGTCTTCGTACGGAGCCGTCGGGTACGCCTCCGGGACGGCCGTGGTCTGGGAAGGCGCCCCGGCTCGGTCCAGTTCCCACTCCCGTTCCTGTGCCCTCTCCTCGGTCCGCTCCCGGGAGCGGACCCGTTCCTGGCGGTCCGGGCCGAGGATCTTCCTGAGGCGGTCGCGGCGGCTCTCCCAGTCCAGGGCCGCGCCGTCGGGGAGCGCCTCGGTCAGTTGCGGTACGCCGGGAGGCGCCTGTGGGTGGGCGAGGAGGTGGGCCACCAGCTGTGCCGCCGCCTTGTGTTCGAACTGGAAGGTGGCCGGTCGGCGTCCCATGACCCGGGCCAGCGGGCCGGACCCGCCCGAGTCCGGCTCCCAGCGCGGGACGGACATCAGCCGCAGGGGGTGGCTGTCCACCGTGTCGTACGTGGCGAACGTCCACTCCTCGGCCGGCCAGGATCCGAAGATCCGGAACAGCCCGAGATAGACCAGCGGCACCATGGCCGGGTCCGGCCAGCTCTCCGGTGTCTTCTCCTCCAGCAGCAGCGACACCCGCTGACTCGGATCGCGCAGCAGCTCCGCGCCGGCGAGGATCAGCGCGCGCTCGACCTCCGGCAGCCGCTCCACCATGCCGGGCAGCCGGCCCCTCGCCAGCTCTTGCAGGTCCGTGAGATCGAACTTGGACAGCCGGCCGGACTCCTGCTCGGCCCTCTCCTGCTTGCGCCAGCCGCCGTTGTACGCCAGCCCGAGGCAGCGCGCGGGCGGCAGGGTGCCGCGGTCCCCGACCAGCACATGGCTGACCGTGCTGGGCCGCCCGCCCCGGTCGGTCGTGGGCCAGCGCTGGACGAGCAGGACGTCGTCGTCGCGGGAGAGCGTGCGCACGACGCTCGGCCGGGCCGCGGCCGCGCCGGACACCCACAGCAACGGGCCCAGTTCCCGGCCCAGTTCCTCGGCGCGCGCGGCGTCGCAGGAGTGGGCGACGGCGTTCATGCCGGTGCCCTGGCGGCCGTGGTTGCCGTCCCAGCGGAAGACGATCTGGTGCACCGAGTCCCGGTCCTGGAAGTCGTTCACCGGTGTTCTCCTTCCTCGGATCCGTCGGGCTCCTCGGGCCCCTCAGAACGCTCGAACCGCTCGGCTTCCCCGGCCCCGTCCCACGGCACCGCTTCGAGCGCCGGGGCCTCCCCGACCGCCAATGCATCGGCACCGCCCGGGACTTGGATCAGGCCGTGCATGGCCAGCAGGGCCACCAGCGGCTCCAGGACCCGTCGGGGCCCGGCCCCCGCCGGATAGCGGCCGTGGTCCTCCTGGCCGCCGGTGGCGGAGGCGATGTGCAGGGTGCAGCGGCGGATCGCGTCGAAGGGGCGCAGCCACGCCTGGCCCGCGTGCCGCCGCAG
The DNA here is from genome assembly GCF_055657525.1 of Streptomyces sp. NPDC107522. Taxonomy (NCBI): domain Bacteria; kingdom Bacillati; phylum Actinomycetota; class Actinomycetes; order Kitasatosporales; family Streptomycetaceae; genus Streptomyces; species Streptomyces sp. NPDC107522. Next base: position 110,688 of record NZ_JBVKAU010000011.1, on the reverse strand, counting down.
CAGCCCGTAGACGTCCCGGCTCTCCTCACGCATCAGCTCGGGGTCGAGGGAGGTGGCCGGCGGGCGGTTCAGCCAGCGGTCGACGGGCGGCTGGAACCTGAGGAGGTCGGCCTTGCCGAGCACCATCGCGGACGGCACGTCCAGGTATCCGCCGTTCTTCGGCAGCCGGTCCAGGACCGTGCCGAAGGCGAGGTCGCCGTCCCGGTTCACCTCCACACCCCAGCGTTCCCGGGCGTGGTCCAGCTGCGGCAGCGGCAGGGCGAGCGCCGGGTCGACGACGAAGACCAGGGCGTCGACCCCGAGCAGGAACCGCAGCGCCGCGTCGGTCCGTACGAGGTCCTCGCCGCCGAGGTCGAAGAAGGCGACCGGGCGCACCTGCCCGCGGGCGTCGGTGATCAGCAGGGACTCCACGAAGCGGGCGAAGTCGTCCATGCCCAGCGCCGCCGTGTGGTCCAGGACCTTGCCGCTGCGCAACGGCTGCACCCGGTCCCGGACGAACCGGGCGTGCTGCTCCGGATTGACGGACTGCCACTTCAGGCCGAACGGCTCCAGACCGCCGTCGGTGATCGCCGCGATCATCTGGGTCAGCAGATGGCTCTTGCCGGTGGAGGACTGGCCGACCATCGCGACGGTCAGCGGACGGCCGTACGTCAGATAGGGCACCGGGATGTAGTGCGTGGGGAACTCCGGGTCCGCCGTGCACTTCTGGACGGCGCCGCGCATGACGTCCGTCCGCCGCACGGGGTTGTTGATGCCCTTGAGGTCCAGCGGCTTGTACTGCATCCGGCTGTCGGTGACGAACAGTTTCGTGAGGTCCAGCCGGATGGTCTCCAGGCAGTACGGGCAGAGCACCTCGCCGTTCTCCGGCTCGGGCCGGGGCCGGGCCGCGGGTGCCTGCCGTTTGAGCCGCAGCGCCTCCTCGAAGGCCTCGTGGTGCGGGCCCGTCTCGTCGGGGGGCACGGCGAGCCGGACGCGGCGGGCGGCGCCCGGCGCCACCACGTCGAGCACCTGGGCGGGCGTCGGCCGGTCGCCCGCCCGCGGCGCGAAGGCGGGCCGCAACGTCTGGTCCAGCTTGCGGTGGTCGCGCAGGTCGGCGGGCGGCTGATCGGCGGGGCCGGGCCGTCCGGTCACCAGCTGGTAGAGGACCTGGGCCGCGCTCCACACCGCGTCCCGCGCGTCGGCGAGTGCCTCGCCCCGGCGCTGTTCCGGCGAGCAGAAGGGCGCCCGGCCCCACGGGCGGCGCGGGCGTCCGGTCCGGGTCACCGACTCCAGCCCCCAGAGCTGGACCTTGGCGCCGTCCCAGAACACGGTGGCCGGCGAGACGCCGCGCGGCACCAGGCCCTGACCCTCCAGCAGGCACAGGGCCAGCATCAGGTCCCGGGTGAAGATCTCCTGGTCGGTCGCGGACATGACGTGGATCCGCGCCACGGGCGTGCCGCGCGGCGGGTCGTACAGCAGGTACGGCTCGGCGGTGTCCAGCTCGTAGCCGACGAGCCTCGGGAAGAGGGCCGCGTACTCCGTGTCGCCCAGCAGCTGGTTCAGCTGCAGTGCCGTGCCCGCCTCGGTGTCCAGCAGGGCGCGCGCCGCCGGGTTCGCCGCCTCCTTGGCGCTCAGGCGTACCTGCACGCACTGTTGTCCCTCGTCGTCCAGCACGGCCTTGCGGATCAGCTGGGGCAGCAGCCGGTCCCGGCGGAACTCGCGGCCGACCCGGACCGGGGTGACGCGCCGCCGCCCCGACGGCACGGTGAACGCGAGCTTGTCCGGGGCCGGTCCGCCCGGCCCCGGCAGCGGGGAATGCGTCGTGCTCGTCACCAGCGGTCGCCGTCCCCTCGTGCGTCGCTCTCCGGCCAGCCGTCGCCCGAGCTCAGCCAGTCGTCGTGCGAGTCGGTCCGGTCGGTCCGGTCGTACGCATCCGTCCGCTCGTACGGCTCTGCTCGCTCGTACGGCTCTGTCCGGCTGTACGGGTCTGTGCGTTCGTACGGCTCTGTCCGGTCGTACGGGTTCGTCGTGCCGTACGTCTCCGTCCCGGCGTCCGTGTCCCTGGCCGGTTCCCTGTCCAGGTCCGTCCCGTCGGGACCCGAGCCGTGACGGGGGCGGACGGTCTCCACCACGCCCACGCGCAGCGGGGTGAGCCGGACCAGGCCGGCGTACCGGCCCGACGACGTCCACAGGACCTCCTCCGGGTGGACCGAACCGCTGGTCCGCCAGGCCTTCTCGACCTCGTCGCGTACGGCCATGGGGGCGAACCTGAGCCACACCGCGGCCGCGGGGTCGCGGCTGAGCAGCGTGCCCTGCTCGGGTGTGGACAGCTGCACCACGGCCTGCCGGCCTGCCTCCGCGCCGACCAGGTCGGCCGGTCCCTGCGGGTCGGTGCCGAGCAGGTTGGCCGAGGTGGCGCGGACGCGGCGCGCGGCGGCGAACGGGGGCGGGGCCAGCACCCCGTTGTGCTGGAGGTGATGGCGGGCCGTCGACAGCAGCTCGCGGACCCGTTCCTCGGTGCGCCGGACGGCGCGGGCGCCGGCCTGGCCGCGTTCGACGGCACCCCAGTAGTGCTTCATCGCCTCCAGGGCCGCGTCCGTCAGATCGGCGGACAGGGTCGCGACCAGCTCCGGCCCGCCCTCACCGCTCTCCCGCTCCAGCCAGCGCGGCACAACTCCGTTGGTACGCCGCTCCCTTGGCGCGCCCGCACTCTCCCGGTCCGGCTCCTTCCCCTTTTCCCCGGCGGGCTCGTCCTCCCACGCGTACACGCTCGCCCAGTCGCCGTCGTCGGCGTCGGTGAAGGCGTCGTCGAGCTCCAGGTCCGTGTCGTCGTCGAGCCAGCGGTCCTCGTCCGACGTCCCGGCGCCGGACGCCCCGAAGGACGCGGACACCCCGGCCGCCACCCGCCGCTCCGGCTCGGGCACCGCCTCCGCCTCCGCCGCGGCCGCCGTCGCCCGCAGCATGCCGGCGACGGAACGGGCGGCGTCGGCGCAGTACAGGCGCTCCTCGACGGCCCAGTGCTCCCGGACCGCCTCTGCCAGCAGGGCGTCCAGACCCTCGAGGGCGTGGCGCAGTACGGCGGTCGCGTGGCCCGGCGCCCAGGCGGCGGCCGCCGCGCGCCAGAGCCGGCGTACCGTCTCCTCCGCGACGCCGAGAGCGACCAGCAGGCCGATCGTGCTCACCGAGACGGGGGGTTCGGTCGCGTACGCCACCGCCGCACCGACGAGCGCTCCGCCGAACGCCGCGACCGTGGGAGCCACGCCCCAGCGGCCCGGGCGACCCGCACCCTTCAGCCGGGCCGAGCCCAGCACCGCCATCCCGACGAACAGCAGCGGCACGACGACCGCCAGCGGGAGGAGCGGCCCCCACCACAGCGCGCCGAGCAGCCCCGCCCCGGCCGCCGCGAGCGGACCGGCCACCGGCGGTCCGGGCACGGCGGTGCCGGCCGCGCCCGCCGTCTGCCGGGCCACCGCCTCGGCGGAGTGCGGGGCGAGCTTCGGCAGCAGTGCCGAGCCGGGCAGCGGCTCCACGCGTCCGGCCAGACCGGTGAAGCGCTGGGCGACCGACCGCAGGGCGAGCCCCTGGCCCAGCAGCTTGTGGGCGAACTCCCGCAGTCCCTCGCCGATCCGCTCGCCCATGCCCTCGGCCGACGGCACCCGCAGCCCGAGGGCGGCCAGCCGGGTCGCCGACTCGGCCGCCGACGGTGCCGTGCCGCCGCCGCTGCGCAGGGCCGTGGCAACGAGGTCGCGGTAGTTGTCGAGCGCCTGGCGCGCCTGGTCGACGTCCGTCTCGAACGCCTCCCGGCGGGAGGCCCGCAGCAGACCGGGCAGGGACCGCAGCCCGGCCAGCGCCTTTTCGGCGTACTCGAGGGCGTCCGCGCAGGCACGGTAGGCGTCGTCGGCCACGCCGCCCGGTTCCCGGTGCCCCAGGTCCCGGCCGCCCCGGCCCGCCACCAGTCCGCGCAGCGGCTCCGGCAGGTCGGCTCCGGAGGAGGCGGTCAGCAGCACGTCCGGTGCCAGGTCGGTGTCCTCGCCGGCGAACCGGGTCAGCGCGTCACGCCAGGCCCGGTCGCGCACCTCCGGCGGCAGGTCCTGCTCCAGCAGCCGTACGCCGGGCGCGGCGACGGCCTCGGGCAGCGACTGGATGCTGTCCAGCACCGCGAGATAGACGTCCGGGACGGACAGGACGTCCACCAGGACCGCCAGCGCGTCCGGGTCGTCCGGCTCGGGCCGCTCCAGCGCGGTGCGGGCGGAGCGCAGATCGCCGGCCCACAGCAGGCCGGTGCCCGTGGCCCGCAGCACCGAGGGGCGCAGCAGCCGGCGGTCGGGCTGGAAGCCGCCTTCCGCACCGGCGAACGCGCCCGGCGCGCTGCCGACCAGCAGCACCAGCAGCCGGACCTCGCCGACCGCCCGGTAACCGGTGAGCAGCTCGTACTGCAGCTGGTGGTCGGTGAGCCCGGCCGGGGTGTCGACCACCAGGAACAGTGGGTCGTCCGGCTCCGGCAGCCCGGCCCGGCCCAACTCCTGGGCGACTCTTGCCCGCACCGCCGACGGGTCGTGCAGCGCCGCGGCCCCGGCACGCAGGTCCAGATGAATGACCGTACTGAAGTCCTGGGACCGGCTCACCGCACGTCACCGTCCCAGGGGGCGCCGCCCCGGCCGGTGTCGCCGGGCTCGTCGCGGTCCCACGGCGCGCGCCGCCGACCGCCCTGACCGTCGTCGTGCCCGCCGTGGCGGCGGTCGCTGTCCGGGTCGGGCCGGTCGTAGTCGCCGTAGCCGTCGCGGCGGCCGTCCCGGCGGTTGCGGTCGCCGAACTCGTCGTATCCGTCGCGGCCGCGATCACCGTCCGGGTCGGGCTTGTCGTACGCGTCGCGGTGGCGGTCGGCGTCCGGGTCGGGCTTGTCGTACGCGTCGCGGTGGCGGTCGGCGTCCGGGTCGGGCCTGTCGTACCCGCCGCGGTGCCGGGCGCTGTCGGGACCGGGGCCGTCGTAGTCGTCGTAGTCGTCGCGGCGGTTGCCGGCCCGGGAGCCGGCGTCGCTGTCGCGGCGGCTGTCCCGGGCGTCGGGGCCTTCCCGGTCCGCTGCGCCGCGCTCGCCGTCGTACGGCGTGTCGGAGTCGGCGCCGTAGTCGTCGTAACCGCCCCCGCCCCGCGAGGAGACCGGTGTCGTCCCCCAGTCGTCCTCGTCGGGTGCCGGGCGCCGGGGTGCCGAGAGGCCCCCGCGGGGGCGGGGGTCGGTGGGGGTGCCGCCGCGGACGTGTTCCAGCAGGGTGCGCAGGGTCGGCTGGACCGCGCGCTGGTCGCCGAACTCGGTGTCCAGGGCGGCCGGGAGGGTCTCCGCCCAGAACTCCCACAGCGGGCGCACCCAGCCCTCGACCCGCTCGCCGCCCCGCTCCCGGCGCTCCGTGAGCAGCTCAAGCTGGCGGGGGGCGACCTTCTCGACCAGGTCGACGAAGAGGGGATGCGGTTCGCTGCCGGTGCGGGCGAGGCCCAGCGGCTGAGCCGCCATCAGCTCGCGGCAGTAGTCCTCGACGATCCGCTCGTCGTCCAGGACCGTCCAGCGTTCGTACGAGCGCAGCAGCTCGGCCCAGCTGGACACGCCGCCGGGGTAGTCGCCCAGCCGCAGCCGCACACCGGGGACGTTCGTGCCCTTCTCCGGGTGCAGCCGCAGCCGGATGCGTTCCGGCGACGCCGGGTCGCCGTCCATCACGTCCACCTGGCCGTTCCACATGCAGCACAGCAGCCGGTGCAGGATGACGCGCCGGTCCTCCTCGCTGCTGACCATCCAGCTGTCCCGGTAGCCGAGCCGCTGCCGCCACCGCAGGACGTCCTGGGCCTGCTCGTTGTCCTTCGCGCGGGCCCACTGGCGCAGCACCTTGCGGGCCTCGGGCACCTGGGTGAGGCTCATCTCGCTGCGGAAGAGGACCACGGTGATGGAGTCGCTCTCCACGCCCCGGTACTCCACGGAGTTCTTCGCGTCCGAGGGCAGCCGCAGGGTCTTGCCGAGGAACTCCTGCACCTCGTCCACGGCCTGAACCCGCGGGTAGGTCACCAGGACCCGCAGCAGCCCGGTGCCCTCCGGGGTGAACCCGACCGGCAGCAGCCCGGTGAGCTTGCGGCCGAACAGGTCTAGCGCCTCCTTGCTGACCTGGTCCTTGGCGTCCGCGTCCCCCGCTGCCGCGGCCAGCAGCGTGCCCATGGACGGCAGCAGCGGCCGCTGCTCCAGATGCGCCCCGCTCTCGGCGAAGAGCCGGGTGATCCGGGCCTCCAGCTGTCCCTTGACGCGGGCCACCGCGCCCTCCGGATCGCGCCGGCTCTGGGCGTGGACCTGGCGCCAGGTGTCACCGTCGACCAGCTTGAGCAACAGGTCCGACTCGTCGTCGTGCTCCCGCAGCCCCTCCCGGTGGATCAGCCGGCCCACGACGTCCTCGTAGAAGTGGTTGAGGCTGCGCTGCGGCGGCAGCAGATACGAGATGCCGGTGCGGTCCTCGTACAGTTCGCGGCCCTTCTGCTCGGCCGTCTTGCGCTCCTGGTCGCTGTGCCGGCGGAAGGCGTTCACCAGGCGTCCGAGGTCGGCGCCGGCCGCGTCGGCGTGCGGCTGCCAGTGCTGTTGCTGCTCGCGCCAGGCCTCGTGCCACACCAGCCGGCAGCGCCACTGGTACCAGGCGTCCTGCTCCTGGATGGCCGCCTGCACGTCGTCGTCGCCCCAGCGGGCGGGTGCCAGGCCGCCCAACTGGCCCTTGATCCGGGGGATCTTCGGCGGCTGCTCGGTCACCCCGGGCGGGCGCTGCGGGGTGCGGGCGCGGCTGTCCAGCATGCCGAGGAAGCCGAGCTTGGCGATCGGTTCGTCGCTGTCGGGGACGCCCCGGACGACGCGTTCGGCGAGGAAGGGGTCCACGGTCTGCAGCAGCTTGTCGATGGCGGGGCGCGGGGCGAACCGGTCGGCCATCGCGATCGCGGCGCGGTCCGCCTCGGTGCGCAGGTCGGACAGCAGCCGCTGCATGTCCGCGATGCGCTCGCCGAGCGCCTGCTCGATGTTCTTGCCGCCGCGCGGCAGCGGATCGGGCTCGGGCACCGCCAACTGCCTGCGCTCCCACAGCTCTTCGAGGTGGGAGTCGGCGAACAGCTGCCGGATCAGCGGGACCGCCCCGTCCCGCAGCTCCGCCCGCGGCCGCTCCACGAGGTCCGTGACCGCCAGCCGCAGCAGCCGTCCCGCCACCAGGTCGGCCAGCTGGTCCATCGGCGCGGTCATGGAGGCGACCAGGCTGGTGGAGACGCCCTGCCGGCCGATCCCGGTCGGGGAGACCGCGCTGCGCTGCACGCCCCGGTTGATGAAGCTCGCGGCGAAGGTCGTGAAGTCGTCGTCGGCCGCGAGCTTGCGGCCACGTACGCTGCCGTCGCCCAGCTCGGTGCCGATCAGCGACATCACCAGGGAGACGATGGAGCGGCGCAGGTCGTCCGCGCGGATGCCGGCGGTCGGGCTGAACAGGAACGCCGTGGGCAGGATGCCGGTGCGCAGCCGGATCGGGGTCATGCCCGGGTAGCGGACGCCGAGCCCGAGCTCCTGGTCGAGATCGCCGATCTCGTGGCCCTCCGACGGCGCGTTCTGCGTGTCGACGAGGCGGAACAGGTCGACCAGCGCCCGGGCCGCGTTGAGCTCCGCCTCGCGCCCGCCGCCGGTCGCGGCGGAGAACGACGACGGCATGACGACCAGCGGGTAGATCTTCACGCCGTCGAAGCGGCGCAGCTGGAAGGCGTGGTTGATGAGGTGCAGATAGTCGAGGAAGATCCCGGCGCCGGTGCCGCCGGCCACCGAGAAGGCGACGAACACGTCACAGCCGTTGACCTTGCCGCCGCCGAGCTCGCTCAGCTCGCCGCCCGCCTTGGCGATCGCGTCGATCGACTGGAGCAGCGGCTCGAGCACCGGGGCGAGGCCGTGCCGGAGCGTGGCGAACAGGGCGGCCCGGCCCACGGTGGGCAGCTGTCCGGCGCCGGCGTGCAGCGGGGTGACCTTCGGCTCGTCGACGCGCGGCGGCAGCCAGTCGGCGACCTCGTCGCGCAGGACCGCCCGGAGCATCTTGGTCACTTCCGGGGAGGCGTCGAAGTTCGGCAGCAGGTTGTGGGTGGCCCGGGAGGTACGGGCGTACGCCGCCCGCAGGGACGGGTCCACGTTGAACTGCGGCAGCCGCTGCAGATCGCTCTCGCTGTAGTCCGCGTACACGAACTGCAGGCAGTCGGGCAGCTGGAACGGGGCGTGGCCGCTGTGCCGGCTGAGTGCCATGCCGTCCGGGCCGCACAGTTCGGCACGCAGTCTGCGTTCCAGCTCGGCACCGACCAGGCCTCCGGTGCCGCCCAGGCCGACGAAGAGCATCGGCTGGAAGATCTTCATGGGTTCCTCCCCGCTTCACGGCCGGCGCGGCCGCAGGTGTGTGCTGGGTACGTCCGTGGTGCCGCGCGGCGGGAGGGCCGCGCGGCGGTGGGATGCGGTGCGGTGGGATGCGGTGTTGTGTGCCGCGCGCGGGCGGGCCGGGTGGTGATGTGTCCGGCCCGCCCTCGCGCGTCACAGGAACTCGTCGTAGGCGCCGCCCGGACTCGGGTTCCGCGGGCCGGTGCCACCCGCGAAGGCGTCCTGCGGCGGCCGGGGGCCCGAGCCGGGGGCACCGCCGAGGGCGAGGGCGATCGTGTCGGTCAGCTGGACCTGGCCGCGGGTGGTCAGCGGGAACCGGCTGCCGCCCTTGCGCACCACCGCTCCGCCTTCGCGGCTGCGCCGGACGGCGTACGGGCCGTGCGCGCGCTTCTCGATCCGCGGGCTGCGATGAGCCTCGGCGACGGCGAACTCGTACCACTGCTTGTTGTTGCCGTGCCCGGCCTTGTGCTCGTTGAGGACGGTGCCGTCCTCGGAGACCAGCTGCAGCACCAGCCCGAACGGGTCCCGCCGGCGCCTGCGCAGCCGTAGCCACGCGACGACGGCCGCGGCGCCCAGCGCGAGCGCGACGGCGCCGGACACGAACGCCCACCAGTACTTCTCCCAGATCCCGGGCTCCGGTGTGACGCGCACCGAGATCGGCTCACGGGTGAGCACCCGGTCGTCGTCGGTGGTGTCGACGACGGTGAAGGTGCCGGAGAGGTCGAGGCCGTCGCCGAGGCGGTCGCCGAAGGAGCTCGCGGGGGAGACCCCGACCGTGACCTTCCGGGTGCCCTGCTCACCGGGCTTGAGGGTGATCTCGTCCGGCTCGACGGAGAGCAGCCCGTCCTTCACGTCGGTGACGGACAGCCGCAGGGTGTGCGGGGTGTCGGTGGTGTTGCTGACGTCCAGGGTGCCGGTGACCGTGCCGCCGGGGTGGGTGCTGCCGGCGGGCAGTTCCAGCGGTGCCTTGACGGGCAGGTCGCCGGGCGCGACCACGCTCTCCTCGTCGCGGGTGTCGGCGCGCAGCCCCGAGGCGGTCAGCGTGGCGCTCGCCTTCAGCGCCCCGTCGGCGTCCTGCGGGACCGTCACGGTGCCGGTGAAGGAGCCGTCACTGGCCTTGGGGTCGGCGCCCTTGCCGCCGTCGGTGAGGTCGATCGCCAGCGGGGAGAAGCCGTCACCGCTCAGTTCACCGCGGACGCGCAGCCCTTCGTAGTCGCGCGGGTCCTTGATCTCGTAGCCCTCGCGCGTCTGCAGCCGCATGGTCACCGTGACCTTCTCGCCGGCCTGCGGCGAGGGCGGGTCCATGGTGATGGCGCCGCGCAGTTCGCCCTGCCACAGCACGCTGACGGCGACGGGCAGCGAACGGTGGCCCTCCGGGGCCTCCGCCTTCACCTTCCAGACGCCGGGCAGCGGATCGACGATCTTCAGTGCCTCGACGGTGCCACTGCCGCCCGCCAGCTCGAACCGGGACTTCTTGTACGTCCCGGAGGTGTTGGTGACCTTGTCGCCCGCCGGGTCGATGTAGCTGATCTTCACCTCGGGGTCGCCCTTGTCGACGACGATGCTCCCGACGGTGGCGAGCGGGGAGATGCCGATCTCCTGCGTGGACGGCGGCCGTTGGGGGTCGGGGCCCGGCTCGTGGCGCAGACAGTGGGCGGCGGCGAAGATCTTCTCCAGCGTGGTGCCGACGTCCTTCGCCCCGGAGACCTTGTGAGCCTTGGGAGTCGCGGAGGGCAGTGCGACGCAGCCCTTCTGGTAGCCGCCGGCGGCGATCTGGTCGAGCTGCTTCTTGTCCGGGTCGGGACCGAAGCCCAACGGCCAGATCTGCACGTTCTGGGCGGCGGCGTCCTTCAGCGCCTCCTTCAGCTGCCGTTCGCCCTCGGCCTCACGGTGTGCCGGATCCCCGTACTTGGGGCTGTCCTTTACGTCCATCTTCCCGTCGGTCAGCAGGAACAGCACCCGGGGCGTGGAGGCGTCCGAGCCGTCCGTCAGGTCGTGCACGCCCTGGCGGATGGCGCTGGGGAGGTCGGTGCCGGTGCCCTCGCTCTTCTTGCGGCTGCGCAGCTTGTCCACGCACTTGCCGATCGTCTCGCGGCCCGCCGCGTCCAGTGTGGTGCGCGGGCACACGGGGTCCACCGCGCGCTGGTCGGCGGTCTCGGCGGCGGCGAAGCCGAAGACCGTGACCTGCGAGGACGAGGACACGTCGCCCAGTGCGATCCGCTGGGCGGCGGCCTTCTCGGCCTTCATGTCCTCGGGCGCGAGGCTGGCCGACTCGTCCACGGCCACCGCGTAGTCGACCGCCGGGAACGCCGGCTCGGAGTCCGCCGCCGGCACCGGATCCTGACCGGCCGGTGCCAACAGCGACACGAACACCGCGGTGCCGCTGAGCACCGAGACCGCGGCGTGGCGCACCCGGGCCCTTCCTGTCTGCCGTCTTCCCGTGACTCTTCCCACGGCCGTCCCCTTGGTCTTCGAATTCGTGCGCGAGGTTGGTGCTTGAGGTTCTGGTTCGTCTTGCTGAGGTGCTGGGTGCTTGGTGCCTGTGCGTCGTGCTGGCTGGGTGCTTGGTGCGTCGTGTCGAGGTGCTCGGTTCGTCGTGCGACGTGTACGTGGTGACGCGTCTGTGTCGTGCCTGGTGCGCGAAGGTGCCGGGTGCGGTGGTGCGTTGGCGTGTGCGCGGTGGTACGCCGGTGTCGCGTGCGCCGTCGGGGATCAGCCGGCTGTCAGCCCCCAGACCACGGCCAGCGCCGCGGAGGGGGCGAGCGAGCCCACGCCCCAGCGGATGGCCCGGTACTTGGCGGACAGGATCGAGCTGACGTCCACGGCCTGGACGAGCAGCCACCGGGCGGGATCCCGCCCCGCCTCGACAACCCGGGCGGTCAGCCCCGCGAGGTCGTGGGGAGCCACCAGATCGCCGAAGTACGTCACCCCGTCCCCGGCGCGGACCGTGCCGGTGCGCGGCATCAGCGCGGCGACCAGCGCGCCACCGCGACGCCCCAGAGCACCCCGGCGAGGACCAGCGTCACGTCGGCGACCCCGTCCCAGCCGGGCGTGCCACGCCACCCGGCCAGGAACGCGGGCAGCGCGAGCGTCCCCGAGAGCAGGACGGCCGCCTTGGAGTCGGCCCGGCCGAGGTCCTCCCGGACGGTGGCCAGCAGCCGCTCGGCGATGCGCTCCCCCGCCCGGTCGTGGCAGTGCCGACCCCCGTCCGGCACAGGCCCGACCGGGTCGGGGGAGGTCCGTGCCGCACCGTCGGCGGTCATCGGTCCTCTTCCGCCCAGGACCATCCGTCGTCCGCGGCACGTCTGCGGCGGCGCGGCCGTTCCCGGTCGAGGTCGTCGTCCGGGTGGTACGGCTCGGGCCGGTAGGTGCGGGGACGGTCGTCGCGGGCACGCGGGTCGTCGTAGTCGGGGTCCGGGCCCGGGGGGAGCTCCGGCCGCGAGAGCCGACGCCGGGCCCGGCTGCCGGGATCGCCGTAGTCGCCGTGGTCGCCGTCGTCGTCCCGGTGGTACGGCTCGGACCGGTAGGTGCGGGGGCGGTCGTCGCGGGTGCGTGGGTCGTCGTGGTCGTGGTCCGGCCCCGAGGGGTACGGCTCCGTCCGGTAGGTGCGGGGGCGGTCGTCGCGGGTGCGTGGGTCGTCGTGGTCGTGGTCCGGGCCCGAGGGGTACGGCTCCGTCCGGTAGGTCTGTCGGCGTGTGCGGGAGCGCGGTTCGCCGTCCTCGGGGTCCGCTCCCGGGTAGGGCTCCGGGCGGTAGGTGCGCTGCCGGGAGGCGGCGCGCGGGTCGTCGTACTCGGTGTCGTCGCGCGGGTAGGAGGGTTCGGGCCGGTGGGCCCGGCCCCGGGTGGGGGCGCGCCGGTCGTCGTGGTCGCGGTCGTCGTCCGCCGGGTAGGGGTCCGGACGGTGGCCGCGGCGCCGGGTGCGGGTGCCCGGGTCGTCGTAGTCGGTCCGGTCTCCTGGGTACGGCTCGTGACGGTCGGGGTCGTCTCCGGCGTACGGCTCGCGCCGGCCGGGCCCCGCTCGGTCGGGCTCGGGGCGGTGGGAGCGGCGTCGGGGCGGTTCGTCCGACACCCAGTCCGGGGTGAACGGCCCCTCCGGGGACGGCTCCAGCTGCCGGGGCTCCCGGCGGGGCGGGAGCGATCCGATGGGGCCCTGGATGGGGCGGCGCCCCTTCGGGTTGAGGAGGTTCAGGATCTGTGTCTGGACGTCGACGGTCGAGAGCTCGCCGCTGATCGCCATGGCGTAGAGCCGGTCGACCCGCTCCCTCTCGTCCTCCCTCCCCTCCTGGCGGATCTTCTCCAGGAAGTCCTTGGCCCCCTCGGGGTCGGCCGCCAGTATGAAGCTGAGCTGCTCCAGGTCCCCGCCCTGCAACATGCGCCGGTACTCCGCCTGACGCTGCCGGGTCACCTCGGCCTCGGCCGCCACGTCCCGCTTCTTCTTGGCGTACGCGATGGCGTCGTCGTCCACGCCCAGGCGGACGTAGAGCCGTACCCGCAGGCCGAGTTCGGTCCCCAGGTCGCTCCAGCGACCGCCGGCGCACTCGCGTGTGATGACCCGGTTGGCCTGTTCGGCGTCGGTCACCCGATAGGACAGGGTGACCTCGCGCAGCCGCTCCAGGATCGGTGCGGTGAGCCGCTTGGCGACGTCCTTCACGGCCTGGACGGCGACCATGTGCGGATCGGTCACCTCCCACTCGATGTCCACCTCGGCCTTGAAGAAGGCGGTGCCGCCGGCGGCCGGGAGCTCGATGCGCAGGGGCGTCACGAGGGTGCCGACCGCGATCTCGCAGACGGTGTACGGCCGTGCCAGCATCGGCTTGTCGACGTGCCGGACGCCGAAGGCGGTGACCACGCTGTAGCCGCCGTTCCGGTAGAACACCACCGAGGTCTTCTGAGCGCTCACCGGGGGCAGCCCGCCCGTCGGCGCGTACTCCCGCAGGAACGGACCCTTGGGGCCGGTGTCGGCGGTGGCCCGTTTCGCCTGGAGCCGCTGCTTCGCCTGCGCCCTCGCGTCTTCGTTGTCAGCCATGCCTCTCCTCCTGGCGGGTCCGCTCCGACGCGGGGACGGCGAGGAACCACAGGTCGCGCGCCTTGGGTTCCGGGAGCGGCTTCTCGGGGTCGTTCATCATCCGGCGCAGCAGCCAGTCCAGCCGCCGCCGGTCGTTCTCGTCGGTCGCCAGCGCGGGCAGCAGTGCCGCCAGCCCCGGCCGGGTCCACTCGCTGCCGTCCTTGCGCACGGCCGACCGCAGCAGCTCCTCCAGCGCGTCCATCGCGACGTCCTTCGACCGCGCCGTGTTCAGCGCGGTCCACATCAAGTCGGCCATCGGCTCGACGAGTTCGGGCCGGATCGCGGCGAGGGCGAGCGACAGCGGCCAGTCACCGCGGTCCGACCACGCGGAGCCGCAGTCGTCCAGCAGGGAGTCGGGGTCCATCAGCAGCTCGTCCACCGTCGTCAGGGCGAGCCGCACGGTGGCCGCCAGACCCAGGTCCTGGTACGGCTCGCGCTTGTGGTGCGTCCACTCCGTCATCCGCGCCAGCACCTCGGCGGCGTCCGGCAGCACCAGCAGCCGTACGACGTTGTGGGAGGCGACCGAGACCAGTTCCCCCTCGTCCCGGACCCCGATCCGGGCCAGGGCGTCGAGGGTGGCGTCCATCGTGGCCGCGGCGTTGCCGTAGCCCAGCGCCCACGCCGCCGCCCAGCGCTGCGACGGGGTGCCCCGCTTGACCCAGTCACCGATCAGCCTGTGCACCGCCTTGCGGTGCGAGGCGTGAGAGGCCGCCTGGTCCAGCGTGGTGGCCGCGAAGATCAGCCGGCGGTTCGAGGTGGACTCGGCGAGCGGCCGCACCAGCTCGGTGTAGCCGTGGTCGAAGTCCCGTACGCACAGCTCACCGGCGGCGACCGCGGCGCGCATCCACACCTGGGAGCGCGGATCGTCCGCCAGCAGCCGCAGCCAGCGCACCACCGGCGCCCGGACCGGGAAGTGCCGGTCCCACAGCTCGGTCAGCACCGCCGACGGCAGGGCGGAACCCCGGTACCAGATCAGCCGCGCCGGGACGTCGTGCCCGGCCACCTCGACCTTGCCGTCGGTGAGTTCGGCGCGGGAGAGCGCCAGATCGGCCTTCGGGTCGTCGCAGAACAGCGGGCGGGCCGGGGTGTGGTCCGGGTCGGACTGGACCGACAGTTCCCAGGTCAGCAGGTGGGCGGCGGAGGCCACGGCGCTGTGCGAGGCGCCGCCCAGCACGGCGAGCGCGATCCGGAACGCCACCGGGTGGAACAGCGTCGCCGTCCCCGACCGTGCCGCGCCGCGGTCCGGCCGCTCCGCCTCGGCCGGGGGCGCGGTCAGCGCCCGGTCCACACCGGCGAACCACTCCTGGGCCTGCTCGGCGGCGATGCTGCGGCAGCCGGACAGCAACTCCTCGTAGGAGACGTCCCCCAGCACATGCCCGGCCAGCAGCGACGCCAGCAACTCGGCCTCGGCGGGGCGCAGATCCTTCAGTCCGACGGCGTCGTCGACCTCCGCCCGGGCCGCGAGATCCTCCGCGCGGGCCAGCAGGTCGTCCAGGGGGGTGTCGACTCCCGGGGCCTCGGCGGCCCGCTCCTCCAGCCGCTCGCGCAGCCGGGTGGCGAGCAGTTCGTCGGTGGGCGCGGGCGGGCAGAGCATGCCGTACCGCCCGGCCAGCAGCGGGTTCGCGGCCGACCCGACGGCGACGACGACCACCGCGAAGGCCTCGCGGCGGGCCAGCGCCGCGGCGAGCTCGTCGAGGTCCATCTCGTCCGGGGGCAGGGCACCGGGCCGGGTGAGGGACAGCTCCAGCAGATGCCCCGTGCCGCGCCAGGCGTCCCCGCCCTCGCTGTCCAGCGTCTCGGCCAACTGCCGTATCCCGCCGTCCGAGTCCACCCGCCGGACGCGGGCGACGGGCTCGGTGTCCGTGTCGTCCGCCGTGGAGGCCGTGACCTCGTCGAGGAGTGAGAGCGCGGTACTCGTACGGCCGGTGCCGGGCGCGGCACCGAGCACGAGCAGTCGCCGGGCGCGCAGCGCGTTGCGCAGCCGTACGTACCC
Source organism: Streptomyces sp. NPDC107522 (assembly GCF_055657525.1). NCBI lineage: Bacteria > Bacillati > Actinomycetota > Actinomycetes > Kitasatosporales > Streptomycetaceae > Streptomyces > Streptomyces sp. NPDC107522. The sequence goes on along the minus strand of NZ_JBVKAU010000011.1, from coordinate 95,247 downwards.
CTCCGGCTCCACATGCACGCGGCGGAGCCTGCGCAGCTCCTCCTCGGGCACGGGGCCGCTGCGCATACCGGCGCCGGGCCGCTGGGAGCCGAGCAGCAGGTTGAAGTTGTCGCCGATGTGGGCGCTCTGGAGCCGTGAGTGGGCGAAGCTGATCAGGTCCCGGCGGACGTCGAACAGCTGTCGGGTGGCCCGGCGGGTCCGCGCGGCGGCGGCGAGATCGGTGGGCCCCTCCTCGCCCTGGTCGTCGGCGAGGGGGTCGCGGGTGCGCTCCTTGAACCGCCCGGCGGCGCGCTCCCGTTCCTTCTCCCGCTCCTTCTCCTTCTCCGCCTCCTCGTCCTCCGCGGACTTCTCGTCGTCGGACCGGCCGTCGTCCTGGGACCGGCCGTCCCGGTCCTGCTTCCTGTCGCTGCCGCCCCGCTTGTCGTCGCCGGCCTTCCTGTCGTCCCCGGCCTTCTTGCCGTCGTCGGACGACCGTCCCGCGCCGGGCTGCTCGGGGGCGTCGTCGGCCGCGCCGCCCGCCTGCTCGTCGTCGCTCACCCGCCTCAGCCCTTCTGCTGCTCGGTGCCGGGGTTGTCGGTACCGCGGTTGCTGGTGCCGTGGTTGGTGGTGCCGCCGCCCATCTGCACGTTTCCGTGGAAGACGGAGCCGTCGTTATGGAACAGGTCGCGGCTGACGTTTTGATGAATGCTGACGCCGCCGGGCCGATGGCCGGACATGTCCACGACCTCGAACTCGTCCTCGTCGGTGTCGTCGGTGCCGTCGAGCTCGTCGCCGACGGCGGGCAGGGGAGCGGCGGCAGGGGACGGCGCCGGCGCCGGCGCACCCGGCACCGCCGATGCCGGTGCGGCACCCGCGGGGATCTCCGGCGCGGGCCGCCCGGGCAGGTGGAACCAGGCGGTGACCTCGCCCTCCTTGAGCCGCAGCCGGGCCGGCGCGTAGCGCGCGGGCTCGATGAACTTGCCGCCGGCGCCGACCACGTCCTCGTACAGGGACTGGGAGGTCACCAGCACGAGGTCGGCCTTCTCGGCGTCGAGGAGCTGCCGGGCGACGGGGGAGTCGGCCAGCCGGCAGGCGAGGTCGACGGCGCGTCCGCTGATGCCCCGGTCGTCGTGCCGGACCGGGCCGACGTGCATGCCGATGCGCAGCCCGAGGGGGACCGCCAGGTCACGGTTCTCGTCCCGCAGCTTCTCGTGCACCTCGACCATCCACAGGCCGAGCAGCCGGCTCACCGCGATCCGGCCCGCGACCGAGAGCAGCACGCCGTCGCCGCGGTCCTCCATGTGTACGGCGTCACGGGCCACCTTGGCGTGGGTGAAGGCCGTCTCCAGCACCCGGTAGATCCGGGCGCGCATGCGCGGCTTGTCGACGTCGTCGTACTCGCCGGAACGTCTGGCGTCGACGCTGATCACCAACTCGTAGTGCGCCTCGGTGAGTTCCAGAGCGTCGTGGTTCACCCGTGCCCCCTGCGTGTTCTGTTCGCTTGCCGAAGAGGTGGTTCGTGCTGCTCGAAGAGGTGGTTGTCGTGCCCGAAGAGCTGGTCCGCGAAGGTGGCCCCGGCAGTGTCCGTGGCGGTCCTCGGGAGGGGTCCCGTCCGTTCCCTCAGAGTCGGGCCCGGGACGGGAGGCGTCTGTAGCCGTTTACACACGGCCGGGCGTGGGTTTGCTCCTGGGGCTACTCCTCATGACCGTCCGCGAGGAGGGCGAGCAACGCGGGGTCGAGGATCTCCACCATCCGGTTGCCGGTGCGCACGATGTTCTGGGTGCGCAGCAGCCGCAGGGCCTTGGCGACGGCTTCGCGGGTGGCCCCGATCGTGGCGGCCAGTTCGTCCTGGGCCAGGTGGACGACGGGACCGGAGGCGGCGGGGCCGTTCGAGGGGCCCGCCGCGGAGGGGGCGTAGGGGCCGGAGGGCTCGGCTCCCGACAGTTCGGTGAGCCGGCCGGCCAGGCGCTGCAGCACGGTGAGCGAGGCGAGCGCGGACCGCTCCTGGTCGGCGCTGCGCAGCCGGGAAGTGAGCTGACGTATCACCAGACCGCTGACGCGGGGGTGCAGGGCGAGAAAACGACGAAACGCATCCCCGGATATGACCTGGGCCTCTATGGGACCGAGGGCGCGCACGGTGGCGCTGCGGGGATGCGGATCCAGCGCGGCCATCTCACCGAGCAGTTCGCCCGGGCCGCGCAGGCCGAGTATCAGCCGGGTGGCCCCACGATCCGTCGCCACGGACACGGTCACCCACCCCCGAATGATGATCACGACGTGACTGGACCGGTCGCCCTCTGTGAGGAGATGGGCGTCGGCCGGGTAGCTCTTCCGGTTGCCGAGGGCCATGACGCTCTCGTGCTCCTGGGGAGTCAGCGTGTGCGCGAACGCCCGCTCATTTCCGAGCAGCCCCATGGCCGGCCCCCCGCCGCATTCCGGACGCCTGGATTTTCGATGGAGGTCGATGGTGGCAGGGCGAAGTTCCAGGCCGAGCGGATTGCGCCATACCAGGGGTACTGGCCGGTAGTTGCGGAATGCCAGGTTGGTCGCCCTGTCGCCGCGCACCCCCACCGCACCCCGGCCACCGGCCCCCACCACGGGCCGTGCCCGCCCCACCCGCGCCCGAAGGACGACCGTGAGGTCAGAACCGGCACTCGAACAAGGGGCCGTATGGACGCCGGAATTCGGTCAGACGATGGGGAGTTGGCGAAAACTCGGGTTTGGGCTGTGACCTCGGTGAGGAAGGGGTGGCGGCGACGTGAGAGGACGGTGCGTCCGGCGGGAGCGGTGGGGCGGGGCGAATGCGGGACCTTCAGGGCTGCCCTGCGGCGATCGCGATCGATCCGGTTGGCTTCGGTTCGCAATGTGATCTACGGCTGTGTCGTCCGGTTGAAGACCGCACTGCGGCAGGCGGACACGGCGGCCACGGGCGTACGGCTGGACCGGACCAGGGCGGCTACACGCTGCGGACGCCCGCCGAGCGGGTCGACCTGTACCGGTTCCGCGACCTGGTCGGCCGGGCCCGCGCACAGGAGACCGTAAGAGAGGCCGACGGAGACGGCCGTGCCGCCGAACTTCTTGAGCAGGCAGTGGAGTTGTGGCGCGGCGATCCCCTGACGGGCGCGGGGGCGCAGGCGACGCGGGACAGGCTGGCGAGCGAGCTGGTCGTGATCCTGCTGCAGTACCACGAGGTGCAGTTGCGCAGGGGCCGCCACGCGCAGATCCACCCCCGGTTGCGCCGACTGCACCCTGGGCCTAGGAACCCACGCCACAGCTGGCACCCTCACGGACGTCGGCGTGCCGCCGAAGGCCGGTCAGTGACCGTAGGGCGGCTCGAAGCACCCCGTCTCGGGGTACGGGCCGTTGGTCCGCACCTCGAAGTTGGACTTCTGCACGAACGCCGAGACGCAGGCGTCGGCATGGACGCGCAGGGCGACCAGCGCGCCCTCGGGTGTGACGTAACCGTCGCCCTCGTAGCGCGAGAACATCTCCCGGACGGTGAGCGTCCCGCCGAGCCGCTTGCCGTCCTGCGTGACGCGTTCCTCCTCGTAGCCGAGCCGAAGCAGGGCCGCGCGCACCTCCGAGGGGTCCCACTTGTGCTGCTTCCACAGCCGTTCGAGCACCGGCCTGATGCGCGCGGCCTCCCGCTCGGCGTCCCTCGCATGCGCGGGGGACATGTCGCCGGACTGCCGGTAGGCGTTGTTCTCGTTGTAGTGCGGGGCGCCATCACCGGCTCCCGGCTCCACGTACGGGGAGGCCCCGGCAGCGCTGGGGCTGTCACTCGCGCCGGCATCTGCGCCGGCCCTGGCATCCGGGCCGGCACTGGCCGAAGCGCTCGGCGTGGCTCCGGCCACCGAACCCGGCGCGCTCACCTCACCGCAGGCGGTGAGGGTCAGGCCGACGACCAGGACGAGGGCGGCGCCGACAACAGACCTGTGGCGTACGGAGGTTGAGGGGGACATGGGGCGAGTCTCTCATCCGTCCTTCGGCTTGTCGGGGTAGATCAGCCCGACGCCGAGGTGGATCGCCCCGTAACAGCTCAGCAGGAGGGAGAAGCGGGCAAGCCTCGCACCGCCCTCCCAGTCGGCCGTGGGCCCGAAGAACAACCAGGTCGCGAGAGCTATCGCCGCGATCACCATCGTCAGGCCCGTCAGCCGACGCACCCCGTACCCCATTTCCCTGTATCCAACGATCTCCGCACCAACCGCCGTTCACCCTGCGGGTTCAGAAACGGCTGACCATCCCCGGGACGCCCTGTGCCGTCGGAAGCGGCAGCGGGTCGCCGCTGCGCTCGCCCGCCGTCGGCGGGGCCTGGCAGGTCACGTCCGTGGCCGGCAGCCTGCCGGTGGTCAGGTAGGCCGTGGCCGTCTTGTCCGCGCAGGACTTGGAGCCGTAGATGCCGTGTCCGACGCCGCCGAGGACGGTGACCATCTTCGAGCCCTTCATGACCCGGTGCAGGCCCTGGCCGCTGGTCAACGGCGTCTGGGGGTCCCACTCGTTCTGCAGGATCAGCGCGCCGACCTTGTTGTCGACCTTCGTGGCGGGCTCGCCGCCGTTCTTCTTCCAGAACGCGCACGGCTTGATGTTGGACGCGAAGTCGCCGTACAGCGGGTACCTGCCCTTGTCCCGGATCGCGTCGGCGCGGTACTGCTCGGGATCGCGCGGCCAGTTGCGGGTGTCGGCGCAGACGACGGTCCAGAAGGCGGCGTCGCCGTTGTCCTCGGGCGGCGCGACGCGGCCGAACGACGGCGGAACGGGCGTGGGCGTCTTCGCCGGCCCGTCACCGGAACGGGACCTGCCCTCGGCGGCCCGCTTCAGCTGGACGACCCACTCGGCGGCGTCGCGCACGCTGAAGAAGATGCCACGGCCGTTGGAGCGGATGTCATCACCGGTCAGCTTGGCCCCGTCGAGGTCGATCGGCTTGCGCTCGGCCCGGGCGACCAGGTCGTAGAAGGTCTTGCGGACCGCGTCAGGGGTCTGCCCCAGCTTGTACGTGGCGTTGCGCTCGGCGGCCCACTCGGTCCACCTGGTGAAGGCGGGCTCGCCGCCCTCCGCCCAGACCTGGATCATGCCGCGCCAGACCCGGGCCGGGTCGACGGCGCTGTCCAGCACGAAGCGGTCGGTGCGCTGGGGGAACATCTGCGTGTAGACGGCGCCGAGGTAGGTGCCGTACGAGTAGCCCAGGTAGGAGATCTTCCTCTCGCCGAGCACGGCACGGACGACGTCCATGTCCCGGGCGGTGTTGCGGGTGGTGATGTGGCGCAGCTTGTCGCCCTGCTTGGCGTAGCACTTGTCGGCGACGGTCCGGGCCCACTTCACGTCCTTGGCGAACGTCTCGGGCTTGTACGGCCGTTCCCAGTTCTGTTCCCCGGCCGTCATGCCGCAGCCGACGGGAGAGCTCTGGCCGACGCCTCGCGGGTCGAAGCCCACGAGGTCGTACTTCCGCTTCACGGACTTCGGCAGTTCGCCCGCCAGAAACTGCGGCAGGTCGACGCCCGTACCGCCCGGACCGCCCGGGTTGAGCAGGAGCACTCCGCGGCGCTCGCTCGGGACGCTCGTCCTGTACCTCGATATCGCCAGGTCGATCTTCTTGCCGTCCGGGCGGCTGTAGTTGAGCGGCACCTTGATCGTGGCGCACTGGAAGGCCGCCGGCGTCTCTCTGTCACAGCGGTGCCAGGACGGCCTCTGCTGAAGGTACTGGCTCAGGGGATTCTCCGCGGCGGAGGACGAGGCCGGTGCGAGCGCGGGAACCAGGGTGGCGAGGACGCCGGCCGTCAGGAAGGGGGCTATTCGACACTTGCGCACGTGGGGGAGGTCCTTGAGGTCGGTGCGTACGGGACGCACCAACCCTTTCGTGCACAGGAGTTGAGCGAATCCACCGGAGAGACAAGATCTGTTCCGACCGCGGATGGACGGACGGGCGTGCCGATGGTCCCGGAGTCGGACAACCACGACCGGCTCTTCGCCGTCTTACTCGAACCCGGCTCTTTACCACGCCGAACCATGGGCCGGTTGTGCGTACGGCCCTTGGTTCGTTAATTCCCGGAGAACTCTTCTACAACCTTCCGTCTCATGCGTCTGTCTGGCTATCGCAGGGATGTCCCAGGGGTTGGTGAAGAGGAGCTCAGAACGTGACCGTGCGTTCCTTTGCGCGGCGGATGCGACCGCGAGTCGAGCGGAAGGCCGCCGAACGGGTGTGGCAGCTGCGGACCATGCGGCGGCGCCGCAGGGCAGCGGTCACGGACCCGGTGCTCCGCCCGGTCGCGGTGCGGGGCCAGCAGCTCTACGGACGGGTCGTGACCCGGTTCAGCGCCGCCGAGGCGGCCGCCGCCAACCTCGGCCTGGTCGTGGCCGCCCTGGAGCAGGAGGGCATCCCCTACTTCCTGGTTCCGGCCGCGCGTACGCGCCACACGGTCGGCGTGAACGCCGTCGACCGGGAGCGTTTCCTCACCGCCCTGGAGACGCAGAACGAGGGCAAGGCGGTGTTCATCGGCAGACCGCTGCCCGGTGGACAGCTCAAGAACCCCGCCCTCTTCATGGACGGTGTCCTGCCGACCGCCCTGCGCACGGCCCCTGTTCTGCGCGTCGGCGAGAACCACCTCGGCCCCTCGGGCCAGCTGCTCGCCGGGCCGGAGCTCGCCTGCGACGTCGAGTTCTGGGAGGACGGGGCCCAGCTCCTCGCCTCCCACGACGGGCCCCGGCGACTGGCCAAGGTGCAGCCGCAGGCCTCCGAGGACATCTTCGCCGAGTCCCTCGTCGCGCCCCGCAACAACGGCATCACGGACGTACTTCCGGCGGCCGAGCAGAAGCCTGCCACGGTACGGATCGGCGACCGGGAGCTGCCGACCTTCGCCCCGCTCACCCTGCCCACCGTGAACGACGTGACCTTCCCCGTCGACGTCGTCTACACCTGGGTGGACGGCGAGCAGCCGGAGATGCGGGCCAAGCGGGCCCGGTACCAGGGGCAGGGCATCGCCGAGATCCTGGACAAGGAGACCAACGCCTCCCGCTACACCAGCCATGACGAGCTGAAGTACTCGCTGCGCTCGCTCGCGATGTACGCCGACTTCGTCCGGCACATCTACATCGTGACCGACGGCCAGAAGCCGCACTGGCTCGACGACAGCGCACCCGGCATCACGGTCGTCGACCACCGCGACATCTTCCCGTCCGACGTCCTGCCCGTCTTCAACTCGCACGCGATCGAGACCCGGCTGCACCACATCCCCGGCCTGTCGGACCACTACCTCTACTTCAACGACGACGTGTTCGTGGGCCGCCGGGTCACCCCGGAGCACTTCTTCCACGGCAGCGGCCTGATGAAGATCCCGGTGTCCCCGCTGAAGATAGGCGTCGGCAAGCCGCACGCCGAGGAGACGGCCACCAACTCCGCCAGCAAGAACGTCCGCCGCCTGCTGCTGGAGAAGTTCGGCCGGATGACGACGAACAACTTCATGCACACCCCGCTGCCGCAGCAGCGCGAGACGTTGCGGGCGCTGGAGGAGCTCTTCCCCGAGGACGTACGCCGCACCACGGCGTCCCGCTTCCGCTCGCCGCAGGACATCGCCATGACGGCGCCGCTGCTCTACCAGTACGCGCTGATGACCGGCCGAGGCGTGCCAGGGAAGTACAGCTTCCGCTACGTCAACATCAGCCGCCCGGACGCCGAGGCCCGCCTGCGCGATCTGCGCCGCAACCGCCGCTTCGACTTCTTCTGCCTCAACGACGTCGACGTACCACCCGAGGAGCGCGAGCAGGTCGGCGTCCGCATGAACGAGTTCCTGGAGGACTACTTCCCCTTCCCGAGCCCCTTCGAGAAGCAGAAGTAACGGGCTGGGGGGCATGGACATGGGGGGCATGGACATGTGGGGCAGGAGCAACCGTCACCGCTTCGGACTGCCGGGGGGCGTCGGGACGACGGCCCGGGACGTTCTGGTGTACCTGAGGCACCTCCTGCCGCGCCTGCGGCTCTGGCTGACGGCCCGCCTCTGGGCGCTGCGCGCGACCCGGTCCCGCCGGCGCCTGCGGACCACCGTCCCCGCCCTGCGCCGGATCACCTTCGGACCGGTGCGTCTCTACGGCCGTACGGTCGCCGCCTACACCGCCACCGACGCCGCCGAAGCCGATCTCGAGCGGGTGTGCACCCTGCTGGAGGGGCTCGGCGTCCCGTACTTCCTGGTCCCCACCGACCACGGCCACGGTGTGCCGCGGACTGCGCCACGGAAGGTCGTCGGCGTCGAGGAGACGTACCGCGACGCGGTCCTGGCCCGCGCCGCCCAGCGCTTCGCCGGCACCGTCGGCTACGTCGGCGCCGTGGGCCCGGACGGCGCCGTGACCACCGCGGCACTGTGGGCCGACGGAAAGCTGCCACGGGCGCTGCGACAGGCCACCGTACTGCGCACCGGCGTGGTGCGCCTCGGCCCGGAAGGGCAGGTCCTCACCGGCCTGGAGACAGGCTGCGACATCGAGTTCTGGCGCCACGGCCGGGACCAGGGCACCGCCCCGGACCCCGCATGGCTCACCGTGCCCGGCAGCCGCCTGTCACCGGACGTCTTCGGCCCGGCCCTCGTCGCCCCGCGCCACAACCCCGTGTCGGAAGTGCTCCCGGTGACGGCCCGGCAGCCGGCCGCGGTCGCGGGCCGCCGCCGCAGCGTGCCGACGTTCGCCCCGTTCGCCGAGCCGGGCATCGACGAGGTCCGCTTCCCCGTGGACGCCGTATACACCTGGGTCGACGGCGACGACCCGGCGATGGCCGTCAAGCGCCGCACCTATCAGGTGCTGTCCGACAACGTCATCGCCCCGCGCGAGACCGGCGCGTCCCGCTACACCAGCCACGACGAACTGAAGTACGCCCTGCGCTCCCTGGAGATGTACGCCGGTTTCGTCCGGCACGTCTACCTGGTGACCGACTCCCAGCTCCCCGGCTGGCTGGACCCCGACGCGGAGGGCCTGACGGTGGTGGACCACCGGGACATCCTCCCGCCCGACGCCCTCCCCGTCTTCAACTCCCACGCGATAGAGAGCCGCCTGCACCACATCCCGGGCCTGTCGGAGCACTACCTCTACTTCAACGACGACGTCTTCATCAACCGCCCGGTACAGGCCGAGCACTTCTTCCACGGCAACGGCATAGCCCGCATCCCCCTGTCCCCCCTGAAACTCGGAGTCGGCGCCCCGCACCCCCTCGAACCGGCCCCGAACTCCGCCGGCAAGAACGCCCGCGAGGTGATCAGCCGCTTCCACGGCAGACAGATCACGCACAAGTCACTGCACACCCCGCACCCCCAACTCCTGTCGGTCATGCGGGAGATGGAAGCCCTTGAGATCGAGGAGCTGAAGCGGACCACCTACTCCCGCTTCCGCTCCACATCCGACGTCGCCCCGGCCTCCACACTCCACCACCACTGGGCGATCGCCACCGGCCGAGCCGTCCCGTCACCCGACTACCGCTTCCGCTACGTCCAACTCGGCACCCCGGACATGCACCGCCGCCTGTCCCGCCTGGCCTCCGGCGACGACGTCGACTTCTTCTGCCTCAACGACGTGGACACGTCTCCCGAGGCCAGACCGGCGGCCGAGGCCGCGATCCGGGCCTTCCTGGAACGCAAGTACCCGTTCCCGAGCCGCTTCGAGGGCGCGGCCAGGGACACCTCGCGGCCGGTGACGCGGCTTACCGCGAAGGTACCGGCGCAGCCTGCCGGCCATGAGCGGAGCAGAGGGTGACAGATTGCATCCGCAACTGGCATGCTCACGGTCGCGATCACAGTCGACATCGGGGGAACGATGGCTGCAGGCGCCGGAGGCTTCTCGGCAGACACCACGTCCATGGACGGCAGTTCGCATCTCCTGAACGAGCTGGCCGGACTGCTGTACGCAGGGCGCATGGACGCGGAGAACGCCACGCAGTGCCGCGTACCACGCGCGCATCCCGAAGTAGCCGAAGCCGTTGAGGACTTCGCGCGGTTCGCACAGGACCAGTACGGCGACCTGGTGACGCTGCTGTCGGCTCTGTCGACCAAGCTGCAGTCGACGGGAAACGCTTACGTCAAGGCCGACGCCGACGCCCGGCGCGCGATGGACGACCTGCTCGACAAGGGGCGTTACGTCGCGCCCGAGGACCGGTGAGCGCCATGGCCTACCGCGCGGACGTGGAGTTCCTCGACACGTCGAACCCCCAGCTGATCGAACGCACCGCAGCCGAGTACGGCCGCCTGCACACCCTCCTGGCCTCGTGCGACGACGACTTCCGCAAGGCCGGGAAGGTCGAGTGGGAGAGCGAACACCGGGAGCGCTACACCAGGCGGCTGAAGGAAGCACTCGACCTGGCGGAGCACCTCTCAGCGGCCTTCAGCCGCGTACGCAAGGCGCTGGACGCCTATGCCACCGCTGTGGAGAAGGCGAGAACCCACTTCAAGAGCGGGCAGACCACGGAAGACCGCCTGGCCGAGGTGATGTCCCGTGAAGCCGACGCGATCACGCCCGCAGCACGTGCCGCGGAACCACTGCGTCGCTGGGAAGACCTACGAGCCACGACCGGCTTCCTCGACTGGGCGGCAGAACTCACCGTCGACGTGGACGCGATCCGCGAAGAGGCCGAGCACTACTACAACGCCACCAAGAACCACTACGGCGACGCCAGGCGTGTGGAGTCCGCGGCCCGAGAGGAGTGCGTGCACGAGATACGGGCAGCCCTGCGCTCCCTGCCGGACTTCCGCGGCGGACACGCCGAATACCCCACCCTGCTGACAGCCACGGTGGACGCGTTGCGCCGAGAGGTGAGCGACGCGACCAGGAACCCGCTCACGCAGCTCGCGGGCACCGGCATGAAGACCGACGCGCTCTCCGGGGTACCGAACGACACCCCGGTCTCACCGTCGCTGCAGCGCATACGGGACCGACTCGCCCACCTGCCGACCGCACAGGACCACTACCTCTACCTGCCCTCCAACAACGATGCCGGCCGCCGCACGTACATCTCGGGCAACAAGACGCTGATCAAGGATGCCGCGCACGTCTCCGGACTGCCCCCGGAGATGCTGGCGGGCATCGCATGGCGGGAAGTCGAAGGCGACCCTTCCTGGATCGACGACGCGGCCTACGGCGTCCGCCGCCACCTGCCCGGCCTGGGAGAGGCGGACCAGACCTCCATGGGCCCGCTCGCCATCCAGATACGCCGCTCCGCCGAAGTCCTCGGCTACGACCCGCAGAACCTCACCGACGCCCAGCGCGAAGAGGTCGTCAACGCGACCAAGGATCCGGGCCAGAACATCTACATCGCAGCGGAGTACCTCGCCCAACTGAAGGCCGAGAGCGAGTTCGCCGACGTTCCGCCGGAGCAGATGACCAGAGAACAGATGCAGGAGCTTGCGGCACGCTACAACGGCGGCCCGTACTACCGGAGCGATGACGCCCAGGCCTACGGCCGCGTATTCGCCCAGAACGTCGACGAGGCGAAGCGGGCGCTGGAATCATGACGCCACCACAGGCACCACAGGCAACCCAGGGATCAAAGATCAGGGGCGTGGCATCCGCAGCCCTCCTCGTCATCGGCTGCCTGCCGGCGGCAGCCGCAACAGGCATCGCCTACCTGTCGAACCCACTCGGCCCCTGGGACCACCAGGCTTTCGACCACATCCGCCTTTTCGCCGAGCTCGGCCTCACCACCGCCCTGCTCACCGCCCCGGTCGCCGCCCTGGCCGTCACCCGCCGCTGGCTACGCCCATGGTGGATCGTGCCGTGCGCACTGATCACGACGGCTGCTTGGGCCCGCCTGACGGTGCTCTTTCCAGCGCACTGACCTGGGCCCTACACCAAGGGGTGGGTTGCCCCACTGTGCTGGGGGGGCGATGACGCCCGGGCGGGACCGTTCACCTGTGTCCACGGGTGGTCCGCAACCAGGTGGGCAGCCTCCGGGCAGCTGTCGCCCCCTCCGCTAAGCGGCCTTGGGTCGCGTCGCGCGCCTGCCCGACTCGGGTCCCTGTGCGTCCTCGAGCAGGAAGATCTCGTCTTCCCCGAAGTCCGGGGCCTGGAAGGGATTGGTCGTCGGAGGCGGCGATGCCGCGGTGGAAGCGCGGGGTTGCTCTTCCAGAGCGGAGAACAGCGATGTCGGGTTGATGAGAGAGGTCTGCCTTTCGTTACAGGTCCCTGAAGGGGCCTGGCGTGCCATGACCGGGCACAGCGGTCCTACAGCTTGGTCATCTTGGCGTAGGGGCTCAAGATCCGCTTCTGCGCCGAGCCGAAGTCCACGAGCGCCGCGATTCCGTCCTCGATGCCGATCACTCGGCCGAGGCCGTACATGTCGTGGGTGACCTGGTCGCCCACGGCGAAGTGCTTGGGGGTCGGTATGACCGGGGCCTTGAAGGGGCTGGTGGGCAAGTGACGCTTCGGTGCAGCAGGCTTTGTCATTGCCCAACAGTATGCGCCCACGCGTATCCCGTCCGCTGTGTTCGTGCACACACGCACAACGCCTGGCGGTTTGTTCACAGCCTGTGCGACCACGACGAAGGCCCCGACCGGCGAACGGTCGGGGCCTCGTCTGCCCTGCTGGGCGGCTGCGGAGGATACGAGATTCGAACTCGTGAGGGGTTGCCCCCAACACGCTTTCCAAGCGTGCGCCCTAGGCCTCTAGGCGAATCCTCCGCCGGAAACATTACATGACCGAGAGGAGTGCTCGCGAACTCGTTCCCGCCCCCTGCCATCGGGTACTGTTTGGGCAGCCCCTCACGCGGCGCTATCTGACTGAACTCCCCCAGGGCCGGAAGGCAGCAAGGGTAGGTCGGCTCTGGCGGGTGCGTGGGGGGCGCTTGCGTTCCGGGGGCGGGGTCCGTTGTCAGTGGGCGCCTATAACCTCGTAGGCGTGTCGTCTCTCGCGCTGTACCGCCGCTATCGCCCGGAGTCGTTCGCCGAGGTCATCGGGCAGGAGCATGTCACCGACCCGCTGCAGCAGGCGCTGCGGAACAACCGGGTCAATCACGCGTACCTGTTCAGCGGGCCGCGTGGGTGCGGGAAGACCACCAGCGCGCGGATTCTCGCCAGGTGCCTGAACTGCGAGCAGGGGCCCACGCCCACCCCGTGCGGGGAGTGCCAGTCCTGCCAGGACCTCGCGCGCAACGGCCCCGGATCCATCGACGTGATCGAGATCGACGCCGCGTCGCACGGCGGTGTGGACGACGCCCGTGAGCTGCGGGAGAAGGCCTTCTTCGGGCCTGCCTCCAGCCGCTACAAGATCTACATCATCGACGAGGCCCACATGGTCACGTCGGCCGGCTTCAACGCGCTGCTGAAGGTCGTCGAGGAGCCGCCCGAGCATCTGAAGTTCATCTTCGCCACGACCGAGCCCGAGAAGGTCATCGGGACCATCCGGTCGCGGACCCACCACTACCCCTTCCGCCTCGTCCCGCCGGGCACCCTGCGGGACTACCTCGCCGACGTGTGCGGCAGGGAGAACATCCCCGTCGAGGAGGGCGTACTGCCCCTCGTCGTGCGTGCGGGCCAGGGCTCCGTGCGTGACTCCATGTCCGTCATGGACCAGCTGCTCGCCGGCGCGCGGGAGGAGGGTGTGACGTATGCCATGGCCACCTCCCTCCTCGGGTACACCGACGGCTCGCTGCTCGACTCCGTCGTGGAGGCCTTCGCCACCGGTGACGGGGCCGCCGCCTTCGAGGTCGTGGACCGTGTCATCGAAGGGGGCAACGATCCCCGCCGCTTCGTCGCCGACCTGCTGGAGCGGCTGCGGGACCTGGTGATCCTGGCCGCCGTGCCGGATGCCACCGAGAAGGGGCTCATCGACGCCCCCGCCGATGTCCTGGAGCGCATGCAGGCCCAGGCAGGCACCTTCGGCGCCGCAGAGTTGAGCCGTGCCGCCGACCTCGTCAACGAGGGGCTGACCGAGATGCGAGGGGCCACCTCGCCGCGGCTCCAGCTCGAGCTGATCTGCGCGCGCGTGCTGCTGCCCGCGGCGTACGGGGACGAGCGTTCCGTGATGGCCCGGCTCGACCGGCTGGAGCGGGGCGTCAACTTCTCCGCGGGCGCCGGCATGCCTGCGATGGGCTACGTCCCGGGGCCCGACGTCCATGGTGGAGCGCCCGCAGCGCCCGTCCCGCCGGGTGGTGGCCCTGCCGCGGCCCGGGCGGCCGTGCGGGCCTCCGGCGCCCCTTCGACCGGGGCCGGTGCGCCGACCGCGGGCGTGGGCGGCGGTACGGGCGGTGGCGGTACGGCCGCTGCGGCTCCGGCGGGGCCGGGCGCACGCATGAGCCAGCCCTCCTCAACGCCCTCCGCTCCGGGCGGTTCACCGCAGAGCGACCGGCAGCAGCCGCCACCTCAGACTGCGCCCGCACCCACGCCCACTTCCGCACCCGCACCCGCATCCACGCCCACCCCGGCACCCACGCCCGCTCCCGCCGCCGCGAGCCCCTCGGCGCCCCCGGCCTCGACCCCGGGCGCCTGGCCCACCGCCGCGTCCGCAGGCGGCGGCCGACGCCCCGGCGGCTGGCCCACGGCCACCCCGGCAGGCGGCGGCGCACAGCCCCCGGCCGGGCCCAGCAACACCCCCGCACCGCAGCCCTCAGTGCCTGCTTCCGCACCCGCCCCCACCGCAGGAGCCGCACCCGCCTACGCACCCCCGAGCGGCGGCCTCGACCCCCGCATGCTCTGGCCGAACATCCTGGAGGCGGTCAAGAACCGTCGCCGCTTCACCTGGATCCTGCTCAGCCAGAACGCCCAGGTGGCCGGCTTCGACGGCACCACCCTCCAGCTCGGCTTCGTGAACGCCGGCGCGCGCGACAACTTCGCGAGCAGCGGCAGCGAGGACGTCCTGCGGCAGGCGCTGGCCGAGCAGTTCAACGTCCAGTGGAAGATCGAGGCGATCGTCGACCCGTCGGGCGGGGGCTCGGCTCCCCCGCCGACCAGCGGCTCCTCCGGCTTCGGCGGTGGCTACGGCGGCGGCTACGGCGGCGGTACGACGGCCCAGCGCCCGGCCCCTCCCCAGCCGGCTCCCACGGCACCCACCTCACCCCCGTCGGCCTCACCGGGCCCGGCCCCGACCGCTGCCCCCACACCGGCCCCCCAGCCTTCCTCCGCCCCGGAGCCACCGCCCCCGGTCGCCCCCGAGGACGACATCCCCGAGGACGACGACCCCGACCTCAACGAATCGGCCCTCTCCGGCCACGACCTGATCGTGCGGGAGCTGGGGGCGACGGTCGTGGAGGAGTTCATGAACGAGTAGCCGGAACTGACCGACGCCGGCCAGGTGATCTCAGCCCGTCCGGCGTTCGAGGACGAGGCCCCTCAAGGGCCGGAGCGGGGGTCCGGGGGCGGCAGCCCCCAGTCGACGGCAACGACAACGCCGGGGCCGCTTTGGAGGAACGTACAGGTCACCCACCCCCCGGCTCTGAGCACCTCGCACAAAAACCCCGTTAGGCTGACCCCCGTGAAGGTCCTCGTCATCGGTAGCGGCGCCCGCGAACACGCCCTGTGCCGTTCCCTGTCCCTCGACCCCGACGTCACCGCGCTGCACTGCGCCCCCGGCAACGCCGGCATCGCCGAGGTCGCCGAGCTGCACCAGGTCGACGCCCTGGACGGCAAGGCCGTATCCGCGCTGGCCGAGCAGCTCGGCGCCGACCTCGTGGTCGTAGGGCCGGAGGCACCGCTCGTCGCCGGAGTCGCCGACGCCGTGCGCGAGGCGGGCATCCCGGTCTTCGGGCCCTCCAAGGATGCCGCGCAACTCGAGGGCTCCAAGGCTTTCGCGAAGGACGTCATGGCGGCGGCCGGTGTCCCGACGGCCCGCTCCTACGTCTGCACGACCCCCGAAGAGGTCGACGAGGCCCTCGACGCCTTCGGCGCCCCGTACGTCGTCAAGGACGACGGTCTCGCCGCCGGCAAGGGCGTCGTCGTGACCGCCGATCTGGAGGCGGCCAGGGCGCACGCCAACTCCTGCGAGCGCGTCGTCATCGAGGAGTACCTGGACGGCCCCGAGGTCTCCCTGTTCGCCATCACCGACGGCGAGACGGTCGTCCCGCTCCAGCCCGCCCAGGACTTCAAGCGGGCGCTGGACGGGGACGAGGGCCCGAACACCGGCGGCATGGGCGCGTACTCGCCGCTCCCGTGGGCCGATCCGAAGCTGGTCGAGGAGGTCATGCAGACGGTCCTGCAGCCGACCGTCGACGAGCTGCGCCGCCGCGGCACCCCCTTCTCCGGCCTTCTCTACGCCGGTCTGGCGATCACCTCCCGCGGTGTACGGGTCATCGAGTTCAACGCCCGCTTCGGCGACCCGGAGACCCAGGTCGTCCTGGCCCGCCTGAAGACCCCGCTGGCCGGCGTCCTGCTGGCCGCCGCCAAGGGCGACCTCGCCGACCTGCCGCCCCTGCGCTGGAGCGAGGACGCCGCGGTCACCGTGGTGGTCGCCTCGCACAACTACCCCGGCACCCCGCGCACCGGCGACCCGATCACCGGCCTCGACGAGGTGGCCGCCGAGGACGCCCCGCACACCTACGTCCTGCACGCCGGCACCAAGCACGACGGCGACGCGATCGTCAGCGCCGGCGGCCGCGTCCTGTCCGTCACGGCGACCGGCAAGGACCTCACCAAGGCCCGCGACCGCGCGTACAAGGCCGTGTCCCGTATCCACCTCGACGGCTCCCAGCACCGCACGGACATCGCGGCGAAGGCGGCGGCAGGCGCGTAAGCACCGCTGGCGGCCGCCTCGACAAACCTCCAACGGCCGCCCCGATAAACCCCACAGGCCCCGAATCCGTCTCAGGATTCGGGGCCTGTTCCCTGCCGGGGCCAGAACCGGCCTTCTGGCCGGGATCAGGGGCCTGATCCTCGCTGTCCGTCATCCACCTTTCCCCAAAGCCATTCCATCGAGTGACCGATGCCCCATCCGGCTGACGTGGGTCGACGCCCCAACTAGGGTGCGGCGCAAGCGTTCCGGCACTTGGCCCACCGGCATTGCGATGTCAGTTGTGGGTGCCACAGTGGGGGAGTGAGCAAAGCCAGGACAGTCCGGACAGCCAGGGCAGCGCGGAGGGGGTGAGGTCCGGCGTGACCGGTATGGGTGTGGAGGCGGGTGCGCAGGCCGCGCGCGCCCGGGCCCTCGCCGTGCTGCGCATCCGCAGCCGCGCGCTCGCCGTGGCCCTGCTGCCCGCGGCGGTCGCCGTGGTGCTGCTCGTCGGCGCCTCCACCGACCACCTCGTCGGCCCGGGCTGGCATGCCGCCCGCTGGGTCGTGACGCCCGTCGCGGTCCTCGTCCTGCTCGCCGCCGCCGTGATCGCCCTGGTCGTCGCCCGCTCCCGCCCGGCCGTCAGCCCGACGGTCCCGATAAGCGAGGAGCAGGCCCCGGACCTGTACCGGATGGTGCGCGACCTCGCCGACCGCCTCGACGTCCCCGCCCCGTCCGCGATAGCGCTGACCCCGGACTGCGACAGCTGGCTGGAGGACCGCACCCATCCGTCCCACGGCCCACCGCCGGCCGAGGACGGCGACGAGGACGGCGTCAACGGGCTGCGCGGCGGAGGCCTGCGCGCCGCCCACCGCCGTACGCCCGCCGCCCCCGTCCTCGTCATCGGCTCCCCGTTCCTGTGGTGGATGCGGGTCGGCGAGCTGCGCGCGGTCCTCGCCCCGGTCGTCGCCGGTACGGGACCTTCGGCGCACCCCGACATAGCCCAGGCCCGGCGCTTCGTCCGGGGCCTGGACGCCGCCGTGGCCGTCGCCTCGACGCGCGGCCGCTGCCCGGGCTCCCGGGCGGTGTGCGCGGGCCTCGGCTGGGTGGCGCGCGTGCTGCTGCGCAGCTGCCGGGACCATGCCGCCGAGATGGAGCGGGGCGTGGCCGCCGCGGCCGCCGAGCGTGCACAGGCTGTGGATTACGGGCTGCGGATCGTCGCCCAGGAACAGGTCGGGCTGGCGTACGCGGGCTGGGACCGGCTGCTCACCCGCGTCGCGCTGCCGGCCTGGCGGATGGGCCGCTGGCCGTCCCGGCTCGACGCGGGTGTCGTCGCGGCGCTCACCGAGCTGTCCCGCCGGGACCGCCTGGCCGAGGGCTTCGCCTCCCGGCTGGGCGAGCGCCCCGCGTGCGACCTGCTCGAAGAGCCCGGCGCGGTCGACGAGGCCGCCTCGCTCCTGGCCGCCCGCCTCTTCCACGGCGGCCCCGCCGAGCCCGGCCCGGCCTGGTCGCCGGTGGACTGGCAGGCGTACCCGGAGGAGGTCGTCGACCGCAAATGGCGTACCGACGCGGCCCGCCTCCACCGCGTCCTCGACGCCCTCGGCGTCCGCCGCACGTCGGGCGGCACACCTGCGGAGGCGGACGGCCCGACCCTGGCCCGCGTCATGGACCACCTCGCGTCCCCGCCGGCTCCGACGGCCGCCGGCCCCGACGACGCACCCGCCCGGCCTCCCAAGGCGCCCAAGGCCCCCTACGCATCCATGGCCGAGGAGGTCCCCGAGGACGGGGACCAGGAAACCGAACGCAGCTCCGCCCTCGCCGTCGGCCTGACCGCCGAACTGGCCCGCGAGGAAGCCGCGACCCCCGCGCCGCAGCAGGCGTCCCCCGCCCCCGGCACCACCCTCCTGGACACCGGCGCGCTCCCCCTGTTCCCGCTCCAGCCGCCCCGCACCGCCCGTGAGCTGCTCACCGACCACGTGACGGCGATGGTGTGCTGCGCCGCCATGGACACCGCCGGGGCCGCCCCCGGCCTGGACTGGCTCGACGGCCCCACCCTCCTCGTCAACGGCGAGAGAGCGGCCGACCTGACCCCCAGAGTCCTCAGCCTCATCGAGGAGGGCGACCCGGCGCCCCTGCGCGCCTGGCTGGTGGAGTCGGGGATACGTCCGGAGAAGCCGGTACGCCTGGTCTGAGCCGTATCCGGTCGGAACCCCCGGTTCCACTTTCGGTCAATGTGCAACGAATAGTGACAGCATGCGTGCGGAATGTGATGTGCTGGGATCGATAACGCATATGGCAAGGGCTTACGACATACGACAGCCGTACAAAAGCCCGCGCCACGAACGCTCGACGCACCACCACGGGGGCACGAGGGAGGGGTACGGCCATGGGCTCGGAGCAGATCCGCCGCTGGGAGTCGGGGGCACTCGCGCACGCCGTGACGGACCCCTTCGGACAGGGCCCCGTCCCCTGGCTGCGCGGCAATGTGACCTACTTCGACGACACCGGCCAGGTCGTCCCCTGGTACGTCGACGGCCAGGCCCACCCCCCGACGGCGGGCACCCCCAGGGTCCCCGGCCCGCGCACCGCCGGAGGCCCCCGCTCCGCCGACGACGTCCACCGCCAGATCAAGGGCTTCACCTCGACCGGCGCGGTCGCCCCCGGCGAGGCCGTCGACTTCCACATCACCGTCGACCCGCCCCAGGAGTTCGGCGTCGACATCTACCGCATCGGCCACTACGGCGGTGACGGCGCCGCCAAGATCACCACCAGCCCCCGCCTCTCCGGCATCGTGCAGCCCCCGCCGCTCACCGCCGACCGCACGGTCTCCTGCCACCACTGGTGGCTGTCCTGGCGCCTGCAGGTCCCCTCGTTCTGGAGCATCGGCGCATACGTGGCCGTCCTCACCACCGCCGACGGCTACCGCTCCCACATCCCCTTCACCGTCCGCGACAACCACCCCGCCGACCTGCTCCTGCTCCTCCCCGACGTCACCTGGCAGGCCTACAACCTCTACCCCGAGGACGGCCGCACCGGCGCCAGCCTCTACCACGCCTGGGACGAGGAAGGCCGCCTGCTCGGCGAGGCCGATGCCGCCACGACCGTCTCCTTCGACCGCCCCTACGCGGGCGCGGGCCTGCCCCTGCACGTCGGCCACGCCTACGACTTCATCCGCTGGGCCGAGCGCTACGGCTACGACATCGCCTACGCCGACGCCCGCGACCTGCACGGCGGCCACGTCGACCCCACCCGCTACCGCGGCCTGGTCTTCCCCGGCCACGACGAGTACTGGTCGGCGAACATGCGCCGCACCGTCGAGCTCGCCCGCGAGAACGGCACGTCCCTGGTCTTCCTCTCGGCCAACTCCATGTACTGGCAGGTGGAGTTGGGCCCCTCCCCGTCCGGCGTCCCCGACCGCCTGCTCACCTGCCGCAAGCGCAAGGGCCCCGGCCGGCCCGTGCTCTGGCGGGAGATCGACCGCCCCGAGCAGGAGCTGATCGGCATCCAGTACGCGGGCCAGGTCCCCGAACCGCACCCCCTGATCGTCCGCAACGCCGACCACTGGCTGTGGGAGGCGACCGGCGCCCACGAGGGCGACGAGATCGCGGGCCTGGTCGCGGGCGAGGCCGACCGCTACTTCCCGCGCGCCCCGCTGCCCGAGCACGAGGAGCGCATCCTGCTCGCCCACTCCCCGTACACCGACCGCGAGGGCGTCCTGCGCCACCAGGAGACGTCCCTCTACCGCGCCCCTTCCGGCGCCCTGGTCTTCGCGTCCGGAACGTTCGCCTGGTCCCCGGCGCTGGACCGCCCGGGCCACGTCGACGCCCGAGTCCAGCGCGCCACAGCCAACCTCCTCGACCGCATCTGCAAACGTGACTGAGCCCTGCTGAAACCACCCCCGTCCAGGACCGATCTCCGCCATACGGGAGAATCGAGCCACTTGGACAGAACCACGGGGAGGAACCGTGTCCGGATTCGTAGAAAAGCCCGAGCCGATCCAGGTTCCGGGCTTGGTACACCTGCACACCGGCAAGGTGCGCGACCTGTACCAGAACGAGGCGGGCGACCTCGTGATGGTCGCCAGCGACCGCATGTCCGCCTACGACTGGGTGCTCCCCACCGAGATCCCGGACAAGGGCCGCATCCTCACCCAGCTCTCCCTGTGGTGGTTCGACCAGCTCGCCGACCTGGTCCCCAACCACGTGCTGAGCACCGACGTACCGGCCGGCGCCCCCGCCGACTGGGCGGGCCGCACCCTCGTGTGCAAGTCGCTGAAGATGGTCCCGGTGGAGGCCGTGGCCCGTGGCTATCTCACCGGCTCCGGCCTGGTCGAGTACAACGAGTCCCGCACCGTCTGCGGCCTCGCCCTCCCCGAGGGCCTGGTCGACGGCTCGGAGCTGCCCGCCCCGATCTTCACCCCGGCCACCAAGGCGGCCGTCGGCGAGCACGACGAGAACGTCTCCTACGAGGAGGTCGCCCGCCAGGTCGGCGCCGACACCGCGGCCCGGCTGCGCCAGGCGACCCTCGCCGTCTACTCCCGGGGCCGGGACATCGCGCGCGACCGCGGCATCATCCTCGCGGACACCAAGTTCGAGTTCGGCTTCGAGGGGGACACGCTGGTCATCGCCGACGAGGTCCTCACCCCCGACTCCTCCCGTTTCTGGCCGGCCGACCAGTGGCAGCCGGGCCGCGCGCAGCCGTCGTACGACAAGCAGTTCGTCCGTGACTGGCTGACCTCGCCGGAGTCCGGCTGGGACAGGAAGAGCGAGCAGCCCCCGCCGCCGCTGCCGCAGCAGGTCGTGGACGCGACCCGGGCGAAGTACGTGGAGGCGTACGAGCGCCTGACCGGGATGAGCTGGAGCTGACGGTGCCAAGGCGAAGGCCCCGGCGCTGACCGGGGCCCGCCCGGGCGCACGGGGCCTTCCCGGCCGTACGACAAAGGCCGCCCCACGACAAAGGCCCCGGTCCGATGACCGGGGCCTTGATCTGGAGCGGACGACGAGGCTCGAACTCGCGACCTCAACCTTGGCAAGGTTGCGCTCTACCAACTGAGCTACGTCCGCGTTGCGCCGTGGCGCGAGAGCAACTATACCCAACCTCGCTCGCGCGCGAGACGCACCGCCGCGTGACGGTTCTCCGCCCCGAGCTTTGAGACGGCGGACGACAGATAGTTCCGCACGGTCCCCTGCGACAGCGCCGCCCGCTCCGCGATCTCCGCGACGGGCGCCCCGTCGGCGGCGAGTTCCAGCACCTCGGCCTCCCGCGCGGTCAGCGGAGAGTCCCCGGCGGCGATCGCGTCGGCGGCCAACTCGGGGTCGACGTAGCGGTTTCCGGCATGCACGGTACGGATGATCTCCGCGAGCCGCTGCGCGCTGACGGTCTTCGGGACGAACCCGCGCACACCCGCCGCAAGGGCCCGCTTCAGATGCCCGGGCCGCCCGTGGCTGGTCACGATCAGCACCTGGCACCCGGGCAGTTCGGCGCGCAGAGATGTGGCGACCTTCACACCGTCCGCCCCGGGCATCTGAAGATCCAGTACGGCGACATCGGGTTGGTGCGCCCGGGCCATGGCCAGCGCTTCCGGCCCGGTGGCCGCCTCGGCGACGATCACGAGGTCGTCCTCCAGCGACAGCAGCGTGGCGAGCGCTCCCCGGATCAGATGCTCGTCGTCGGCGAGCAGCAGCCGTACGGGCCCGGTCCCGCGGTCGGCCTCCTGGCCGGTCACGCGGTCGGCCATACGGCGACCTCCCGCACGTCCGCCGCGGCCCCCGCCAACGGCACATGCGCCACCAGCCGGAACACCCCCTCCTCGACGAGTCCCACCTCCAAGGTGCCGTCCACCGCCGCCAGCCGCTCCCGCAGCCCGGCCAGCCCGGAGCCCCCACCCCCGTCGGGGGCTCCGGCAGCCCCGTCGTTCTCCACCGTCAGCACCACGTGCCCCTCCGACACCCGCACTCCCACCGCGCACCGCCCGGCATCCCCGTGCCGCAGCACGTTGGTGGTCGCCTCCCGCACCACCCACGCCAAAGCCGACTGCACCTCGGCGGGCAGTCCGGCCGCCTCCCCGGTCACCTCGCACTCGATCCCGGCCGCGGCCAACACACCCTGGGCTCCGGCGAGTTCGACCCCCAGGTCGGCCTCGCGGTATCCCCGTACGACATCCCGCACCTCGCGCTGCGACTCCTGTGCGATCCGCTGCACCTCGATCATCTGCTCCACGGCCTCGGGCCGCCCGCGCCGCGCCAGCTGCACGGCGAGCTCGCTCTTCAAGGCGATCACGGCCAGGTTCCGCCCCATCACGTCGTGCAGATCCCGCCCGAACCGCAGCCGCTCCTCGGCGACGGCGAGCCGGGCACGGGTCTCGCGGGCCTCGTCGAGTTCGTAGACGGCTCTGAGCAGCCAGGCGGAGAAGACGCCGATGAAGGCGAGGAGACCGCAGCCGAGCAGCACGATCAGGGCGATGACCAGCGCGGCGAGAGCGGACCGGCTCAGCGCGAGCACGACGAGCGCCGAACCCGCCGCGAATCCCGCCACGACGGCGTACACGCGCCTGCGGCCCCGCACCCCCAGCGCGATGTTGGCCACCCCGAAGAACATGACGACGCTGAAGACGCTGCCCGCCGCGGAGTCGACGCCGTCACCCTTCGGTCCGTACTCGACGACAGCGAGTGCCGTGGTGGACACCGCCGCGGTGACGGCGCCGAGGGTACCCAGCAGTCGTACGGGCTGCTCACGCCGACCGCAGATCCAGTCCACTGTCCGTGAAACGACCAGGGCGCAGACCATCGCGTGCGCGCACACCATGAGCATCAGCCAGCCGCCCAGCTCCGGCCCCGCCTCGCCGGTGACCGGCAGCGCGACCGTCGCGACCTCCATCACCGCGAAGAAGTGGAACGACCACCTCGTGTACGTCTCGACCTTCGCCGGAGTGCTCTTGCCCCGCCACCACGTGCCCGGCCCGCGCATGTCCCCCTGCCCCCTGTACGTCAGCGCCGCGGCTCCCACCGGAACCACCGCCGTACAGCAAACACGCCCAGCGCCGTCCAGGCCAGCGCGGTCGCCGCGGCGCCCAGCGCCTCGTACGCCGACAGGTCACCGGTCCAGCCGCCGCGCACGAGCGTGATCACCGGGGTCAGCGGAAGCAGTTCGCACACCGACACCACCCGGTCCGGCAGGACCTCCAGCGGGACGGCCATGCCGGAGCCGAGCATCGAGACGAACATCACGGGCAGCGTGGTGACCTGGGCGCTCTCGGTGGTGCGGGTGAACGCCGAGGTGACCGCCGCGAGCGAGGCGCACAGCAGGAGGCCCAGCAGCAGGGCGGGTACGGCGAGATACGGGGCGCGGGGCGCGGGGACGTCGAGGAGGACGGTGCAGCCGACCGCCAGGACGAGGGACTGCGCGAGGCCCGTGGCGGCGGCCGGCAGCGCCGACCCGGCCAGGATCTCGGTGTCCCGCAGCTCCCCGGTGCGCAGCCGCTTGAGCACGAGCTCCTCGCGCCGGGCGGTGAAGACGCCGACGAGCGCGCCGTACACCGCGAAGAGCAGCGAGAACCCGATCGCGGCGGGCAGGACGACGGTTCCGACGGTGAGGCCGGACTTCTCGAGGTCCATGTCCTTGGTCGCGGACCACACGCTGAACGGCAGCACGAGCGGCACGAACAGGGCGGCGACGAGTGTTCCCCTGCTGCGCCCGAGCAGGGTCAGTTCGGCGCGGGCCAGCGCCGTCATCCGGCCCGCCGGGGTGGTGACCGTACCGCTCATGCCGCGTACTCCTTCGACTTCTCCGCCGCGCCGGACGCTTCCCGCGCGATACCGAGGAACGCCTCCTCCAGCGAGGCCGACCGCACATCCAGCCCCCGCAGCTGCACACCGGCCCCCTCGGCCCACACCAGCAGCCGGGTCGCCGCCCGCTGCAGCTCGTGGGTCCGCAGCCGGACGAGCCGCCCCTCGACCTGGTGCCCGGTCACGCCGAGCTCGCCGAGCGGTGGCAGGTCTCCAAGGAAGTAGCCCTCGGGCAGCTCGAAGGAGATCCGCGAGGGCTGGGCCGCGGTCACCTCGGCCGGTGTCCCGGTGGCGGCGATCCGCCCGTCGTGCAGGATCGCGAGCCGGTCGGCGAGGTCCTCGGCCTCTTCCAGGTAGTGCGTGGTCAGCAGCACGGTCGTACCGGCGTCGCGCAGCCCCCGCACCAATTCCCAGGTGTCCCGGCGCCCTTCGGCGTCCAGTCCGGTCGTCGGCTCGTCCAGGAACAGCACCTCGGGATCGCCGAGCAGCGCTAGCCCCAGGTCCAGCCGCCGCCGCTCACCCCCGGACAGCTGCTTCACGCGTACGCCGGCCTTCCCCGCGAGCCCGACGAGTTCCAGCACTTCCCCCTCGGGCCGGGCCCCGCTCACGCACCCCGCCCACATCCGCGCGGTCTCGGCGACGGTCAGCTCGGACGGAAAGCCGCCCTCCTGCAGCATCACCCCGGTCCGGGGCCGTACGGCGGCCCGCTCGGCGTAGGGATCGTGGCCGAGCACCCGCACCTGCCCTCCGGCCGGCTGGGCGAGCCCCTCCAGCAGTTCGACGGTGGACGTCTTGCCCGCGCCGTTGGTGCCGAGCAGCGCGAAGACCTCGCCGCGGTCCACGGAGAACGTGATGCCGCGCACCGCCTCGAACCCGCCCCCGTACACACGCCGCAGGTCGGTGACCTCAATCACGTGTTCGTGTTCGTCGATGTTCATGACATCAGCGTCCCGGCAGCGCGGGCCCGGCAGCAGTGCGCGCTGTCACCACTCCGCATGACAAATGTCAGGCGGACGCTCGCCGGAACATGAAAAGACCCCGATCCCTAAGGACCGGGGTCTCATTCCCGAGCGGACGACGAGGCTCGAACTCGCGACCTCAACCTTGGCAAGGTTGCGCTCTACCAACTGAGCTACGTCCGCATTGCCCCCGACCGGCTCTCACCGACCGGTGCGAGCACCAGCCTACCTGATCCACATCAGTGGTTCGGACGGTGGTGCAGAGCGGGTGACAGGAATTGCACACTGCGCCTTCCCCCTGGAAGGGGGATGTTCTGCTACTGAACTACACCCGCAAGCTCCCCGAGCTGGGCTTTTCTGCCCCGCCCGGCGGCGTGTCCCAGACATTAGCTGATCGGCAGGGGGGTAGCGCAAGTCGGTTGCCGCCAGGGCCCGCTGACGGGCCCTGAGCCGCAGCGTCGGCCGGCGTCACTGCGCCGCGCTGAACGCCTCGTAGACCTTCTTGGGGATCCGGCCGCGGGCCGGGACCTCCATCTTGTTGGCCTGCGCCCAGGCCCGCACGGCCGCCGGGTCCGGGGCGACCTCGGTCTGCTTGTACGCCTTGCCTGACTTCGACCGCTTGCGACCGGCCTCCACGTACGGCGCGAGCGCCTTACGCAGTTTCTTGGCATTGGCTTCATTCAGGTCGATCTCGTACGACTTGCCGTCGAGTCCGAAGGCGATCGTTTCCGCCGCTTCCGAGCCGTCGATGTCGTCAAAGAGAGTGACCACGACCTTCTGCGCCACGAATATCGGTCCCTTCGTACGGCACGGTGACAATTCATTTGTACAGTGCCCGACAATGCGATGTGAAGCTCGACTAAATCCTTCCGCGTGTCTGAGCGCAATAGCTTTCGGGTGTCGATCCGGGATCTTTTCCGGAACTTTTCGCCGACTGACGGCCTTCGGTCGGGTCGTGATGGCCGTCACGTAGTTTCCTACAAGTCGACGCGCGTAGAAATTTTGTGCAGGTAGTCTGAAACCACCTGCAGGAACCTGCTCAGCACCACACCACCGGGAGTGCACGTGGCACGCGTCGTAGTCGACGTCATGCTCAAGCCGGAGATCCTCGACCCCCAGGGCCAGGCGGTGCAGCGCGCACTGCCGCGGCTGGGTTTCGACGGCATCTCGGACGTACGTCAGGGAAAGCGTTTCGAACTGGAAGTTGACGGCCCGGTCGACGAGGCCGCGCTCGCCCGCATCCATGATCTTGCGGAATCCTTCCTCGCCAACACCGTGATCGAGGACTTCACCGTCCGCGTCGAGGAAGTCGCGGAGGCCGTGAAGTGACCGCTCGTATTGGCGTCGTCACTTTCCCGGGCTCTCTCGACGACCGGGACACGCAGCGTGCGATCCGGCTGGCGGGCGCCGAACCCGTCGCCCTGTGGCACAAGGACAAGGACCTCAAGCAGGTCGACGCGGTCGTGCTGTGCGGTGGTTTCTCCTACGGCGACTATCTGCGCGCCGGGGCCATCGCCCGCTTCTCGCCGGTGATGGACACGGTCATCGAGCAGGCGAAGGCCGGCCTGCCGGTCCTCGGTATCTGCAACGGCTTCCAGATCCTCACCGAGGCCCACCTGCTGCCCGGCGGCATGCTCGGCAACGACCACCTGCACTTCATCTGCCGCGACCAGAAGCTGCGGGTGGAGAACGCGGACACCGCCTGGACCACCGACTACACGGCCGGCCAGGAGATCCACATCCCGCTGAAGAACATGGACGGCCGCTACGTGGCCGACCAGTACACGCTGGACAAGCTGGAGGCCGAGGGGCGGGTCGCCTTCCGCTACCTCGACTTCAACCCCAACGGCTCGCTCAACGACATCGCGGGCATCACCAACGAGGCCGGCAACGTCGTGGGCCTGATGCCGCACCCGGAGCACGCCGTCGAGCCGCTCATCGGCACCGGCCGCACCGACGGCCTCCCCTTCTTCACCTCGATCCTCAAGAAGCTGGTCAACGCATGAGCCGGACGCCTCTGGACACGGTCGAGCACGCGGCCGCGACCCCCGACGTCGAGCTGCCCTGGGCCGAACTCGGCCTGAAGAAGGACGAGTACGAGCGCGTGGTCGAGATCCTCGGCCGCCGGCCCACCGGTGCCGAGCTCGCCATGTACTCGGTCATGTGGTCCGAGCACTGCTCGTACAAGTCCTCCAAGGTCCACCTCCGCCAGTTCGGCGAGAAGGCCCCGCAGTCGGACGCCCTTCTCGTCGGCATCGGTGAGAACGCCGGTGTCGTCGACGTCGGCCAGGGCTACGCGGTCACCTTCAAGGTCGAGTCGCACAACCACCCGTCGTACGTCGAGCCCTACCAGGGTGCGGCGACCGGTGTCGGCGGCATCGTCCGCGACATCATCGCGATGGGCGCACGCCCGGTCGCCGTGGTCGACCCCCTGCGCTTCGGCGCCGCCGACCACCCCGACACCAAGCGCGTCCTCCCGGGCGTCGTGGCCGGCATCGGCGGCTACGGCAACTGCCTGGGCCTGCCCAACATCGGCGGCGAGGTCGTCTTCGACGCCTGCTACCAGGGCAACCCGCTGGTCAACGCCGGTGCCATCGGCGTCATGCGGCACGAGGACATCCACCTCGCGAAGGCGTCCGGCGCGGGCAACAAGGTCATCCTGTACGGGGCCCGGACCGGCGGCGACGGCATCGGCGGCGCCTCGATCCTCGCCTCCGAGACCTTCGACGACGCCAAGCCGTCCAAGCGCCCCGCCGTCCAGGTCGGCGACCCCTTCCAGGAGAAGCTCCTCATCGAGTGCACCCTGGAGGCGTTCAAGGAGAAGCTGGTCGTCGGCATCCAGGACCTCGGCGCCGCCGGTCTGTCCTGCGCCACCTCCGAGCTCGCCTCCAACGGCTCCGGCGGCATGCGCGTCACCCTGGACGACGTACCGCTGCGTGACTCGACCCTCTCGCCCGAGGAAATCCTCATGAGCGAGTCGCAGGAACGCATGTGTGCGGTCGTGGAGCCGGAGAAGGTCGACCGCTTCCTGGAGATCTGCGAGAAGTGGGACGTCATCGCCACCGTCATCGGTGAGGTGACCGACGGCGACCGCCTGGAGATCTACTGGCACGGCGGCAAGATCGTCGACGTCGACCCGCGCACGGTGGCCCACGAGGGCCCGGTCTACGAGCGGCCGTACGCCCGCCCGTCCTGGCAGGACGAGCTGCAGGCCGACGACGCGAACAAGCTGCCGCGGCCGGAGACGAGCGAGGAGCTGAAGGACCAGGTCCTGAAGCTGGTCGGCTCCCCGAACCAGGCCTCCAAGAAGTGGATCACCTCGCAGTACGACCACTTCGTGCAGGGCAACACGGTCCTCGCCCAGCCCGAGGACTCCGGCATGATCCGCATCGACGAGGAGACCGGCCTCGGCGTCGCCATCGCGACGGACGGCAACGGCCGGTACGCCAAGCTGGACCCGTACGCGGGCGCCCAGCTGGCCCTCGCCGAGGCCTACCGCAATGTCGCCACGACCGGCGCCAAGCCGCTGGCGGTCTCCGACTGCCTGAACTTCGGCTCGCCCGAGGACCCGGCGGTGATGTGGCAGTTCGCGGAGGCGGTGCGCGGACTGGCGGACGCCTGCCAGCAGTTGGGCACGCCGGTCACGGGCGGCAACGTCTCGCTCTACAACCAGACCGGCGAGGCGGCCATCCACCCGACCCCGGTCGTCGCGGTCCTCGGCGTCATCGACGACGTCGCCCGCCGCACGCCGGTCGCCTTCCAGGAGGAGGGCCAGCTGCTGTACCTCCTCGGCGACACGCGTGAGGAGTTCAGCGGCTCGGCCTGGTCGCAGGTCGTGCACGACCACCTCGGCGGCCTGCCGCCCAAGGTCGACCTGGAGCGCGAGCGCCTGCTCGCCGAGATCCTGATCTCCGCCTCCCGCGACGGCATGATCGACTCCGCGCACGACCTGTCCGACGGCGGCCTGATCCAGGCGGTCGTCGAGTCGGCCCTGCTCGGCGGCAAGGGCGCCCGCCTGATCGTCCCGGACGGTCTGGACGCCTTCACCTTCCTCTTCTCCGAGTCCGCGGGCCGCGCGATCGTCGCCGTACCGCGCTCCGAGGAGGTCCGCTTCAACGACATGTGCGGCGCCCGTGGCCTGCCGGCCACCCGCATCGGTGTCGTCGACGGCACTGTGTCTGATTCAAATGCAGTGGTGGAGCTCCAGGGCGAGTTCGCCCTCACCCTGGAGGAGCTGCGCACGGCGCACGAGGAGACCATCCCGGCGCTGTTGAAGTAGGCAGTCGGCGGAAGTGGACAGTCGGTCCACGGCTCCGAAGCCCCCGTCCGGTCACCGGGCGGGGGCTTCGTTCGTCGTCGCCCCTGGTCGTCGTCCCCGGTTGTCGCCCCCCGGTCGTCGGTGCCGCCGACTAACCTCGCGCTCATGTCCCCGGCCAAGAAGCGCGCCCGCACCTACGACCCCGTCAAGATCCGCACCGCGGTCCTCACCCAGTTCGGCACCGTACGACAGGCCGTACGCACCCTCACCGACGAGCAACTCGCCCTCCCCACCCGCCTGGAGGGATGGACCGTACGGGACCTGGCCGCGCACGTGACCATGGCCGTGGAGACCGTCAGCCGCAACCTCGACCGCGACGAGCCCGCCAAGCCTGAGCTCACCCTGCTGGACTGGCCCTTCGCCACCGCCGCCCGCGCCGGTGACATCGCGGACGGCACCCGCGACCTCGCCGCCGCCCACCCCGACCTCGACGCCCTGTACGCCCGCACCCAGGAACGCCTCACCCAGAAGCTCGCGGACGCCCCCGGCGACCGCCTCCTCGCCGCCCGCACCGGCGCCATGACCCTCGCCGACTACCTGGTCACCCGTACCGTCGAACTCGTCGTCCACACCGACGACCTGAACGCCGCCGTCCCCGGCCTCGACATCCCGTACGACCGCCAGGCCCTCGCCGCCTGCACCCGCCTCCTCGCCGACACCCTCGCCGCCAAGGCGCCCGGCGGCTCCACCGAGGTGCGGATCCCGCCGTACGCCGTCGTGCAGTGCGTCGAGGGGCCGAAGCACACCCGGGGCACGCCGCCGAACGTCGTCGAGACCGACCCGCTGACCTGGATCCGGCTCGCGACGGGGCGGGTGACGTGGCGGGACGCCGTCGCGCAGGCCCAGGTGAGCGCGAGCGGCGAGCGGGCGGACCTGGGCGGGTTGCTGCCGCTCATGGGGTGAGGCGCCGGGAGGGACACGACAACGGGGGTGGGACACGACAAGCGGAACCGAGCGGAACCGGTCCCGTGTCCCTTCCGTCCCACCGGCATGAACACACTCGGCGCACTCGCCATGGACAAGCAGCGACTGGCCGCCCTCGCCGCGCTGACCCTCCTCCCGCTCGGCGTGGCCTGCGGCAGCGAGGACGCGGGCAGTGACGCGGTCGGGGCCGGGGCGGCGGCGTCCGTCACCGGCGTCCACTGGGCCGTCGACGACATCACCGTCGACGGAAAGAAGAGCGACGCCCCGAACGGGGCCTGGCTGCGCATCGCCGACGGCGGCGAGGTCAAGGGCAGCCTCGGCTGCAACGCCTTCGGCGCCGACGCGGCCTTCGCCGACAGCCACGTCACCTTCGACCAGATGCAGGCGACCGAGATGGCCTGCGAGGGAGTCCCCCCGGCCTTCGAGGAGACCCTCGCCCGCACCCTCTCCGACGGCGACCTGACCAGCGAGGTCGACGGCGACAAGCTGACGCTCACCACCGCGGACGGCGACCGCGTCGCCCTCACCAAGCAGGACGCCGCCCCGCTCAAGGGCACGAAGTGGACGATCACCAGCCCGGACACCGACGGCAAGGCCCATCTCACCTTCGACGAGAAGACCGGACAGGTCAGCGGCAGCCTCGGCTGCAACAAGGTGCGGGCCACGGCGACGGTCCGCGACGGCCGTATCACGCTCGGCACGGCGTCCACCACCCGAATGATGTGCGACACCTCACTCATGAAGGACGAGAAGACCCTGCTGGGCCTCTTCGACGGCACGGTGAAGTACGAACTGAATCACCGCAATCTCACTCTGACCAGCGAAAACGGCGAGCGCGTCAGCGCGGCCGCCGCCGAGTGATCCTTTACGGGCGCGTATCCCCAATTCGGACCAGTGGTCGATCTCGCCTACACTCGGTGGCGTGCCACGTGGTGACGGTCGACTCAATCACGATCTACTTCCCGGCGAGAAAGGCCCCCAGGACGCGTGTGGCGTCTTCGGTGTCTGGGCTCCGGGTGAAGAGGTCGCAAAGCTCACGTACTTCGGGCTCTACGCCCTCCAGCATCGGGGCCAGGAATCCGCGGGAATCGCGGTCAGCAACGGCTCCCAGATCCTCGTCTTCAAGGACATGGGCCTCGTCTCCCAGGTCTTCGACGAGACCTCGCTCGGTTCGCTCCAGGGTCACATCGCGGTCGGACACGCCCGCTACTCGACCACCGGCGCCTCCGTGTGGGAGAACGCCCAGCCGACGTTCCGCGCCACCGCGCACGGCTCCATCGCGCTCGGCCACAACGGCAACCTGGTCAACACGGCCCAGCTCGCCGAGATGGTCGCGGATCTGCCCAAGCAGGAGGGCGGCCGCACGCCGCGCGTCGCGGCCACCAACGACACCGACCTGCTGACCGCGCTGCTCGCGGCCCAGGTCGACGAGGACGGCAAGCCGCTGACCATCGAGGAGGCCGCCCACCAGGTCCTCCCGCAGGTCAAGGGCGCCTTCAGCCTCGTCTTCATGGACGAGCACACCCT
Source organism: Streptomyces sp. NPDC107522 (assembly GCF_055657525.1). Taxonomy (NCBI): domain Bacteria; kingdom Bacillati; phylum Actinomycetota; class Actinomycetes; order Kitasatosporales; family Streptomycetaceae; genus Streptomyces; species Streptomyces sp. NPDC107522. The sequence continues at coordinate 63,099 of NZ_JBVKAU010000011.1, read as the reverse complement.
CTACGCCGCCCGCGACCCGCAGGGCATCCGCCCGCTGGTCCTCGGCCGCCTGGAGCGCGGCTGGGTCGCCGCGTCCGAGTCCGCCGCCCTCGACATCGTCGGCGCCAGCTACGTCCGCGAGATCGAGCCGGGCGAGTTCGTCGCCATCGACGAGAACGGCCTGCGCACCTCCCGATTCGCGGAAGCGAAGCCCAAGGGCTGTGTCTTCGAGTACGTGTACCTGGCCCGCCCCGACACCGACATCGCCGGCCGGAACGTCTACCTGTCCCGCGTGGAGATGGGCCGCAAGCTCGCGAAGGAAGCCCCGGTCGAGGCCGACCTGGTCATAGCGACCCCGGAGTCCGGCACCCCGGCCGCGATCGGCTACGCGGAGGCGTCCGGCATCCCCTTCGGCGCCGGCCTGGTGAAGAACGCGTACGTCGGCCGTACGTTCATCCAGCCCTCGCAGACCATCCGCCAGCTCGGCATCCGACTGAAGCTGAACCCGCTGAAGGAAGTCATCAAGGGCAAGCGCCTGGTCGTCGTCGACGACTCGATCGTGCGCGGCAACACCCAGCGCGCCCTGGTCCGCATGCTCCGCGAGGCGGGCGCCGCCGAGGTCCACATCCGGATCTCCTCGCCCCCCGTGAAGTGGCCGTGCTTCTTCGGCATCGACTTCGCCACCCGCGCCGAGCTCATCGCCAACGGCATGACGATCGACGAGATCGGCACCTCGCTCGGTGCCGACTCCCTGGCGTACATCTCCATCGACGGCATGATCGAGGCGACCACCATCGCCAAGCCGAACCTGTGCCGCGCCTGCTTCGACGGCGAGTACCCGATGGAGCTCCCGGACCCCGAGCTGCTCGGCAAGCAGCTCCTGGAGACCGAGCTGGCCGCCGGTCCGGCCGCCACGGCCGCCGCCGACGCGATCCGTCGCCCGTAGTCGGCCCGCTATACCTGCCGTACGACACGAAGGTTCTCTACTGCCATGTCTGAGACAACTGGTGCCAGCTACGCAGCCGCGGGCGTCGACATCGAAGCGGGCGACCGCGCGGTCGAGCTGATGAAGGAGTGGGTGAAGAAGACCCAGCGCCCCGAGGTCCTCGGCGGCCTCGGCGGTTTCGCCGGCCTCTTCGACGCCTCCGCCCTCAAGCGCTACGAGCGCCCGCTGCTCGCCTCCGCCACCGACGGTGTCGGCACCAAGGTCGACGTCGCCCGCCAGATGGGCGTCTACGACACCATCGGCCACGACCTGGTCGCCATGGTCATGGACGACATCGTGGTGTGCGGTGCCGAGCCGCTGTTCATGACCGACTACATCTGCGTCGGCAAGGTTCACCCCGAGCGGGTCGCCGCCATCGTCAAGGGCATCGCCGAGGGCTGTGTGCTGGCCGGCTGCGCCCTGGTGGGCGGAGAGACGGCCGAGCACCCCGGTCTGCTGGGCGAGGACGACTTCGATGTCGCCGGTGCCGGTACGGGCGTCGTGGAGGCCGACCGGCTGCTGGGCGCGGATCGCATCCGTACGGGTGACGCGGTGATCGCCATGGCGGCGTCCGGCCTTCACTCGAACGGGTACTCGCTGGTCCGGCACGTCCTGCTGAACCAGGCCGGTCTCGCCCTGGACGCACGGATCGACGAGCTGGGCCGCACCCTCGGCGAGGAGCTGCTGGAGCCCACCAAGATCTACTCGCTGGACTGTCTGGCCCTCACCCGCACCGCGGACGTACACGCGTTCAGCCACGTCACGGGCGGCGGCCTCGCGGCCAACCTGGCCCGGGTCGTGCCGGACAGCCTGCACGCGATCGTCGACCGCTCCACCTGGACCCCGGCCCCGATCTTCGACCTCGTCGGCAAGACCGGCTCCGTCGAGCGCCTGGAGCTGGAGAAGACCCTGAACATGGGCGTCGGCATGATCGCGATCGTGCCGCAGGAGTCCGCGGACGTGGCCCTGGCGACGCTGGCCGACCGAGGCGTGGACGCCTGGGTCGCGGGCGAGATCACGGACAGGGGTGAGCACACCACTGGTGCCGCCCTCGTCGGTGACTACGCCAACTGATCCCCGCAGGCAGCACAGAACCCGGTCGGTGACCGACGGTCACCGACCGGGTGAGTGCTCAGTGCAAAGTCAAGCGCCGCGACGCTGTTGCGAGGAGTCCCCGTCTTCGTCGTCGTCGTCCTCGTAGAGGTCGGCGTACTTCGAGTACAGGTCGTCGTCGTCCTGCTCATCGTCCTCGAAGCGGTCGCCGTTCGGCGACTGGTTCGACGTCGATGCGCCCAGCTCTTCAGCCAGGCGTGAGAGGTCCGTCCCACCGCTGTTGTACTTCAGCTGGCGGGCGACCTTCGTCTGCTTGGCCTTGGCCCGGCCGCGCCCCATGGCTCGACCCCCTCAACGACGGGGCTCGACGGCCCCAGAGTCTGACACGCGTTCATGATCCGGAACGGACTCTCCGTGGAGAGGCCGGTCCGTAGGGCTTCCACGGTACCTGAGCCCGCGCCCATACGGTACGTCGCCCGCAGCACAGGCGTGTGCCCAGGACCTTCGAGGTGCCCTGTCCTCGCTGGTCAACCGCGATTTTAACCACTTATTGGCGGTCGACCCGCCGGTAAGAGTGAGAGTTCTCTCCAACTGCCCACCGGCGGGTACCGGCCAATCCGTGTTAGGGACACCGGCGCGGCGGATCAGCGCGCCCCGCGCGCCTCCGCCATCCGCTGCTCGGCGATCCGGTCGGCCGCGGCGGCCGGCGGAATCCCGTCTGCCTTCGCACGTGCGAATATGGCCAGCGTGGTGTCGTAGATCTTCGCGGCCTTCGCCTTGCACCGGTCGAAGTCGAAGCCGTGCAGCTCGTCGGCGACCTGGATGACACCGCCGGCGTTGACCACGTAGTCGGGCGCGTAGAGGATCCCGCGGTCCGCGAGGTCCTTCTCGACGCCCGGGTGCTCGAGCTGGTTGTTGGCGGCGCCGCAGACGATCTTCGCCGTCAGCGCGGGCACGGTGTCGTCGTTCAGGGCCCCGCCGAGCGCGCAGGGCGCGTAGATGTCGAGGCCCTCCACACGGATCAGGGTCGCGGTGTCGGCGACGGCCGTCACGCCCGTCGGATGGGCCGCGAGGATCCGGCCCACGGCCTCCTCGCGGACGTCCGTGACGACGACCTCGGCGCCCTCCGCGCGCAGGTGCTCCACCAGGTGGTGGCCGACCTTGCCGACGCCGGCGATGCCGATCTTTCGGCCGCGCAGTGACGGGTCGCCCCACAGGTGCTGGGCGGAGGCGCGCATGCCCTGGTAGACGCCGAAGGCGGTGAGCACGGAGGAGTCGCCCGCGCCGCCGTTCTCCGGGGAGCGTCCGGTCGTCCAGCGGCACTCGCGCGCCACGACGTCCATGTCGGCGACGTACGTACCCACGTCGCAGGCGGTGACGTACCGCCCGCCGAGCGAGGCCACGAACCGGCCGTAGGCCAGCAGCAGCTCCTCGGTCTTGATGCGGTCCGGGTCGCCGATGATCACGGCCTTGCCGCCGCCGTGGTCGAGCCCGGCCATGGCGTTCTTGTACGACATCCCACGCGCGAGGTTCAGCGCGTCGGCGACGGCCTCTTCCTCGGTCGCGTACGGGTAGAAGCGCGTACCGCCGAGGGCGGGGCCCAGGGCGGTGGAGTGGATGGCGATGACGGCCTTCAGGCCGCTGGCGCGGTCCTGACAGAGCACGACCTGCTCATGACCCCCCTGGTCCGAGTGGAACAGGGTGTGCAGGACGCCGTGTGTTACGTCGGTCACTGTGGTGACTCCTGAGTACGTTGCGGCGGTTGGAGCGAGCTCCCGTACGGGTGGCGGGTGCTGTGAGCATGAGATTAGACCCGGAAGCGCCTCTCCAACCCGCAGTGCTCAGGATCACCTACTCCCGGAGTACAGCCGTGCGACGATTTGCATAGTTTTCCCGCCACTTTGTGAGCGGGTTTCGCAGGTTTTCCTGGCAGACGGCGGGGGAGGGAGCAGGCGTGCCCAAGGTGTCCTCGGTGATCGTCCCGTACGCGACCTATCTGCGCGTGTACGAGCCGCTGGCCGCCTTCCCGGAGCCGGAGCGCAGCCACTGGGCGCGCTACGCCCGCCGCCCCGACCGCCCCTCGTACCAGGACGAACTGCGCCGCTCCCTGGCCGACTTGCTGCCCACCCCGCCGATCCCGGTCCCCGTGCACGAGAGCAGCGACGCCTTCGTGCTGGAGGCCGACGGGGTGCTGTGCGTGTGCCCGTGGCGGACCCGGCTGCGGGGCTGGCAGGCGCTCGGGGAGCTCGCCGAGGAGCTGCCGAAGCCGGTGCTGGAGGCGGTGCTGCCGGAGGTCGTACGGCACCAGGCGGCCCAGGACTACGAGCGCTGGCTGGCCCGCAACCCGGACGCCCGGCCCTGGATCCGCACCTCGACCTGGCAGGTGCCGCTGCACTGGTTCGTGCTGGTGTCGGACGAGGAGCGGCGCTTCGAGAAGGGCTCGGGCGAGATCCCGCCGATGCTGCGCTACCGGACGCCGATGGTGCAGGCGCGGCGGCGGGTGGCGCGGGCCCTGCGGACGCTGAAGGAAGCCATCGACGAAGGGCCGCTCATCGACGGCCTGGTGGACGTCGGGCGCTGGCTGGAGGAGTTCCATCCGCGCTCCCTGGTCGAGCTGGACTACGGCGGCCTGGTGCACACCCTGCCGACCGGCGAGCTGGAGGACGACCACTCGGCGGCCGATGTGGCCGACGGCATCGAGGCGCTGCGGCTCGGCGACGGGGCGGCCGCGGGGGCGGCCTACGCACGGCTCGTGGAGCGGTGGCGGGCGGTGCGGGACCGCCGGTCGGCGAACTGAGCGTCCGGACTGAGCGTCCGGACTGAGCGGTCCAATGTGATCTGGCGCACTCTGTGATGTAACGAACTGGCGTTTGACGGGCCGCCCGTTTTGGGGTTTCGTGCTCGCTCTGAGGTTCCTGATGTGCCGTCAACAAGGGACGTAGGTCCCGATCCGGGCGTATGCATCAAGGATGCGCCAACGCGCGTAAGGGTGACGGACGGCACGTACGCGACTCTTGCGCCCCTAACCCCTCCTCGTGCCAAAATAGGACAAGGAGTCCGGGGAGGGCTCTAGCTCGACATTGCACGCTTTGGGGGGTCTTGAGACTCCTGCACGCCACTGTGACTGATCGTCACAGTGGCGTGACTGTCCGCTATGGCATGGTCCATCGGCTTCCGTCGCTGATGAACACCTGGGAGGGCAATTCCATCGGTTTGGCCGACGCGGCTGGACAGATGGTGTAGTTGTAGTGCCGAGGACAAGCCGTTCGTCCTATAACCGACTCGACTCGCGTCCGCCATTTCGGGCAACGCGGGTCAAGGTGCAGAATTTAGAGGAAAGAACCGAGAAGGTTCGGTTCTCCCGAGGAGGCCGCTCATGACCGCTCGCACCCCTGATGCCGAGCCGCTGCTGACCCCGGCTGAGGTCGCCACCATGTTCCGTGTGGACCCGAAGACGGTCACGCGGTGGGCGAAGGCCGGGAAGCTTACTTCCATCCGTACGCTCGGCGGACACCGCCGTTACCGCGAGGCTGAGGTCCGCGCTCTGCTCGCGGGCATCCCGCAGCAGCGCAGCGAGGCCTGAACAACTGCATAACCGGGCAAACCGGCAGTTCCCCCAACTTGCCGCAGCGCCCGAACTCTAGCTCCAAGCGACGCGGGTTCTGCCCCAACAGAGCCCACGCCCAAGCCGATCAGAGCTCTTCAGGCACGTAACAAGGGTGCGTCGTCGATCGCGCTGGACTCCGCCGGGTCCAGCGCGATCTTTTTTGTGTGCGGAGCGTGTGCCGGCCGGGGTCCCGTGGGCAGCCTTGTCGGACTCTGGGGAGGGCTGTCGGATCTCCTGTGGAGTCGCCCATGGGCGGCCCTTGGGCGGTCTTTGAGTGGCCCCTGGGCGGCCCTTGGATGGCCCATGGGTCGTCACTGAGCGTGTGCCGGGCGATCGCTGGAAGCTGGTGCAATTGCACATATTAAATTGACCAGTTGTAGGCAGGGTGTAAGTACCGCGCTTCCGGAAACTCATGCGGTGACACCCGTCACACAGCCCGGTGCTTGTTGCCTCCGGCCTATGTGCGCTAAAGGGAGACGCACGTTCCAGCGCCCCATCGGCGCACGGGAGTTGACGTTCGCGAGGGGGTCAGGCAGTGGAAGCGGTTTCGTCCTCGGTGACCTCGACAGGAGCCGTCCGAGGGGTGCTCGGCGCGGAGTCCAGCGCCAGGCGCAGCAGGTGGCGGCAGATCGGGCAGTGGCGGGTGAGGTGCCGCCGATAGGACGAGGCGGCCGACAGGTGCGCGCGGAGCAGCGCCCGCGTCTCGTGCCTTGCCGATGCCGCCATACGCCACCTCCAGGGGCACACGGGGAAGGTGCCCTGATTTCTGGGTACCGAGCGAATGTGACTCCGTCAAGGTGGCGGGGGGGCTCCGCCGGTTGCGCCGCGTTGTGAGCGCCGGGACCCGCCGTGGCCGAAGCATGCACCGGGACATGCAGAAGGCCCGCCCCCTTGCGGGGAACGGGCCTTCTGTCTTGCTGCGGTCCTGACGGGATTTGAACCCGCGGCCTCCACCTTGACAGGGTGGCGAGCACTCCAAACTGCTCCACAGGACCAGGTTTCGCTGCGCCATTCGTGCGTTGCGCTGCGAGAAGAGACTCTACAGGAGGGTGAGCCCCCTGGTCGAACTCACCCTGCGTGCGCATCCCGTTACGGCGCCAGCGCGTCGATCGCCTTCACGATCCGCTTGTCGGAGATCGGGTACGCCGTGCCGAGCGCGTGGGCGAAGTAGCTGACGCGGAGCTCCTCCAGCATCCAGCGGACGTCCAGGACCTGCTGCGGGACCGGGCGGCCCTGCGGCATCTGCTCCAGGAGCCAGGCGTACTCGTCCTGCATCTCGTGGACCTTCTCCATGCGCGTCGTGTCGCGCTGGACGTTCGTCGGCATCTGCTGGAGCCGGCGGTCCACCGCGATCAGGTAGCGCATCAGATCGGGCAGCCGACGCAGGCCCGCCTCCGTCACGAAACCGGGCCTCACAAGGGCGTCCAGCTGCTTACGGACGTCCGTGAGGTTCGCGAGCAGGGCAGGGCTGCGTACGGCCTTCAGACGGCGTTCAGCGGCCTGCCAGGCGGCGAGGACCTGCTGCACCTGGCCCACCGTACGGACCGTCGTGTCGACGATCTCGGCACGCACCTTGTCATACAGCTTCCGGTACGACTCCTCGTCCCACGCGGGGCCCCCGAAGTCACCGATCAGCCTGTCCGCCGCCGCCGTCGCGCAGTCCTCGAACAGGGCCTGGATCGAGCCGTGCGGGTTGGCGGACAGGGCGAGCTTCTGGGCGTTCGTCAGGCGATCGCTCGCGAACTTCGCCGGGTTGACCGGGATGTTGCGCAGGATCAGGCGGCGCGTGCCCTTCCACATCGCCTGGGCCTGCTCCGCCTCCGTGTCGAAGAGACGCACCGAGACCGTGTCACCGTCGTCCACCAGCGCCGGGTACGCCTTGACCGGCTGACCGGCCCGGCGGGTCTCGAAGACGCGGGTGAGGGTGCCGATGGTCCAGTCGGTCAGGCCCTTGCGCTCCAGGGACTCCCCGCCCTCGCGGGACGCGGTGGCCGCCGCGGCCTGGGAGAGGGCCTTGCGCGCCTTCGGCTTCAGACGCAGCTTCAGGGCCTCCAGGTCCTTGTCCTCGGCCAGCTTGCGGCGCCGCTCGTCGACGATGCGGAAGGTGATGCGCAGGTGGTCGGGGACCTTCGACCAGTCGAAGTCGTCCGCCTCGAAGGGCACACCGACCATGCGCTTGAGCTCGCGGGCCATCGTCGCCGTCAGCGGCTCCTGCAAAGGCACCGCCGTGTCCAGGAACCGCTTCGCGAAGTTCGGCGCCGGCACGTAGTTGCGGCGGATCGGCTTCGGGAGGGAACGGATCAGCTCCGTCACCAACTCCTCCCGCAGACCCGGGATCTGCCAGTCGAAGCCCTCGTCCGTGACCTGGTTGAGGACCTGGAGCGGGATGTGCACCGTCACACCGTCCGCGTCCGCGCCCGGCTCGAACTGGTACGTGACACGGAACTTCAGCTGCCCCTGCCGCCACGAGTCCGGGTAGTCGGCCTTCGTGACCGCCTCCGCCGACTCCCGGATGAGCATCTCGCGCTCGAAGTCCAGGAAGTCCGGCTGCTCATGCCGCTTGCGCTTCCACCACGAGTCGAAGTGGGCGCCCGAGACGACGTGGTCGGGCACCTTCTGGTCGTAGAAGTCGAACAGCGTCTCGTCGTCGACGACGATGTCCCGGCGCCGCGCCCGATGCTCCAACTCCTCGACCTCGCTGAGGAGTCTGCGGTTGTCGGCGAAGAACTTGTGGTGCGTGCGCCAGTCGCCCTCGACGAGGGCGTTGCGGATGAACAGCTCGCGACTGACCTCCGGGTCGACACGGCCGTAGTTCACCTTGCGCTGCGCGATGATCGGGACGCCGTACAGCGTGACCTTCTCGTACGCCATCACCGCCGCCTGGTCCTTCTCCCAGTGCGGTTCGGAGTACGTCCGCTTCAGCAGGTGTTCCGCGAGCGGTTCCACCCACTCCGGCTCGATCCTGGCGTTGACGCGGGCCCACAGGCGGCTCGTCTCCACCAGCTCCGCCGACATCACGAAGCGCGGGGGCTTCTTGAAGAGGGCCGAGCCCGGGAAGATCGCGAACTTGGCGTTGCGGGCGCCCAGGTACTCGTTACGGCCGCCGTCCTTGCGGGCACCGGGACCGGAGTCCTTGGACTCCTTCACGTCCTTCATGCCGATGTGGGACAGAAGTCCGGCGAGGAGGGAGACGTGGATGCGGTCGGCCGGGGCGTCCTCCTCGTTGAGGTGGATGCCCATCTGCTTCGCGACCGTGCGCAGCTGGGTGTAGATGTCCTGCCATTCGCGAATGCGCAGGAAATTCAGGTACTCCTGCTTGCACATCCGCCGGAAGGAGCTCGATCCCCGCTCCTTCTGCTGCTCGCGGATGTAGCGCCACAGGTTGAGGTACGCGAGGAAGTCGCTGGTCTCGTCCTTGAAGCGGGCGTGCTGCTGGTCGGCCTGGGCCTGCTTGTCGGCGGGACGCTCGCGCGGGTCCTGGATGGAAAGCGCGGCCGCTATGACCATGACCTCGCGCACACAGCCGTTCCTGTCCGCCTCCAGGACCATGCGGGCCAGACGCGGGTCGACGGGGAGCTGGGCGAGCTTGCGGCCGGTGTCCGTCAGCCGCTTGCGTACGTCCTTCTGCGTCGGGTCCAGCGCGCCGAGCTCCTGCAGGAGCTGCACACCGTCGCGGATATTGCGGTGGTCCGGCGGGTCGATGAACGGGAACTTCTCGATGTCGCCGAGGCCGGCCGCGGTCATCTGCAGGATGACCGAGGCGAGGTTCGTACGGAGGATCTCCGCGTCCGTGAACTCCGGGCGGGCGAGGAAGTCGTCCTCGCTGTACAGCCGGATGCAGATACCGTCGCTGGTCCGTCCGCAGCGGCCCTTGCGCTGGTTGGCGCTGGCCTGGGAGATCGCCTCGATCGGCAGCCGCTGCACCTTCGTGCGATGGCTGTACCGGCTGATCCGGGCGAAGCCGGGGTCGATGACGTACTTGATGCCCGGGACCGTGAGGGACGTCTCGGCGACGTTCGTAGCCAGAACGATCCTGCGCCCGGTGTGGGGCTGGAAGACGCGGTGCTGCTCGGCGTGGGAGAGACGGGCGTAGAGGGGGAGGACCTCGGTGAAGCGATAGTTCTTCTTCACCAGCGCGTCGGCCGTGTCCCTGATCTCCCGCTCCCCCGAGAGGAAGACGAGGATGTCGCCCTTGCCCTCGGCCTGGAGCTCCTCGACGGCATCGCAGATCGCGGTGATCTGGTCGCGGTCGGCGTCCTCGGAATCCTCCTCCAGGAGCGGCCGGTACCGCACCTCCACCGGATACGTCCGCCCGCTGACCTCGATGATCGGCGCGTCGTCGAAGTGCCGGGAGAACCGCTCGGGGTCGATGGTCGCCGAGGTGATGACGACCTTCAGGTCCGGCCGCTTGGGCAGCAGCTGCGCCAGATACCCCAGCAGGAAGTCGATGTTGAGGGACCGCTCGTGGGCCTCGTCGATGATGATCGTGTCGTAGGCGCGCAGCTCGCGGTCCGTCTGGATCTCGGCCAGCAGGATGCCGTCCGTCATGAGCTTGATGAAGGTGGCGTCCGGGTTCACCTGGTCGGTGAAACGGACCTTCCAGCCGACGGACTCGCCGAGCGGCGTGTCCAGCTCCTCCGCCACCCGCTCCGCCACCGTACGGGCGGCGATACGGCGCGGCTGGGTGTGCCCGATCATGCCGCGGACGCCACGCCCGAGCTCGAGGCAGATCTTCGGGATCTGGGTCGTCTTCCCGGACCCCGTCTCACCGGCGACGATCACGACCTGGTGATCGCGGATGGCGGCCGCGATGTCGTCCTTCTTCTGACTGACGGGCAGCTGCTCGGGGTACGTCACCGCAGGCACACGGGCGCGCCGCGTGGCGATACGCTCCTCGCCCCTCGCGACCTCCGCCTCGATCTCGGCCAGCACGGCGGCTCGCGCCTCCGGCTTACGGATCTTGCGCGCACCTTCGAGCCGCCGACCGAGCCGGTGCGCATCGCGCAGCGAGAGCTCGGTCAGGCGGGGGGCGAGGGCGCCGAGGGCCGGGGTACCGGGGGCAGGGTGCGTAGACATACGCGATCCAGGATCTCATCCCGACGAAATCCGAGGCGAACGCTTTTGCTTCCCCGCTCCCCACCTCGCTCCCGGGTAGCAGATTCACACCCGCCGACCCACACCCCTCAGCCCCAACCCGAGCGTTCGAGTCCAGGTCACCAGTACGAGTAATCACCGGAAAGAGTGATCGACTGTCGATCCCCAGATCGAACCCTCGACGTGATCTAGATTCCTGCCCGTGAAGCTCGTGATCCGCGTGAAACTCGTGCCGACGCCCCAGCAGGCATCAGCACTGCAGGCCACCCTGCGGGCCTGCAACGAAGCCGCCAACCACGCATCCCGACACGCCTTCACCACCGGCACCAAGCGCAACCGCGAACTACGCGCACAGACCTACACCCGGATCAAAGAACGCTGGCGCCTGGGGGCCCAGGCCGCCCAGCACGTCATCAAGAAGACCTGCGACGCGTACACAGCACTCGCGGGCAACCTCAGAGCGGGAAACCTCGGTCGTCCCGGCTCCAAACGCCACACCCGCGCCACCACCAAACCGATCACCTTCCGCCCCGACGCCGCACAGCCCTACGACGACCGCATGCTCTCCTGGCAGACAGAGCAGCGAACCGTGTCCATCTGGACCGTCGAAGGACGCATGAAACACATCCCCTACATCGGGCAGGAGGAACAACTCCTCCTCCTTGCCCACCGACGCCAGGGCGAGTCCGACCTGATCCAGCAGAACGGCCACTGGTACCTGCTGGCCACTATCGACGTACCAGAACCCCCCGAAAACTCCTCACCACAAGGATTCATCGGCGTCGACCTCGGCATCGAGAACATCGCCACCACCTCCACCGGCAAGCGGCACAGCGGCCGACAGATCAACCGCACCCGCGAAAACGACCGCCGACTACGACGCGACCTCGACAAGAAGAACACCCGCTCGGCCAAACGACGAGCCAAACGCCATGCCGGCAAACAGGCACGGCGCACCCGCGACATCAACCACAAGATCAGCAAGCACATCGTGGCGGAGGCACAACGCACCGGCCGTGGAATCGCCCTCGAAGACCTGAGCGGCATCCGCGAACGGGCACGGCTGAAGAAGCCCCAACGCGTCACGATCAGCTCCTGGGCCTTCCACCAGCTCGGCTCCTTCATCGCCTACAAGGCACGCAGGGCCGGGGTCCCCGTGGTCTACGTCACTGCGGCGTTCACCAGCCAGGAATGCTCCCAGTGCCATCACATCGACAAGCGCAACCGGCCCCACCAGGCCGTGTTCGCCTGCAGGTCCTGCGGCTTCGTTGAGCACGCCGACCTGAATGCGTCCCACGTCATCGGCCAACGCGGCTGGTGGGTGTGGGTCTGCGGGGCCGAGTCACAGGTCCCTGTCCTCACGCTCGTGGCCTGAGGACTGGATGCGCCGGTTTCCGCCGAAGCCATCGGTGGGCCGAGCTGCAAGCCGGGGAGGTATCTGCCCGGTAGCGGACGCGGACGCTCGTACAGCGAGATATGCGACACACAAAAGGGCCCCGATCTGAAGATCGGGGCCTCAATTGTGGCTGGGGCCGGGGTCGAACCGGCGACCTATCGCTTTTCAGGCGATCGCTCGTACCAACTGAGCTACCCAGCCGTCAAGGCTTTTTGCAAAGCCTTTGCGGTCCTGACGGGATTTGAACCCGCGGCCTCCACCTTGACAGGGTGGCGAGCACTCCAAACTGCTCCACAGGACCAAGCGATGTGTACGACAGTGTCGCACACCGTACTGCGTGCCCCCAACGGGATTCGAACCCGTGCTACCGCCTTGAAAGGGCGGCGTCCTAGGCCGCTAGACGATGAGGGCTATCGGCCCGCCTGGGCGCTTCTCAGCGCGTCGGGGACGTGAGAAGCATATGGGATGGCGGGAGGTATCGCCAAAACGGTTTACGGGGAGGGGGTGGGTGAGGGGACCGTGGGGCTTGGTGAGTCGGTCGCGCCCGGTTGGTTCTCCTCCACCAGGTGGCGGCGTACCTCCGCCGTCGTCAGGCCCAGGCCGCCCAGTTCGATCTCGTCCCAGGCCTGGAGGCGGCGGGTGTCGCGGTCGAAGTAGAGGATCGAGGTCTGGATGGGGTCGGGGTGTTTGCCTTCCACCGCGCGCAGGCCGCTGCCGCCGGTGGAGCCCTCGATGCGCAGGCGGGTGCCGTAGGGGAGGAGCTCCGTCTCCTGGTGGTGGATGTGGCCGGCCAGGACCAGCGGGACCTCGCCGTCCGTCTGGCGGGCCGCCACCGGTTCGTGGGCGACGGCCACGTCGACGGGGGTGCCGGCGTCCTTCTGGTCGCGCAGGGACGTGGCCAGGCGGGCGCCCGCGAGTTCGTTCGCGGCGTCGCCGCCGGGGATCTGGGTGCGGTCGGGGGTGAACTGGGGGTCGCCGATGCCGGCGAAGCGCAGGCCCGAGATCGTTTTCGCCTTGCCGTCGTCCAGGACGTGGACGTTCTTGAGGCCTTCCAGGTAGCGCTGGGTGACGCGGGAGTCGTGGTTGCCGCGGACCCAGACGTAGGGGGCGCCGAGGTCCTCGATCGGGTCCAGGAAGCCGTTCTCGGCGGCCGTGCCGTGGTCCATGGTGTCGCCGGAGTCCACGATCACGTCGACCTTGTACTGGTCGACCAGCGAGGCGATGATCTTCCAGCTCGCCGGATTGAGGTGGATGTCGGAGACGTGCAGGACGCGGATCGTCGACGGGTCGGGCGCGTAGGCGGGGAGTGTGGAGGTGGCGTCGTAGAGCTTGGTCACGTTGGTGACCAGGCGGGCCAACTCCTTCTGGTAGACGTCGAATTCGGTGACGATGCTGCGTGCGTTGCCGACCAGGGACGGGGCGGAGGAGAGCAGGCCTGAGAACTTCGGTTCCAGGACCGATTCGGGGTTCCAGGTGGCGAATGCCGTGCCGCCCGAGGCTGCCAGGAGGGTGAGGGCGAGGCCGCCGGCGGCGAGGGCGCGGCGGGGGCGGCGGTAGACGGCGAGGCCGAGGGCGGTGGCGCCGGAGACGACGGCGACGCAGGAGCGCAGGGCGAGGTCGCGGGTGCCGTGGGCGACGTCGTGGGCGACCTCGTCCTGGAGGCCGGAGAGGCGTTCGGGGTGGTCGACGAGGGCCTGGGAGCGGGCGGGGTCGAGCTGGTCGACGTTGACGTCGAGGCGGACCGGGGCGATGTGGCTGTCCAGTTGGAGGGCGCCGAGGGGGGAGACGTTGATCTTCGTGCCGCCGGTGAGGGAGGGGCGCAGGGTCATCGTCGTGTTCATGGGGCCGACGGGGACGCGTACGTTGCCGACGATCAGCAGGCCGAGCCAGGCGCCGAGGAGTACGACGGTGATCAGGCCGAGGGCGCGGCCCCAGGGGTGGGGCTGCGCGACGAGTTCTGGTGTGGGGAGCGGGCGGCGGGTGGCGATGGGGGTCCCCCCGCGCGAGGTTGTTCGAGCGTGGGGGAGGCGGGCGAGGGCGCGCGGGGCCCTGGGGAGGTGACCGATGACTTTCAGGACTGCGGCGGGGACGCGGGCCATTGGTCCCGTATGCCCAAGTGCGGCGGCGGATATGCGGGGCTGTTGGCGGCTCCTGTGCGGGGCTGTCGTACCCGACAATGGGCGTGTGCTGGAGATGACGCGCGAGGAGTTCGAGGAACTGGTCGCCGAGGCGCTGGACCGTATCCCGCCGGAGCTGACGCGGCTGATGGACAACGTCGCGGTGTTCGTGGAGGACGAACCGCCCGCGGATGATCCCGAGCTGCTCGGGTTGTACGAGGGGACGCCGCTGACCGATCGCGGTGAGTGGTACGCCGGGGTGTTGCCGGACCGGATCACGATCTACCGGGGGCCGACGCTGCGGATGTGCGAGTCGCGGGAGGAGGTCGTCGAGGAGACCGAGGTGACGGTGGTGCATGAGATCGCGCATCACTTCGGGATCGACGATGCGCGGCTGCATGCGCTCGGGTACGGGTGAGTGGGGCTTCGTGGGCCTGTGAACCTGTGAATGCGGGGCGCGTGTCCTCTTGTGGGCGGCGGGAGTTGGGCAGGTTGACTTCTTCGCCCGCCCTTGGAGGTGGCTCCCGTGCGCCGCTTGTACGTACCCGTCCGTCTGGCCGCCACGGTCATGGCCGTCGCTGCTGCCGCCGGCTGCATGAGCGTGGGCGACGACGGCTCAGGTGGGGGTGCGAAGCCGTCGCATTCCGCGGGGCAGCGGGGCGGTGAGGCGCCCGATGGTGGGTCGGCCGTGTCGGGGGGTGGGTCGGGGGTCGGGGCTCGTGCGGAGGACGGCAGGCGGGACGGGAAGGGGAAGGGCGGCAGGGGCGGGAAGGAGAAGGGTGCCGAGGAGTCCGCGTCTGCTTCGGCTTCGCCGTCGGCGGACGTGAGTGCGTCCGCTTCCGCGGGGGGCAAGCCGGCGCGGCCGGGGGCGACGGAGAAGCCGGGGCCCACCCGTACGGCCGAGCCGACGCCTACCCGGACGCCGGATCCGGTGCCGACGCCGACGGAGCAGCCGACGTCCGCCTCGCCGACGCCCACGCAGGCGGAGCCGTCGTCGTCGGCGCATGAGCAGACGGGGCCGCAGCTGGGGCAGCGGGAGCCGGCGCCGGCCGCGGGGGCGCCGGCGTGAGGGAGGGCCGGTGGGGATGCCGGGGCGGTGGTACGTGACGTTGCCTACACCGGCGGCACTCGGTTTGCCTTGGGGGGCCGGGGGTGCGTATGGTGGTAGATCGTTTGATCCCATTTGCCCGGCGCCACTGCAGAGCGCGCCGTGTGGCGCGTACTCTCCCTTGCCGTGGCGGACCGCATTGAGGCGGTCGTATTGCGAATCACGGAGTTGACGGGCGCGTGCCGACGAGACTCCGGAAGGTTTCGCATACGCATGTCCATTTCCAGTACTGATCACGTCGTCGTGCCCGAGAACGAGGCCGCGGTGGACGTTCCCGAGGTCACCTTCGCGGACCTCGGTCTCCCCGAGGGCGTCGTGCGCAAGCTCGCGCAGAACGGCGTGACCACCCCCTTCCCGATCCAGGCCGCGACCATCCCGGACGCCCTGGCCGGCAAGGACATCCTGGGCCGCGGCCGTACCGGCTCGGGCAAGACCCTGTCGTTCGGTCTGCCGGCGCTGGCCCGCCTCTCCGGCGGCCGCACCGAGAAGCACAAGCCGCGTGCCGTCATCCTCACCCCGACCCGTGAGCTCGCGATGCAGGTCGCGGACGCGCTGCAGCCGTACGGCGACCAGCTCGGCCTGAAGATGAAGGTCGTGTGTGGCGGTACGTCGATGGGGAACCAGATCTACGCCCTGGAGCGGGGTGTGGATGTCCTGGTCGCCACTCCGGGTCGCCTCCGCGACATCATCAACCGTGGCGCCTGCTCCCTGGAGGACGTCGAGGTCGCCGTTCTCGACGAGGCCGACCAGATGTCCGACCTGGGCTTCCTGCCCGAGGTCACCGAGCTGCTGGACCAGGTGCCGGCGGGCGGTCAGCGGATGCTGTTCTCCGCGACGATGGAGAACGAGATCAAGACCCTCGTCGACCGGTACCTGAAGGACCCGGTCAGCCACGAGGTCGACGCCGCGCAGGGTGCCGTGACGACCATGTCGCACCACATCCTGATCGTGAAGCCCAAGGACAAGGCGCCGGTCACCGCCGCGATCGCCTCCCGCAAGGGCCGCACCATCATCTTCGTCCGCACCCAGCTGGGCGCGGACCGTGTCGCCGAGCAGCTGCGGGACGCCGGTGTGAAGGCCGACGCGCTGCACGGCGGTATGACGCAGGGCGCGCGGACGCGGACGCTGGCCGACTTCAAGGACGGGTACGTCAACGTGCTCGTCGCGACCGATGTCGCCGCGCGCGGTATTCACGTGGACGGCATCGACCTCGTGCTGAACGTCGACCCGGCGGGTGACCACAAGGACTACCTGCACCGGGCCGGCCGTACGGCGCGTGCGGGGCGTACGGGCACGGTCGTGTCCCTCTCGCTGCCGCACCAGCGCCGCCAGATCTTCCGGCTGATGGAGGACGCGGGCGTCGACGCCTCGCGTCACATCATCCAGGGCGGTGCCGCCTTCGACCCGGAGGTCGCCGAGATCACCGGCGCCCGTTCGATGACCGAGGTGCAGGCCGAGTCGGCGGGCAACGCCGCTCAGCAGGCCGAGCGTGAGGTGGCCCACCTCACCAAGCAGCTGGAGCGGGCGCAGCGGCGTGCCGCCGAGCTGCGTGAG
Organism: Streptomyces sp. NPDC107522; assembly: GCF_055657525.1. Lineage (NCBI taxonomy): Bacteria > Bacillati > Actinomycetota > Actinomycetes > Kitasatosporales > Streptomycetaceae > Streptomyces > Streptomyces sp. NPDC107522. The sequence continues at coordinate 46,206 of NZ_JBVKAU010000011.1, read as the reverse complement.
GAGGCCGACCGGCTCGTCGCCCGCGTGGCGCGCGAGCGGGGCGAGGACCCCGAGGCCGCGGTGGCCGAGGCGCAGGCGGCCGTGGTGGCCGAGGCCGTCGAGGTTTCCGTGCCCGAGCAGCCGGGGGCGCAGGACGTCGACAAGGCGGAGGCTCCGGCGTACGAGCGTCGTGAGCGTCGGGACAACGACCGTGGTTTCGAGCGTCGTGACAACGACCGTGGTGGCTTCCGCCGGGACGACCGTCGCGATGACCGTGGTGGGCGTTCCTTCGAGCGTCGGGACAACGACCGCGGTGGGTTCAACCGTGACCGTGGCGACCGTGGTTTCGAGCGTCGTGACAACGACCGTGGCGGCTTCCGCCGGGACGACCGCCGCGATGACCGTGGTGGGCGTTCCTTCGAGCGTCGGGACAACGACCGCGGTGGGTTCAACCGTGACCGTGGCGACCGTGGTTTCGAGCGTCGTGAC
>NZ_JBVKAU010000011.1:0-45641 GCF_055657525.1 Streptomyces sp. NPDC107522 | reverse complement strand
GACAACGACCGTGGCGGCTTCCGCCGGGACGACCGCCGCGACGACCGTGGTGGCCGCTCGTTCGACCGTGACCGTGGTGGCCGTTCCTTCGAGCGCCGTGACGACCGGGGCGGGTTCCGCCGGGACGACCGGCCGGCCGGGCGTTCCTTCGAGCGCCGGGACGAGCGCGGCGGTCACCGTGGCAGCGACCGTCCCTTCAACCGCGACCGCCGCGACGACCGCCCGGGCTTCCGCTCCGGCGGCCACGAGCGCCCCTACGGCCGTCGTGACGACCACCGTGGCGGCACCTCCGGCTCCTTCGGGCGCCGTGAGGACAAGCCGCGCTGGAAGCGCAACGGCTGACGCCCACTGAGCTGAGAAGGGCCCGCACGATTTCCCTCGTGCGGGCCCTTCCGGCGTTTCCGGGGTCGCTGCGGGACACGGCGCGGCAACGGCGTTCTCTCCGGCCCTCGATCCACTACCGGAACCTGTGTGACGGTTGTTAGCATCCGTTGCCTTTGACTCGCATGGGAGAGCATGACCGGGGGGTCCGACACGGTCGCCACCATGCCTTTCTCACTTTTCCCTGGGGAGGGACCCTTGACCCGGCATGCCCGGATCGCACTGACTTTGGCGAGCCTTGCCGCCCTGGGTGCCGGTTCGCTGACAGCGGCCGTCCCGGCTGCTGCGGAGACCGCGCCGACGCCCGTCCAGACGGACGGCGTGTGGGGGATCGACTACGCGGGCGGCTTTCTGAGCACCGTCGAGTACCGCCCGAACGGTTACCAGTACGTGGTCGGCCGGGATATCTCGGCCGACGGATCCATGGTGCTGTCGCAGACCACCCGCGGGTTCGCCGGCGGCTTCGCGGATGGCACGCACGTCCAGCGGGTGCCGTGCGACGCCGGCGGCTGCGTCCCGCTGCGGTCCACCGGCAATCAGAACGTCGGCTACTTCCAGGTAGACGAGTACGACAGAGAACGCCTGCAGATCCATACCTCGCCGAACACGTACCACGGGACCGAACCGGCCGTGACCGGCGGCCGGTTCGTGGACACCACCGGCCGCTACTACGTCTACAACGCGGCCTCGACCGGCAAGCAGTACGTCGACTCCGTGCAGAAGTACCTCGTGCACGAGGTCCGGCTGACCCGGTCCGTCACGGCCGCCTCCGTGTGGGGCTCGGCGCTGTGGACGCCGGGGTCCGGCGCCGGCGCCGTCACCGCCTACGACCTGGAGCAGAAGAAGACCGTGGGGACGTATGCCACGGGCGCGCCCTGCACGGTCAAGGAGCTTCAGGTGGTGGGCCGTTGGGTCTACTGGAACTGCGGAAGCACGGGCGCGGCGGGGGTCTACGACCGTACGGCGAAGAAGAACATCACCGTGCCGTCCGGCCCCGTGCTCGTCGGCGACGGTTATCTGGTCCGGCACGACCGTGCGGCCGGGAAGCTGATGCTCACCGACTTCCACACCGGTACGGCCGCGGCTGCGCGCGAGGTCGCCGACCTGCCCGCCGGGAACACCGCCGACCAGCGGCGGCTGACCTGGTCGGTGGACAAGTTCGGCGGGGACATCGCGTACGTCGGCCCGGACAAGGCGATCCGTGTGGTGCAGAGCGGGGTGCCGGCGCAGCGGCTGACGAAGATCGAGTCCGAGCTGGGCGGCGACCACGTGGACGCCAAGGACTACTACTGGAACAGCACCTGGCAGCTCAACAAGCCTGCCTCCTGGACCTTTACGGTGAAGGACTCCCGTGGGCGGGTCGTGCACACCGAGGCCGGCTCCGGCACCGCCGTTGACGCCGGATGGGGCGGGATGACGGACGCGGGGACGTACGCGTACAACGGGCGCTACACCTGGACGCTGAGCGCCAAGGCGGCCGAGGGCACCGACACGTACTCCACCAGCGGTTCCTTCGGGCTCAGCGGCGGTCTGCAGGGCCACCACGACCAGGGCGGCCACAGCTACGGCGAACTGGTCACCCTCAACTCCTCGGGCGGTCTGACGCTGCACTACACCGAGGGCAAGGGCGCGTTCGACTGGAAGCAGTCCGCCTCCGGCTGGCCAGCCGGCACGGTCGCCGTCCCCTTCGGCGACATGGGCAAGGACCGTTGCGCGGAGATGCTGGTCCGCATGCCGAACGGCGAACTGCGGCGGTACGCGGGCAAGTGCGGGACGTCGTACACCCCGTCGAGCAGCCACACCTCCCTCGGCACCGGCTGGAACGCGTACAACGTTCTGACCGCGCCCGGCGACCTGACCGGTGACGGCCGGGTCGACCTGCTCGCCCGCAAGGCGTCCACGGGTGACGTCTACCTGTTCGCCAACGACGGTGCCGGGAAGCTGAAGGCGGGGGTCAAGATCCGCTCGGCGTGGACCGGTTACACGAAGATCGTGGGCGTGGGGGACTTCACGGGCGACGGCTTCGGGGATGTCCTCGCGCGGGACAGGGCCGGAACGCTGTGGCGCTACGACGGCGCCGGGAACGGGCTGCTGAAGGAACGGGTGAAGCTCGTCGCGAACTGGGGCGGGTCGTACAACGCGATCGTCGGTGTCGGGGACATCACGGGGGACGGGAAGAACGACCTGGTCGCGCGGGACACCGCGGGCAACCTGTACCGCAACCCGGGCACCGGGAACGGGACTTTCGGGCCACGAGTGAAGATCGCGAGCGGCTGGCAGGGCTACAAGGGCATCTTTTAGCCGAGCTTTTCAGCCATGCTGTGACGCATGTCACGCCCCCGGCGAGGGAATCGGTGGGGGCATGACAGATGACGGCATAGCGAGTGGGCGGTCGGACGGAAGACTCTCCGAACTCTCCGACGAGGAACGGCTTGCCCAGCTCGGCTACACGCAGGTTCTCGCCCGCCGCATGTCGGCGTTCTCCAACTACGCGGTCTCCTTCACGATCATCTCGGTCCTGTCGGGCTGCCTGACCCTGTACCTGTTCGGCATGAACACGGGCGGCCCGGCGGTGATCACCTGGGGCTGGGTCGCCGTAGGCCTGATGACCCTCGTCGTCGGCCTGGCGATGGCCGAGATCTGTTCGGCGTATCCGACGTCGGCGGGCCTGTACTTCTGGGCGCACCGGCTCGCGCCGCCCCGTACGGCGGCGGCCTGGGCGTGGTTCACGGGCTGGTTCAACGTGCTCGGCCAGGTCGCGGTGACCGCGGGCATCGACTTCGGGGCCGCGTCCTTCCTGGGCGCCTATCTCAACCTGCAGTTCGGCTTCGAGGTGACGCCGGGCCGCACGATCCTGCTCTTCGCGGGCATCCTGCTGCTGCACGGCCTGCTGAACACCTTCGGCGTCCGGATCGTGGCGTTGCTCAACAGCATCAGCGTGTGGTGGCACGTGCTGGGCGTCGCGGTGATCGTCGGCGCGCTGGCCTTCGTACCGGACCGGCACCAGTCCGCGTCCTTCGTCTTCGGCGAGTTCGTGAACAACACGGGCTGGGGAAGCGGCGTGTACGTCGTCCTGCTGGGCCTCCTGATGGCCCAGTACACCTTCACCGGCTACGACGCCTCGGCGCACATGACGGAGGAGACGCACGACGCCTCCACCGCGGGTCCGAAGGGCATCGTGCGGTCGATCTGGACGTCCTGGATCGCGGGATTCGTGCTGCTCCTCGGCTTCACCTTCGCGATCCAGTCGTACGAGGGTGCGCTCACGTCCCCGACGGGCGCGCCGCCCGCGCAGATCCTGCTCGACGCGCTGGGGGCGACGGCCGGCAAGCTGCTCCTGCTCGTCGTCATCGGGGCGCAGCTGTTCTGCGGGATGGCGTCCGTGACCGCCAACAGCCGTATGATCTACGCCTTTTCGCGCGACGGCGCCCTGCCGCTCTCCCACGTCTGGCACACGGTCAGCCCACGCACCCGCACGCCGGTCGCGGCGGTGTGGCTGGCGGCGGGAGGAGCACTGGTCCTCGGCCTCCCGTACCTGATCAACGTCACGGCGTATGCGGCGGTGACCTCGATCGCGGTGATCGGCCTCTACATCGCGTACGTCATCCCGACGCTGCTGCGGCTGCGCAAGGGCGACGCTTTCGAGCGGGGCCCCTGGCATCTCGGCCGCTGGTCGGGGCCGGTGGGTGTGGTGGCGGTGGCGTGGGTCGGCGTGATCACGGTGCTGTTCATGCTGCCGCAGGTCTCGCCGGTCACCTGGGAGACCTTCAACTACGCCCCCGTCGCCGTCCTGGTCGTCCTCGGCTTCGCCACGACCTGGTGGCTGGCCTCGGCCCGGCACTGGTTCCTCAACCCCGAGCACGAGCGCACGATCGCGCGGGAAGCGGGGCGGGTGGGGGCGCCCGAGCCGGTGGATCCGTAGCCGACGCGGCCGTGTCCCCGATACCCGATCGGAGACACGGCCAGGTGCGGCTATGCTCGGGGTGGCAACATCGCCTGGGCCCTTAGCTCAATTGGCAGAGCAGTGGACTTTTAATCCATTGGTTGTGGGTTCGAGTCCCACAGGGCCTACGGCTGGTAGGCGGGGGATATGCCCTCTGACCTGCTACGCAGCGTCCGGGTCGGCTTCGGTCGACTCGGGCGCTGACTCGTTTTCGTCGCTGTGCGTGAGCGGATGCGACGGGGTACGCTCCGCCTGGAGAGCCTTCGGCTTGCTCATGCCGACAGATCGAACTGCTTGAGCCAATCCGGATCGGCGTCGCCGACCGTCGCGACTAGGCCGCCGCAGAGCATCAGCATGTACAGGGTGAAATTGATCGGGTCGCCCCCATAGTGCTCGATCGCCTCGTTGAGCGTCACATTCGGCGCGTCCGGGTGACCGATGAATCCTGCTGCTTGGACGAGATCATCGTGCTTGATTCCCAGGCTGTCTGAGACCCACCTGACGGCATCGCGCGCCTGCTCCTCGGTGATCTGCTCCCGAGCCGCGACGAGCCAGCCCATCAGGATCGCGCAGACCGCGGTGGGATCTGAAGGATGCTCACCCTCAATGAACGACGCCCCCGGTCCCTTGGAAGGGTTGTCCATCCACGTCGCTATATCTGCGCGCAGGCGCTTCGCGGTCCGGGCACGGGAGATCTCAGAGAGGTCCGGCCTGGCATCGCGCTCCGCCTTAGCGGCTCGTGCGCTTCGGCGGCGCCGGCTGTTTCGTCCCATGGGATGAGCATGGCGGCTGTCCCCGCCGGAGGGAGCGGAAACTGCCGAGAAAGGTGACACTTCCTGCCGGTCCCGGCCGACCGCCTTGGCGCGAGAGAGGCTGAGGGCGCTCTTCAGAAGGAACCTTGCGTACGGGCGTCGATCTCAGCAGCATCGAAGGAGGCGCCGAACTGCATTGGTCTTCATCCCAGTTGGCCCCCTTGGCGTTCGTGTACAGCTCGGCCGCCACCGTCTAGGTCCTCAGTCGTACCCGGGGCGGTAGACGCGGCCGGCTCACCAACTCCGTGTGATCGGTTTGAGTAGGCGCCACGCAAGATGCGTGTCTGAATGACAACCGACCTCATCTTGCCGTGAAGGATGGGAAGTTGCCGAGCTCCGGCGTGCGGGCCGGTACCGCAATCGCCGTCTCACGGGTGTTAGTGCACTCACTCTGTAGAAGCGGTGCATGAAGCATCTTTTTTGGCGTGCGACTCAAGCGCTACCGGGGGCGGGTGAGGCTTTTGCATGTCGAATTCGGAGAAAAAGCGCGCTGCGCGCTACCGTATGAAGTACTCGGGTGAGTCATACGAAGCGGCACTTGCGGGAATCCCAATGATCGTACGCATGGGCTGGATTCTTGTGCACCGCAACAGCGCCAGTTGAATGCAATTCTATCCCTCGGTCTGTTTAATCGAGGTGACGAGGGTGCACCTCCGAAGCGATGGACCATCAACGCCCTGACGTGGTACACGATCACGGTTTCGCCGCGCTGGAACCGCCTGGTATTTATCGCGGATGCGCCAATGAACGTTGCGCAGTACCTCGTCCCGAGTAACGTAAATTTCCTGCGGGTGCCAGGGATGCGCCTTAGAGGGCGTCTGATCAATGTTCAGGCTGTTGTGGCGGTCATGTCCGTTTTGATTTGCCAGGTTGGCGTGGATTCTCCCGTCAGTTCGCGGGACATTTTGTTAGCCATCGCCCAGTGGATCACTGCTCGGGATCTCTGAGGCAGGGCTTCATAGTCCCGCGCCAGGCGGCGGTGCTGCATCAGCCAGCCGAAGGTCCGCTCGATCACCCACCGCTTCGGCAGGGGTTCGAACCCCCTCGTCCGAGGTCGCTGCACCACCTCCACGTCGATACCGAGGAGGGCGCCGTGGTTGAAGATGCTGTTCTGGTATCCGCCGTCGGCCCAGACCTTCGACACACTGGGGTGGTTCGCGGCCACGTCGTCGAGCAGGAGCTTGCCGCCGGTGGTGTCGTGCACGTTCGCGGCGGTGATGAGGACGGCCAGCACGAGACCGAGCGTGTCTGTGATCAGGTGCCGTTTGCGTCCTTTGATCTTCCTGCCGGCGTCGATGCCCTGGCTGGTCTCGGCCACGTTTGCCGAGGTCTTCACGCTCTGGGCGTCGACCACAGCAGCGGTTGGTTCGGAGCTGCGTCCGTGGGCTCGGCGGGCCTTGTCACGTAACGGGTCGTGGACCTGCTGGGTCGTGCCGTCTGCCTCCCACTTGGCGTAGTAGTCGTAGACGGTCTTGTACGGCGGGAAGTCGTGCGGCAGGTACTCCCACGGGATGCCGGTGCGGTTGACGTAGAGAATCGCGTTGACGATCTCGCGCAGGTCGTGCACGCGGGCCGCCGTACCTGGTCCTGTCCGTCTCGCCCGCCAGGCGGTAGAGACCGGCTCGATCAGAGCCCAGCGGGCATCGGACACATCACTGCGGTACGGACGGCGAACACTCACGCCCGGTGCAACGACCGGCCAACGCCATCTGTCACACAAACATCCCAGAACACCTACTACCTAGATCAGATGCCCTCTTAAAGGTGGCGTATTTGGTTCCGCGTTCGTGTTGGAGCATGTTCCGACAGGCGCGCAACTTGTAGTCACTGGCCGGTCGAGTGGCAAAGTGACTGGACGGTTGAGCACCACGGATCTTCGCATGCTGTCGCTTGATACCCCCTTGCTGTCAGAGGAGAAGCGTCTCCATGCGGCACTGCCAGTCATGGCCGACAGCGCGCAAACCCTGCTAGCCGGAATTGCCGCGAGGATGTCTTTGGCTGACCCGGCTCGGCGATGGACCACGGGTAACTGGTATTGGGATCCGTTGGAGCGTGTGGGTCGTGCGGAGGTTGAGGGACACAGTGACCCCCAGCGACGACTCTGGGGGGAGGGTGACGAGTGCAATGGACGGGATACCCCTACGCGCAGGACGTTGCGTTCGCACTAACTGACCCTGCGATCGGGGTGCACGGTGCGGAGCTCTCTACGGGGAGGCGCGGATATGAGGTGTCCCTGAAGGGATCAGTACTCAAGATTCGACGCTGATCTAAATCGGATGACCGAGTCGATCAACCTTCTCACGTAGAGAGTCGTCGAATCATGATTGAGACCCCTCAAAATGTCCTCGAAGGAATGCCGTGGTGGGCGTGCCTGCCTCTAGCGTTTCTCTTCTTCCTCCCGCTGGCCTTGGCGCGGATACTTATACCAAAGGACTCCAAATATCGCTATATGTGGTGGGTGGCTTTGTGGGAGCACCGGCGGAAGAGCGCTGCTCTAAGGCATAGATCGAAGGCTCGGGGACGAACGCCTCCGTCTCCATAAGGATGAGATGGACCTCGACCTGTACGTGGGTGTCGACGCAATCCAGGTACGTGGTGCGCATCTTCGTGGTCGGAGCTCGCAGCCTCAGCCCTTGTGATCGGGTGTGTCTGTGGCCTGCGGGTCGGGTGAGGCTTGGCCAGCCGAATCAGTAGGTGCCGGACGCGACCTGGGAACCAGCTTCGCTGCCTTTTCGGCGATCTCACGGTCCAGTTCAGGGAGCAGGCTGGTGTACGTGTCCGAGGTCAGCGTGATGGTGGAGTGCCGGAGCGTTTCCTCCACCGTGTGGATGTCGCCGCCGCCTCCGTGTGTGAGCGTTGCGGCGACGTGGCGCAGGTCCCGCAGGGTGATGGGCGGCAAGTCGGTCGTGGCGAGGATGCGGCGGAAGGTTTCCGAGACCGTCTCGAGGTGGAGCCAGGAGCCGTCTTCCTTGGTAAACACCTTGCCGGTGTTTTGCCAGGCGGTGCCCCACGTGGCGCCCTCCTTCTTCTGGCGGGCCTTGTGGTCCCGCAGGACGACGAGGTTCACGCTGTCGAGCGCGATCGTGTTCGCGCTGCCGTCCGTCTTCGGCTCGGACTCGTAGGGGTCCCAGCCGTCGACCACGATCTCCTTGGCGGGGGTGATGAGTCCGGCGTCGAGGTCGATCTCGTGCCAGTCCTGGCCGACCGCCTCGCCGCGACGAAGGCCACGGGTGCCCATCAGGTGGAAGATCGCCTACAGGCGGTCGTCCTCGGCTGCGTCGAGGAAAGCACCGAACTGCTGCGGGGCCCACACCATCACGGGGCCGGGGACCTCGCCCGTCTCACGCCAGCGCCGGACTCGTTCATCGGTCCAGAGGAGTGGCTTCGGGCGCTTGCCAGACTCCAACTCGACGTGGGACGCCGGGTTGAAGGTGATGAGCGCGCCGGCACCGGCTACAACGCCGCCCTCCTCGCCGAACGAACCACTGGTCGAGCCACTCGCCGACGGTGAGGCTGCCACATCTTTTGGTGTCACCGCGGCCGGAAAGCACGGCTGGAGCGCCGTCGGGAAGCCCCGCCACCCCTGCAGCCGCAAGGAAGGAAAGGAAGCCTGGCCAGTATGGCGAGCCGCCGGACCGACCAGATGCTGAACATCAGTGAACAATCGAGGCCGGTGTGAAAGAAATTCTGGCCGGTTCCAGTCGAAGACATGACAGGATTCCCTTAACTGGCCCACAAAGGGCCTGAGTTGGGGGAACAAGTGAGAAACGGGAGACAGAGACGCGCTGCGGTGGTAGCGCTGGGTGCGAGCGCGCTGGCTCTACTGCCGCCTTCCGCGGCTGCGCAGGCAACGGACAGCGCCACGGGCACCCACGACGCGGTCGCGGCGACCCGCACCGTGGACGCCGAGACCACCGGGGACTTCGCCGCCCTCGCGGACGCCGTTCTGACCAAACGGACCTCCGCCCTCGTGGACGGCGCCCAGGCGGCCCGACGTGCCGCACAGGCGCTGCCGCTGCAAGGTGACGTGCATGTCACCAGCCGTTTGGTCCGCAAGGAGAGCGATGCGGCGGACGTCCTGCGTGACCGCAAGGCACGGCTGGCCGACCTCGACGAGGCGTACACGGCGGCCGACACGGAGGTTGACGTGGACGAGGTGCGGGTGACCGGGGACCGGGCGACCGCACAAGTCACCGAGACCACGATGCTCACGTACAAGAAGATCCGCGGAGATGAGCCGCCGACCACCGGCTTCCAGGCGCGGCACGAGCTGACCTTCGTCGCGGCCCCGGACGGCACCTGGGAACTGACCGGGATCACTCCCCTCGACGGAGGGGGACCGGCCGCGGTGAACTCTGTTGTGGACACCGCCACGGACGGGGGCTCTCCGTCCACCGAAGCGGCGGAAGAACCGGTCGACGAGGGCGGTGCGCCGGAAGTCGACGGGCCCGCCCCCGAGGAGACGTCGGCTGGCGCGAACGAGCCTCGCGTCCAGGCGGAGGCGAAGGCCACCGTCCGGGCGGGTTACGACTACAACGACATGGCGAAGTACGCCGAGAAGTACTGGAGGAACTACAACTCCAGTTACCGCAAGTTCAACGACGTGGGCGGGGACTGCACCAACTTCATCAGCCAGGCGCTGCGTGCGGGCGGCTGGAAGAACGATTCCGGCTGGTACAAGAGCTACAAGAACTGGTGGTACAACTCCTCGAACCAGACGACGTCCTGGATCAACGTCAACTACTGGGCGTCCTTCGCCCTCTACAGCGACCGCGCCTACAACCTGGACAATGTCTATAAGTTGGGTATCGGGGACATCCTCCAGATGGACTTCACCGGCAACCGGTCCAAAGACCACTCGATGATCACCACGTACAGGAGTGGTGGAGTCCCCTACCTCACGTACCACTCGACGAACACCTACCGGAAGTCGGTGAGCAGCATTGTGGCGCAGTACCCCAATGCGAAGTATTACGCCTTCCGCACCTGACAGGCGCGGCCACCGGCCGCGGCAGCGTCGCGCCGGGCTGCTCATGGCCATGCTCAGCGCCGTACTGCTCACCGCGTGCGGTGGCGGGGACGGCGCTGAGGCGAAGTCCCCCGACCTGGCCGACCAGGACCGTTTCCTGCACGACTACGTGGAGTTCCTCAACGAGTCGGACGAGAGCGGCCTGGCCCGGCTTCTCGACGCCCACCCTCAGGGCGACAAGGACGCCCGCGCCCGGATCAAGGCATACGGCGGACAGGACTGGGACGTCCGGTGGAGCCGCGCCTCGGAGTTCGAGGGAGTGTGGAGGGTCGACCTGACCGGCACCGCACGTGCCGAGGACAGACCCGTGCGGGTCACCGAGACGGTCGCCTGGGAGCACGGGCACTGGGTAATGGCTCCGCTGCCCGGCGTCGTACCGACACCGTCGAACGCGGCGGGGACCGAACCACCTGGCTGAGCCTGGTGCCGACGGGCAGACGACAGGAGGTCCGCGTGGTCCCGGAAGGGTTCGCGCGGACCTCCGCCATGTCAGCCTCCGGCTCGATCTCCCAGGTGGAAACCGCGCCGACTGATTGCGTGACCTTTCCGCGGGAGAGGGCGCCGTCGCCCAGCGCGAGCCGAGGCCCTGCCCGATCCACGATGCCGAACACCGCTGACACGAGAGCTTCCGCTGATCAGCGGCAGGTCCTGCGTGAGCGATGCGTGAGCGGATGATGCGGCAGAGGCCATCACGGCGTGGACTGAGCCCAGGGCGATACTCCCCCTGACCAGGTAGTTCCGAACCCCGAAATAGCGTCCGGAACCACCCAGCAAGCTTTGGCCAGGACTTTTAATCCATTGGTTGTGGGTTCGAGTCCCACAGCGCCTACCGGTGGCGGGGAAGGCAAACGCCCTCTGACCTGCTACGCAGCGTTCGGGTCGGCTTCGGCTGGCTCGGACGCTGACTCGTTTTCGGGTGATCCGTGCCGTCTGGGCAACCGCGCTGTGTGGGGCCGGTGCGGTTGGGGAAGCGATGGGGGTGCTCTCTTTCGGGTGGCGCTGCATTCGCTCACGCACACAGGCGCAATGAGGTTTCTTCGACTCCCGTCGCCTCAACCGTGATGCGGAGGACGAGGCGGCGGGGGCGGCATCGTCGACAGGTCGGGGGCCGGTTCCGGCCAGACCAGCAGGGCCGGGCAGGGGGCGTGGTCGACGACGAAGCGGCTGGTGGGGCCGAGGCTGCGGGGGCCGAGGTGGGTGCGGTCGCCGTCGCGGGCCAGGATGAGCAGGTCGGCGCCCTCCGCCGCGGCGACGACCTCGTGCTCGATGCGGCCGGTGCGCCGGGCGCGCGTGCAGGGCCGGCCCAGGCGGTCGGCGGCGGTCCGGAGGAGTTCCGCGGCGGAGGTGGCGGCCAGGTCGCTCAGGCGTGTGCCGGGATCGCGGTCGGGGCGGCCGCGGCCGAGCAGCCCGGCGAAGGCGCCGTGCGCCGCACCCGGGACATCCGCCGGGGTGACGTGCAGCAGGACGATGTCGGCGTCCGCGGGGGCGTGGGTGCGGGCGGCGTCCACGCAGGCGGGCCAGGTGCCCTCGACGATCCAGACGACCACGGCCATGGCGTCAGCCTCCTCCGATCGCGGCCAGTGAGGCCCACAGTGCCAGTACGGAGGCGCCCAGACTTGCCGGTACGGCATACACACCGAGACGGGTGAACTCCCTCAGCTCCACCTCGCCTTCGTGGGCGTGCACGATGCGCCGCCACAGCAGGGTGGCCAGCGAGCCGGCGTAGGTGAGGTTGGGGCCGATGTTCACGCCGAGCAGCACGGCGAGGACGGCGCCCGGCCCGGACGGGGCGGTCAGCGGCAGCAGGACCAGGACCGCGGGCAGATTGTTGATCACGTTGGCGAGGACCGCGGCCAGCGCGGCGATGCCGAGCAGGGCGGGCAGCCCGGTGCCGTCGGGGATCAGTCGGCCGAGCGCCGAGTCGAGACCGTTGTCGACGACCGCCCGTACCACGATGCCCAGGGCCAGTACGAAGGCGAGAAACGGCACCGAGGCCGCGCCGAGCAGCGCCTTCGGGGTCGTGCGACGCCGCAGGAGGGCCCGGGTGGCGAGGGTCAGCGCGCCCGCCAGGGCCGCCCACGCCGGATCGATGCCGAGCGCGGAGGTCAGCACGAACCCGGCCAGCGTGCACGCCACCGTCACCAGGGCGAACAAGGGCAGTTCGGTCGGCTCGGTGCCCGACGGGGCCCGCGCGCCCGCGTCCAGGTCCGTGGCGAAGAACTTGCGGAAGACGACGTACTCGACGGCGATCGCCGCCAGCCAGGGCAACGTCATCAGCGCGGCGAACCGGGTGAAGCTCAGCCCGCTGGCCGCGAACGCCAGCAGGTTGGTCAGGTTGGACACCGGCAGCAGCAGCGAGGCCGTGTTCGACAGGTGGGTGCAGGCGTAGACGTGCGGTTTGGGGCGGGCGCCCAGCCGGGCGGCGGTGGCGAACACCACCGGCGTGAGCAGCACCACCGTGGCGTCCAGGCTGAGCACCGCCGTGATCGCCGACGCGGCCAGGAACACCTGAACCAGCAGCCTGCGCGGCCGGCCCGCCGCCGTACGCGCCATCCACGCCCCGCACGCCTGGAACAGCCCTTCGTCGTCGCAGAGTTGGGCGAGCACCAGGACGGCCGCCAGGAATCCGATCACCGGACCGAGCTGTTCGGCCTCGGCCCGCGCGTCGTCCAGGGAGACGGCCCCGACGGCGACCACGAGCGCGGCGGCCGGAACGGCGACCACCGCCTCCGGCAGACCGAAGGGCCGCACGACGGCGCACACCAGCACCAGGACGAGCAGAGCCGCGGACAGGGTCTCCGCGAGCGGGGTGTTCAGGGTCGTTCCTTCCGTACGGCGGCGGAGGGCGGGTTGGCCGGGCCGCCCTCCCGTGCGGTGGCGGACGGGCCGCCGGTGAATCACGGCGAACGGTACCTGCGGAGGGTAAGGAGGCGGCATCTCACGTTTTGGGTTGCGTCCATCCGTGAGGCACGGTTAGCTGTGCCTCACGGATACGCCCCTACTCAACCGTGAGGTCCGACGATGGTCGCCAACCGCACCACCACCGAACAGATCCCCGCCGCCGTCCCCGTCCGCGTCTTCGGCGGCCCCACCGCCCTCATCGAGTACGCCGGCCTGCGACTCCTCACCGACCCCACCTTCGACGCCCCGGGCGACTACCCCCTGGGCGGCGGCCGCGCGCTGACCAAGACCGCCGCCGCCTCCGCCTCGCCCGCCGAACTCGGCCGCATCGACGTCGTGTTGCTCTCGCACGACGAGCACCCCGACAACCTCGACGTCTCCGGCCGTGCGCTGCTCGCCGGCATACCGCTCACCCTCACCACGCCCAGTGGCGCGGGACGGCTCGGCGGTACCGCGCGAGGACTGGCGGACTGGGAGTCCGTGGAGGTGGACCGGTCCGGTGGAGGGTCGATCACGGTGACCGGGGTGCCCGCACTGCACGGCCCGGGGGAGCGCGAGGAACTCGAAGCGGTCGTCGGTCAGGTCGTCGGCTTCGTACTGACCGGCGAGGGTCTGCCCACGGTGTACGTCAGCGGCGACAACGCCCAGCTCGGGCCGGTCGAGGAGATCGCCGAGCGGTTCGGGCCCGTCGACACCGCCGTCCTCTTCGCCGGTGCCGCGCGCACGGCCGTCCTCGACCGCCAGTTGCTCACCCTCGACAGCGCCCGGGCCGTGGAGGCCACCCGGATCCTCGGGGCGCGGCGCGTCGTTCCCGTCCACTTCGACAGCTGGGCCCACTTCACCGAGGGGCGGGAGGAACTGGTGGCCGCGTTCACCGCGGCGGGACTGGCCGACCGGCTTCAGCTGGGCTGATGGACGGCGGCCTCACAGGAATGTCACAGCCCGGCCCGATAAGTCCCCAGTGACGCATGGCGGGTTCCCGCCAGTCCGTGATCTTCCCTCCGTGAACTATCAACAGAAATCGGTCCCTTGAGGAAAGCTTGGCGATCATCCGGAAGCACCATCCGGACCGCGGCGGTCGAAGGTGCCCGACCCGGCCGCCGATGCCTACGTTCCTTCAGCACCAGGGATCACCATGCCCCCCACCCCCCACCCGGCCCCGATACCGGGCGCGCGACGCGCCGCCCGTATCGCCGTGGCCGCGGGCCTCGTCGCCGCGCTCTCCGCGGCCGGGCCTCTGCCCCTCGCCCTCGCCGCGGACGGCGCCACCGTCACCGCGGCCGACCCCGGCGTCAAGTCCGCCCACGACAAGCTCGGTTCGGACGACGCCGACCTCCTCGCCCAGGCCAAGGCACAGCGCGCCAAGACCGTCACGATGATGATCGCCACGGCGCCGGGGCAGACCGAGAAGGTCGCCCGGGAGCTGGACGCCGTCAAGGGCGGCTCGGTGGGCCGTACGTACGACAAGCTCGGCTACGTACGCGCCACCGTGCCGACCGGCAGGGCGGACTCGGCCATCGCCGCCGCCGCGAAGCTCTCCTCCGTGCAGGCCATCGACCTGCGCGACGAGATACCCCTGGAGGAGCCGGACCTCGACAGCGGCGGCAAGTCCGGCGCCTCCGCGGCCACTTATCCCGGCCCGGACGAGAACACCCCCGCGAAGAACCCGTACAACCCGTCCTTCGAGACGGGCGCCGTCGACTTCGTGAAGAAGAACCCGAAGGCCGACGGGCGCGGAGTCACCATCGGTGTCCTCGACACCGGCGTCGACCTCGCCAGTCCCGCGCTGCAGAAGACGACGACGGGTGAGCGCAAGATCGTCGACTGGGTGACCGCCACCGACCCCCTCGTCGACGGCGACGGCACCTGGCGGGCGATGACCACCTCCGTCACCGGGCCCAGCTTCACCTACGGCGACAAGACCTGGAAGGCGCCCGCGGGCGAGTACCGGATCAGCACCTTCCGCGAGGCCGTCACCACCCAGGGCGAGGTCAAGGACGGCGACGCCGACGGTGACGTCAACCGCGACGGTGACAAGACCGACGACTGGGGCGTCCTGTACGACGCGAAGGCCGGCACGGTCACCGTCGACGTCGACGACAACGGCGACTTCACCGACGACACCCCGATGAAGCCGTACAAGGACGGCTTCCAGGTCGGCCACTTCGGCACCGACGACCCCGCCACGGACATCGACGAGAGCCAGGACTTCGTCGTCGAGATCCGCAAGGACGTCCCGATGGACCCGCTGGGCGGCGACTGGGTCGGCAAGAAGGCCGACTTCGTCAACATCGGCCTCACCGCCGGTTCGCACGGCAGCCACGTGGCCGGCATCACCGCCGCGGGCGGCCTGCTCGGCAGCAAGCACATGAACGGCGCCGCCCCCGGCGCGAAGATCGTGTCGTCCCGGGCCTGCGTCTTCGGCCCCGGCTGCTCCAGCGTCGCGCTCACCGAGGGCATGATCGACCTCGTCGTCAACCGCGGCGTCGACGTCGTCAACATGTCCATCGGCGGCCTGCCCCCGCTGAACGACGGCAACAACGCGCGTGCCGAGCTCTACACCCGGCTCATCGACACCTACGGCGTCCAGCTCGTCATCTCCGGGGGCAACTCCGGCCCCGGCGCCAACACCATCGGCGACCCCGGCCTCGCCGACAAGGTCCTCTCGGTCGGCGCCGGCGTCTCGAAGGAGACGTTCGCCGCCAATTACGGCAGCGGCGTGGCGAACAAGTACCAGCTGTTCAACTTCTCCTCGCGCGGCCCGCGTGAGGACGGCGGCTTCACCCCGACCGTCGTCGCCCCCGGCTCCGCGGTCAGCACCATCCCGGCCTGGATGCCCGGCGCACCCCTGGCCGAGGCGGGCTGGAAGCTGCCGGCCGGCTACGCCATGTACAACGGCACGTCGATGGCGGCCCCGCAGGCGGCGGGCGCGAGCGCGCTGCTGCTGAGCGCCGCGAAGCACAAGGGCATCGACCTCACGCCCCAGAAGCTGCGCACCGCGCTCACCTCGACCGCCCACCACATCGAGGGACTTCAGGCGTACGAGGAGGGTGCCGGCCGCATCGACGTCCTCGACGCCTGGAAGGCGGTCAAGGCGGGCGCCACCGCTCACGAGTACGCCGTGAAGGCGCCGGTCGACACCGCTCTCGACCAGGCGCTGAAGACGCCGGGCTTCGGCACCGGCATCTACGACCGCGAGGGCGGCCTCAAGGCCGGGCGGAAGAAGTCGTACGACGTCACCATCACCCGTACGTCCGGACCCGCCGGCCCGGTCCCGCACACCCTGCGCCTGGCGAACAACAAGGCCCGCACCTTCTCGATCCTCGGCCCCAAGGTGGTCGACCTGCCGCTGAACAAGGCGGTGACCGTCAAGGTGCAGGCCGCGCCGAAGCACGCGGGCATCAAGAGCGCGATCCTCGTGGCCGACGACCCGCGGACGGTGGGCGTCGACCAGCAGATCCTCAACACCGTCGTGGTCTCCACGCCGGTGAAGCACACCTTCACCGCCTCGGGCTCGGTGCAGCGCAACAACTTCAGGTCGTACTTCGTGACCGTCCCGGAGGGCGCGAAGTCGCTCCAGGTCACGCTCGGCGGGCTGAAGGAGGGCAGCCTGACGAAGTTCAGCGCCATCAGCCCGTACGGCGTCACGGCCGCCGACGACGACCCGAACACCACGGACATCGCCTCCTACGCGGACCCGCTGCCCGGCGTCTGGGAGATCGAGGTCGACGCGCGCCGTACGTCGGCGCTGTTGGACAACCCGTACAAGCTGAACGCCACCGTGTACGGCGCCTCCTTCGACCCGGCGTCCGTGACCGTGCCGGAGGCCGAGGTCGGCACGCCGGTCGCCGCCTCCTGGACGGTGACCAACAAGCTGGAGGCCGTGGACGGCACCCTCAAGGGCGGCGCGCTCGGCTCGTCGAGGACCACGCGGCCCACCATCGCCGACGGCGCGACGCAGACCAGCACGATCGGGTTCCCCGAGGGCACCACGTCCCTGGACGTCGCCATCGGCAAGGTCTCCGACCTGGGCGCCGACCTCGACCTCAACGTGTACGACGCCGAGGGCAACCTCGTCGGCCAGTCCGCGGACGGCGACTCCGAGGAGGCCGTCTCCATCGCCGCCCCGGCCGCCGGCACCTACACCGTGGAGGTCGTCGGCTTCGAGGTGCCGTCCGGCTCGACCGCGTACGAATACCGGGACGCGTTCTTCTCGTCCTCGCTCGGCTCGGTCACGGTCGGCGAGGCCGCGGTGAAGCTCGGCACGGGCGACTCGGCGAAGGTGTCGGCGAACGTCACCGTGGCGCGGGCCGTGCCCGAGGGCCGGCAGCTCTTCGGTGAGGTACGGCTGGTGAACACGCGCGGGACGACCGCGGGTGTGGGCGGGGTGACGATCGAGAAGGTCACGCCGTAGTCGTCGTACGTACGACAGCGGGGCGGGTGTCCGGTGCCGGGCGCCCGCCCCTTTGCTGTGCCCAGGTGCTTCAGCCCACGTTGAGCCCGGCCAGATCCCCCAGCGGCAGCGTGTGCTGGGTCTGCAGCACCTTCGCGCGCAGGTAGCGGACGTTGTCCGGGGTGGCGAAGACGCCGGTGGGGACGCGGTCGCGGACCTCGATGCCGAGGGCGCGCAGCTGGTCGGCCTTGTCGGGGTTGTTGGAGAGCAGGTCCAGTTCGCCGATGCCGAGGGCGGTGAGCATCTGGGCGGCGGCCGTGTAGTCGCGGGCGTCCTCGGGGAGGCCCAGGGCTGCGTTCGCGGCGTAGGTGTCGAGGCCCTGGTCCTGGAGGGCGTACGCGTCGAGCTTGTTGTAGAGGCCGATGCCGCGGCCCTCCTGGCGCAGGTACAGCAGCACGCCGCCGTGCTCGGCGATGCGCTCGACGGCCTCGCGCAGCTGGGGACCGCAGTCGCAGCGGGCCGAGCCGAAGACGTCGCCGGTCAGGCACTCGGAGTGCAGGCGGACCAGGGGGGTGGTGCCGGGGGCCGGGTCGCCGAGGACGACGGCCACGTGCTCCTGGCCGTCGGCGAGTCCGTGGAAGGTGACCAGTTCGGCGTCGGCACGGTAGCCGTCGTGGAAGCGCAGCGGGACCCGGACGCGGGCGCGCTGGGTGGCGGCGGCGGTGAAGTCGGGCATGCGGGTTCTCCGGGTTCCGTCCGTGGGCCTGCTGCTTCAGATTTGAAGCAGCTCCTCGGTCCAGGACCCTACCCCATGCTTTAAATTTGAAGCAACAGGTTTGTCATGCGCGTCACGTACAACCCGTACAAGGGGCGTTACGAACAGGATTTGCCGGAACGCCGCCGCCAGGGCACCTCATCCGGCGTCGCGTGCGCGCTGTCCCCCTGGAACCCCTCGCCGATCGCCGTGAAGATCTCCTCCAGCTGTCCGACCTGCTCCGGGGTCAGCCGGTCGAAGAGCAGCGACCGTACGGTCTCGACATGCCCCGGGGCCGCGCCCTCCAGGACCCGCATACCCTCGTCCGTGAGGGTCGCGATGCTGCCGCGCTTGTCCCAGCGGCAGTCCTCGCGCCGCACCAGGCCGTCCTTCTCCAGCCGCGAGACGCCGTACGTCAGCCGACTGCGGGTGATCTTCAGGCCTTCCGCGAGGTCGGTCATGCGCAGTCGGCGCTCCGGAGCCTCGGACAGGGTGGCGAGGATGGAGTAATACAGGTGGGGCATGCCGGCTTCCTGCTGGAGCTGCCGGTCCAGCGCGTCCTCCACGAGCGCGGCGGCGGCGATGTACGCGCGCCAGGCGCGCTGCTCTTCGGGAGTGAGCCAGCGAGTCGTCATGCGACCAGTGTAGGTTTGTTTCAAACTTGAACCAAGCCTGAGATGCCGAGAAGCCGAGCCGGAGAGCGCGCCGATGCCGTCGTACCCCTACGTCCTGCTGTCCGCCGCCGTCTCCCTGGACGGCTACCTCGACGACACCACCCCGGAGCGGCTGCTCCTGTCCAGCCCGGCCGACTTCGACCGGGTCGACGAGGTACGGGCGTCCGTGGACGCGATCCTCATCGGCGCCGGCACGATCCGCGCGGACAACCCGCGGCTGCTGGTGAACTCCGCCGAGCGGCGGGCGGCGCGGGTCGCGGCGGGGAAGCCGGAGTATCCGCTGAAGGTCACGGTCAGCGCGTCCGGCGAACTGGATCCGACGGCGAACTTCTGGCACACCGGCGGCGAGAAGGTCGTCTGTACGACGGAGAAGGGCGCGGAGCGGCTGCGGCGGGCGCCGGTCGCGGCGGACGTGGTCGCGCTGGGCGCGGAGCTCGACTGGCGCGGCCTGCTGGAGCACCTGCGCGAGGTGCGCGGGGTGGAGCGGCTGATGGTCGAGGGCGGTGGCACGATCCACACGCAGCTGCTCCAGCAGGGGCTGGCGGACGAGCTGCAGCTGGTGCTGGCGCCGCTGTTCGTGGGGGACCCGGACGCGCCGCGGCTGTTCGGGCCGGGCGGGTACCAGGGCGGACGGCTGCGCCTGCTGGAGACGCGGCGGATCGAGGACGTCGTGCTGATGCGCTACGAGCCGACGGCGCCGGGCGCCGGAGTCCTCCCTGCCGCGGCCGACCGGCACTGGCTGGCCTTGGCGTGCGAGCTCGCCGCGCAGTGTCCGCCGTCGGATACGGCGTTCAGTGTGGGGGCGGTGGTCGTGGCCGCCGACGGGACCGAGCTGGCCCGCGGGTACTCCCGGGAAGGGGGCGATCCGGTGGTGCATGCGGAGGAGGCGGCGCTGGCGAAGATCGCGCCGGGGGATCCGAGGCTGGCGACCGCGACGGTGTACAGCAGCCTGGAGCCGTGCACGCGCCGGGCGTCCCGGCCTGTGCCTTGTGCGCGGCTGATCCTGGAGGCGGGGGTACGGCGGGTGGTGACGGCTTGGCGGGAGCCGGACACATTCGTGGCGGGGGCCGACGGGAGCGGTGTGCTGGCGGGGGAGGGGGTGGACGTCCTGGTCCTGCCGGAGTACGAGGAGCGGGCGAAGGCTCCCAACGGTCACCTGCTGACCTGATCCGGCTGCCGGACGGGCTGAAACCTGGTGCCGCGCCGTCCCCGTAAAATCGATCCCACTGTGTCTGACTCCCTCAACGCCCCAGAAGCCGACGCCCCCGGCACCCCCGGCATCCCCGAGCAGCCCGGCGCCTCCGAGCAGCCCGGCGCCTCCGAGCAGCCCGGCCTCTCCGGCGAGCATGCCCCTCACCTCCCGGGTGTCTCTATTCGGCACACCCGGGCCAAGGGCGAGCCCCGGTTCCCGGACGGGCCCAAGGCCGATCCCGCCGGGTCGCACTTCGAGCGGCGGATCCGGAGTTTCCAGCCGCGGCGGAGCAGGGTGACCGCGGGGCAGGCGGACGCGTTGCAGCGGCTGTGGCCCAAGTGGGGGCTGGACATCGACGGGCAGCGCGTCGTCGACCTCGGTGAGCTGTTCGGGAACAGCAATCCGGTCGTTCTGGAGATCGGCTTCGGGATGGGGGAGGCCACGGCCCAGATGGCCGCCGCCGATCCCGGCACCAACATCCTCGCCGTCGACGTGCACACCCCCGGTCAGGGCAATCTGCTGGGCCTCGCCGACCGGAACGGGCTCACCAACCTGCGCGTCGGCAACGGCGACGCCATCATCCTGCTGCGCGAGATGCTCGCCCCCGACTCGCTCGACGGGCTGCGCGTCTACTTCCCCGACCCCTGGCCCAAGAAGCGGCACCACAAGCGGCGCCTCATCCAGCCCGAGTTCCTCAGCCTCGCCGCGACCCGGCTGAAGCCCGGAGCCCTCGTGCACTGCGCCACCGACTGGGAGCCGTACGCCGAACAGATGCTCGAAGTGCTGACCGCACACCCCGACTTCGAGAACACCCAGGCCGACGGCGGGTTCGCGCCGCGTCCGCAGTCCCGTCCGCTGACCCGTTTCGAGGGGCAGGGACTGGACAAGGGTCATGTGGTGAACGACCTGCTCTTCCGCCGCGTACAGCGGTAGGAACAGCGGGAAGAACAGCGGGAAGAACAGCACTTACAAGAGCGCGTACAAGAGCACCGACAACAGCATCTGCAGGGCATCTAAAGCAGCATCGACAGCACCCCCACCGGCGCCGGAACCCCTCGCGCTGCTGCGGGCGGCGCCCCCGTCTCGTTAGGGTCAATGCCGTGGCCACCTGTCCCCCGTACCCGACGCACCCCACCGGTCCCGCCGGCGGCGCACTGCGGCACGCGCACTGGTGGCAGAAGCGCTGGGTGCGTTACGGCGCGCTCAGCACCCTGCTCGCGCTCTCCGGGCTGGTCATCCTCGCCCTGGTGCGTGAGCAGACCGGCACCGAAGGGTTCCTGGTCGGACTCGGGCTCGCCGTGCTGCCGGTGCCGCTGCTGGTCGCCTCCTTCCGGTGGCTGGACCGCGTCGAACCGGGCCCCTGGCGCAACCTGCTGTTCTCCTTCGCCTGGGGCGCCTGCGCGGCGGCGCTGATAGCGATCGTCGCCAACAGCTTCGCGACCAGATGGATAGCGACCGCGACGGCCGATCCGTCGCACGCGGACACCCTCGGCGCGACCGTCATAGCGCCCATCGTGGAGGAGACGGCCAAGGCGGCCGCCGTCCTGCTCGTCTTCCTCTTCCGCAGACAGGACTTCACCGGAATCGTCGACGGCGTGGTGATAGCCGGTGTCACCGCCACCGGCTTCGCCTTCACCGAGAACATCCTCTACCTCGGCACCGCCTTCGGCACCGACCAGCTCTCCGGCGACAGCGGCATCGCCTCCGTCACCGCGGCGACCTTCTTCGTCCGCGTCATCATGTCGCCCTTCGCGCACCCCCTCTTCACCGTCCTCACCGGCATCGGCTTCGGCATCGCGGCGCTGTCCGGCCCACGACAGCACCTGCGCCGCGTGCTCCTCCCGATCTCCGGGCTGCTGCTCGCCATGGGCATGCACGCCACCTGGAACGGCTCGTCGGCCCTCGGCGAGTACGGGTTCTTCGCCGTCTACGCGGCCTTCATGGTCCCCACGTTCGGCCTGCTGACCTGGCTCGTGATCTGGACCCGGCAGCGCGAGCTGAGGACCGTGCGCGAGGAACTGCCCGCATACGTCGCCGCCGGGTGGCTGACCCCGGGCGAGCCGTTCGCGCTCGGCTCGATGCGGGCCCGGCGGGTGGCCCGGCAGTACGCGCGGCGCCACGGCGGGCGGGAGGCGGCCCGGGCGGTGGCGCAGTACGAGGCGTACGCCACGTCGCTGGCGTTCCTACGGCACCGGGGGCGCCGCGGACGGGCCGGCGCCGACTTCGTCGTACGGGAACGGGAGTTGCTGCACGAGCTGTGGGGGCGCCGCGCTTTCGCACGCCCCGCGCTGAATGCCGCGCAGGTCTGGCCGACGTATGGATATCCGGCGCCGGGTCACTGGCAGCCGTACGGACAGATGTACGGACAGATGTACGGGCAGGGGTACGGAGGGGTGCCGTACCCCGCGTACAACCCGTATCGGACGTGACCGTAGTAGGCGGCGGGCGGGCCGGTGTCGGTCTCGCCCCCGCCGCCCCTACCCGTCCCGGCCTTCAGGGGCTGCGCCCCTCCGACCCCGCCAGGGGGCAGCACCCCAGGCGGGCTGAAGGACTCAGGCCGACGCGGCCGTCAGCTTCTCCAGCTGCCCGTCCGTCAGCCTCAGCTCCGCCACGCCCAGCAGTGCCGGCAGCTGCTCGACCGTCCGGGCCGAGGCGATCGGGGCCGCGACCGTCGGCCGGGACGCCAGCCAGGCCAGGGCCACCGTGGCCACCGGCGCCTCGTGGGCCTGGGCGATCTCGTCGAGGACGGCGAGCACGTTGCGGCCCCGCTCCGTCTCCAGGTACCTGCCGGCGCCCTGGGCGCGCGGGCTCCCCACCGTCGTACCGGCGCGGTACTTGCCCGTGAGGAAGCCGGACGCCAGGGCGTAGTACGGGACCGCCGCGAGGCCTTCCCGCTCGGCGAGGTCCTGGAGCTCGCCCTCGTAGGTGTCGCGGGAGACCAGGTTGTAGTGGGGCTGCAGGGCGACGTACCGGGCGAGGCCCTCGCGGTCGGAGAAGTCCAGGGACGCCCGCAGCCGCTCGGCGGAGATGTTGGAGGCGGCGATGTGCCGTACCTTGCCCGCCTTCACCAGCTCGTCCAGCGCGCCGATGATCTCCTCGACCGGGACTTCGGGCTTGTCGAAGTGGGTGTAGTAGAGGTCGATGCGGTCGGTGCCGAGGCGGCGGAGCGAGGCGTCCGCGGCGGCCTTGATGTTGGCGGCGGACAGGCCCTGGAAGTCGGGGTGCTGGCTGACCTTCGTGGCGATGACGACGTCGTCCCGGTTGCCGCGCGCCCGCAGCCACTTGCCGATGATGGTCTCGGACTCGCCGCCCGCGTTGCCCTCGACCCAGGCCGAGTACGAGTCGGCCGTGTCGATGAAGTTGCCGCCGGCCGCCGTGTAGGCGTCGAGGACGGCGAAGGACCGGTCCTCGTCGGCGGTCCAGCCGAAGACGTTGCCGCCGAGGGAGAGCGGGGAGACCTCGAGGTCGGAGGAGCCGAGCTTGCGAAGAGAAGTCATGCTCGACATCAACGCGCTTGGCGGAGCCCGGTCTTCCGGGACGCCCGCAAATTTCCCGTAAACAAGCGGACCCCGGCGCTCCGGAAACCGGCAGCCCTGACGTGGGGGGTAGCCGTCAGGACCGCCGGGGGATCGGAACCGGGATCAAAGGCCGGGGCATCCGAAACGCGGTCTCGGAAGCGGGTGAACCTCAGGGCGTGAGGCCCTTGCTCTGCAGCCACGCCATCGGGTCGATGCCGCTCGTGCTGCCGTCGGGGTGCACCTCGAGGTGGAGGTGGGCACCGGTCACGTTGCCGGTGGCGCCCACGCGGCCGATGACGTCGCCCGTGTTGACCTTCTGGCCCACGCTGACGCTGATCGAGGACTGGTGCGCGAACCAGAGCTCGGTGCCGTCGTCGAGGGTCAGCACGGTCTTGTAGCCGTACGAGCCGTCCCAGCCGGCGAACGTGATCGTGCCGGAGTGGACCGCCTTGATCAGCGTGCCGGACGGGGCGGCGAAGTCGAGGCCCGTGTGGTAGCCGGACGACCAGTAGGCGCCGGCCTGACCGAAGGTCGAGGTGATGGTGTACGAGGAGGTCGGCAGCGTGTACTGCTTGGCCAGCTCGGCGAGGCGCTCGGCCTCGGCCTTCTTGCGGGCCTCCTCCTCGGCCTTGGCCTTGGCGGCGGCGGCCTTGGCCTCGGCCTCCTTCTCCGCCTTGGCGGCCGCGGCGGCGGCCTCCTTCTCGGCGGCGGCGACCGCTTCGGCGGCGGCCTTGTTCTGGATCTGGTCCTGCTGCTGCTCGACCTGGGCGATGATCCGGGCCCGCAGCGCCTCACCGGCGTCGCTGGTGCCCTGGGTGGTCTCCTCGGTGGTCTCGCCCATGGTGCTCAGCGCGGTCGCGGAGTCCTCGGCGGCGGAGGAGTCGTCGTCGGAGATCAGCGGCAGGTCGGGCATGGTGATGGCGACCGGCGGCTTGCCGCTCTGCGCGCTGGCCATGCCGCCCGCGCCGACGGCGGCTATGACGCCGACGCCGAGAACCGTGGAGCTGCGCGCGAGTCCCCCGCCGCGCTGCTTGGCGACGCGATGCCTGCCACGGACCGGACGAATGGACTCCGCGGTGGGGTTCCACTCCTCGAACGGGCCCTCGTCGGTGCGGTAGCTGTCGTAGCCGAAGGTGTCGGTGCTGCGCTGACTCGGCACGAACGGGGCTTGCGTAGCAGGCCTGTTGGACGCCACGTGGGCGTACTCCTTTCCTTCCTTCTCGCCTACCGGGTTAGCTGACGGGTTCGGAGCAGGAAGGTCTCCTACGCGCGTATACCGTCCGTGACTTCACGGCGGAATCCGCGCGATTCACCCCAGGGTGGTGGTTCCCCGGCTCCCTTGCGGGATTCGGCGCGTGCGCACGGAGCCATCTCTTGTGACGGCTGGGACGACCGCGCTGCGTTATCGAACGTTAATAGACGCGAGGTGCGGATTCCAAGCTGTTCCGCTTGATCATTAACTATTTTCAGCGGGACTTAGGGGTCATGAGCGGCCTAAATCGGGCGAGTTGGCCGAGGCTCGGGAGCCACACAGGTATTGACGGTATGTCAGTTGTTATGCGGAGGGCGGTCGCCCGATCACCCTTGGTGAGAACGATCACGGTCGTCGTACGGCGATGAGGGCCATGTCGTCCGCCATCCCGTCCCCGGAGTGCCGGCGCACCTCCGCGGCGAGCGCACCGAGGAGCGCGGCCGGCTCGCGCTGTGCGTCGGCCCGCTGCCCCGCGAGACCCACCTCGGGGTCGTAGAACCGTCCGTTCTCGTCCCGCGCCTCGGACAGGCCGTCGGTGTACAGCAGCAGCGTGGATCCGCTCACGAAGTCGGCCTCCTCGGCCCGGTCGGGCCAGGCGCCGAGCTCCGCCATGCCCAGCGGCAGCGCGGGCTCGGTGGCGAGCAGCGAGCGCACGCTGCCGTCGGCGTACAGCAGCAGGGGCGGTGGGTGCCCGCGGTTGACGAGCCGCACGATCCCGTTGCCGTGCGGCAGCTCGGCGAGTACGGCGGTGGTGAACCCCTCGTAGGACTCGACTCCCTCGCGCCGCATACGCTCGCGCGCCAGCGCCCGCTCCAGCCGCTGTGCCACTGCCTCCAGAGTGGCCTCCTGCTCGGCGGCCTCCCGGAAGGCCCCGATGACGACGGCGACGGCCCCCACGGCACCCATGCCCTTGCCGCGTACGTCCCCCACGACGACCCGTACACCGTGCGGGCTGTCCTGCACGGCGTACAGGTCACCGCCGATGGAGGCGCCCTTCTGCGCCGCCTCGTACCTGGCCGCGATCTGGAACCCTCCGATCCGCTCGGCGGGCTCCGGCAGGACGGCGCGCTGGGCCGCCTCGGCGATCTCGCGTGCGGAGGCGAGGCGCTCGTTGCTGCGGCGGACGAGAAGGTTGATGAGGACGGCGAGCACGCAGACGACCACCACGGTGACCAGCTCGGTGATCACCTCCGCCCGGGGGAGGCCGCCGAGATGAATGCGGAGCCCGAGCAGTACGGCGAAGGCGACCAGGCCTGTGACGACCGTGCCGCGCTGCGTGTAGAGCGGGGCGGCGACCAGGGGCGCGGCGGTGAAGAAGGGGGCGCCGGTGAAATCCGTCGGGGTGGCGTAGTCGTACACGCCCCCGGCCCCGATCGACAGGGCCGGCAGCAGCCGGACGAACCGGCGTGCGTACGAGATCCGCCGTTCCTCCACGCCACCAGCGTTTCCGAAGCGGGGGCGGAGGGCGAGTGGGGAGGGCCGACCGGGCGAGTGGGGCCGACGGGAGTCGGGAGGGGGCGCGGGAGAAAAACACTCAGGGCCGGAACTGAACTGATCAGTTCCGGCCCTGAGCCTTCAGTAGCGGGGACAGGATTTGAACCTGCGACCTCTGGGTTATGAGCCCAGCGAGCTACCGAGCTGCTCCACCCCGCGTCGGTGAGTCCATAGTACGCCATCCGCAGGACTCGAAGCACACGGCTTTCCACGGCCTGCGTCTGACCAGCACTTCCGGCCTGTCTGGCGCTCGAGGAGAAGGCGCCGCCATCCCTGGCCCCCGCCCACCCGTAGGGGCTTCCGCTTCTCGACGCCGGTCCGCGTCATTCAGCCCGTCCGGCGTTTGAGGACGAGGCCCTTTCGGGGCCGAAGCGGGGGTCCAGGGGGCGGCAGGCCCCTGGCGGGGTGGAAGGGGCGGAGCCTCTTCAGGATGGGACGGGTAGGGGCGGCGGGGGCGAGAAAACCCCAGGCAGCCGGCACCGGCACCGCACCCACCCGCTCAAACACCCTCCAGCACCGCCACCACCCGCCGCGCAACCTCCCGCCCGATCGGCAGCGAGGCCGTAGCCGCAGGACTCGGCGCATTCAACACATGCACCGCCCGAGCCCCCTCCCTGATCAGAAAGTCATCCACCAGCGACCCGTCCCGCAACACCGCCTGCGCCCGCACCCCCGCCGCCGCAGGCACCAGATCATCGGACGTCACCGCAGGCAACAACCTCCGCACCGCCTCCGTGAACGCCCCCTTGGACACCGATCGCCGCAGCTCCCCCGCCCCGTACCGCCAGTGCTGCCGAGCCATCCGCCACACCCCGGGCCAAGCCACGGTCACCCCGACCTCCCGCGGCCGTACGACCCCCCACCCGTACCCCTCCCGGGCCAGCGCCGGCACCGCGTTGGGCCCGATGTGCACATCCCCGTCGATCCCGCGCGTGAGATGCACCCCGAGGAACGGGAACGCCGGATCCGGCACCGGATACACCAGCCCCCGCACCAGCTCGGGCCGCGCCAGCGAGTAGTACTCGCCCCGGAACGGCACGATCCGCACCCCCGGCTCGTCCCCTGTCATCCGGGCCACCTCGTCGCAGTACAGCCCGGCACAGTTCACCAGCACCCGCCCCCGCACGACGTCCCCGCGCGTGGTCCGTACGGCGACCCCCAGCTCCGCCCGCCGGTCGACCCGCTCGACCTCGGCGCCGTACCGGATCTCCGCCCCCGACGCCTCGGCCAGCTGCCGGGCGACCCCGACGAAGTCGCACACGCCCGTCGTCCCGACGTGTATCGCCGCGAGCCCCCGCACCTCGGGCTCGTACTCCGAGATCTGCGCGGCGCCCAGCTCCCGCACCGGAATCCCGTTCTCCCGCCCGCGCTGCACCAGCGCGTGCAGCCGCGGCAGCTCCTCCCGCTCCGTCGCGACGATCAGCTTGCCGGTGACGGCGTGCGCGACGCCGTACTCCGCGCAGAACTTGACCATCTCGGCGGCGCCCCGCACCGCGTACCGCGCCTTCAGCGACCCAGGCCGGTAGTAGATCCCGCTGTGGATGACCCCGCTGTTGCGCCCCGTCTGATGCCGGGCGGGCCCCGGCTCCTTCTCCAGCACGGTCACCCGCGTCCCCGGCGCGGCACGCGTGATCGCGTACGCGGTGGACAGCCCGACGATCCCCCCACCGATCACGAGCACATCACAGTCGTAGCCGACAGACCGCACCTGCCCCGCCACCTGCACCACCTCCGGCTTCGATAGTGCACTGCGCCACTGACAACGCCTTCAAACCCAGGGGACTGCAGCGCCGGAAAAGGGGCGCGGGACTCTGCTGATATGCGGCCCCACCCGCGTGGGCGCGATCAACCACGGACAACCTGCACCTGCAAGCGACAAAAACCAGGCAGACGAGAAGGCACCCGCCCCCCGAAGCGGAGCGCTCACGCCGGAGCCATGAGAAGCGGCCGAGCCCGCTCCCGCAACTCCACAACCCGCGGCTCGTCCCCATACGGCTCAAGCCGATGAAGAAGATCCTTCACGTACTCGGTAGTGCGCGCAGAAGATATCCGCCCCGCGACCTCCACCGCCCGCACGCCCTGCTCGCACGCCGCATCGAGATTGCCCGACTCGAGCTCGGCGACCGCCGAAACGACGAGCCGCAGCCCGTGCGACCGTACGAACTCCTCCGTCGGCTTCGACAGCGCCTGCTCCGTGAACCGCCGCACCTGCCGTGGAGCCTTCAGGTCCCGATAGCACTCGGCGGCGTCCGCGGCGAACCTGTCGTAGGAGTAGAACCCGAGCCAAGACGGATCGTTGTCACCCTCCCGGGACCGTTCGAGCCAGCCCTCCGCCGCCTTCAGCGCGGCTCCCGCCGCCTGCGCGTCACCCGCGCGTGCGTGCGCGCGTGCCTCGACGAGCCGGAAGAAGCTCATGGTGCGGGCCGTGGCGAGGCCACGGTTGCGTTCGAGGGCGGCCTGCGCGAGGTCGACGCCCTCGTCGCCGAAGCCCCGGTAGGTCGCCTGGAGCGACATCGACGCCAGGACGTACCCACCGAGGGGTACGTCGGCCGCCGCGCGCGCGAGCCGCAGCGCCTGGATGTAGTACCGCTGGGCGGCCTCCTGCTGACCGGTGTCGAAGGCCATCCACCCGGCGAGCCGCGTGAGTTCGGCACTCGCCCCGAACAGGGCACGGCCCACCTCGTCGGAGTACGAGCCCAGCAGCAGCGGTGCCGCCTCCACCCGTAAGCACTCGGGCACCATGGACGAACGCCAGTCGCCGCCTCCGTACTTGGAGTCCCAGCGCCTGGCGTCCTCGGCGGCCTCCCGCAGCTTCTGCACATCGCTGTGGCCGACTTTGAGCGGTGCGCCGGAGCCCTCGGAGGTGCTCGCCTCGCGCGCCACCGAACTGTCGGCCGGGGTTATCAGCCACCGTGAGGCAGGCGTTGCGTATGCGCTTACTGCGAACGAACCGGCCAGCGACTGCCATATGCCGCCGGAGCCGGCGCGGCGCCCGGCGAGGTCGAGACGGTAGAGCTCCGTCGCCGACTTCACCGCCTGTCCGACGTCCCGGGGGAAGGCGAGGCCCACTTCGGGTGCGGGGTCCGCGTCCGCCAGGCCGATCTCGTGGAGCGGCACCGGGCGGCCGAGCTTCTGGCCGATGGCGGCGGCGATGAGGTGCGGCGCGGCGCCCTGCGGCACCATGCCTTTCGACACCCAGCGCGCCACCGACGTCTTGTCGTAGCGAAGAGTCAGTCCCCGCTGAGCGCCAAGGTCGTTGACGCGTCGTGCGAGTCCTGCGTTGCTGATTCCCGCGAGGGCGAGAACGGCGCCGAGTTTTTCGTTCGGCCCGCGTTGCTCCCTGGACATGCGCCACCCCTCGACACAGACGGCTGCCGCGCTGGCATAACCACGCGGCATTCGTAAACCCAGCGTAGTTCGCCGCATCCCAAGCGTTAAGGGGCATTGTTCCGGATGGCGGGATTGTGGTTCGTACTGAAGTGCGGCCTCTGTACGGACAGTTGTGGCGTGCTCCCGTTGTGTGGCTGTGCGCCCGTCCGTGCGCTCTTCTCCAGCCATCGGGGGAGCGGTTCCATGACTCGTGCGTGGGTCGGCCCGCTGTACTGGATCCAGTGGGCTGGGGGATTCCGCCGCCTCCATCCCCGCGGGCGGCGGAACGGTCCGGGGGGCGCACTCCGTTCCCCGGACTGCGCGCGCGGCGAGCACGGCGAGTAGTCCGCAGGGCTTGTACGGAGCGTGCGTGAGCCTGTCCCTGCGGCGCCGATTTGGCCGAAAATCGACCCCGCCTCTCGTGCGGGATTACCGCTCCCACCACGGAACTTGAGGGCGCGAAGGGCGTTTTTGGGGAGCGTATCGGGGGCGCATTCGCGTCGCAGACCTCCTGGTCTCCGCTCGCCCCGCGCGCGTGGATCTCCTTGCCCCGTCCGGGTGTTCGGCCGGCGCCCGGCCCGGCACGGGGGCGCAGGCACGGGCGCATTCCCGGATCTCGAGCGGCTCCGCCGCCCCTCCGGCGCGCGTCCTTCATGGCAGCATGGTGAACCGGTTCGTACGGTGCACTGGTTGTCCACAGCCTGTGGAGGCGTCGATGCGGTGGTTGGTGGGATGGAGCAGCACCGCCGCGGTGGCCGCCGGGATCGGTTCCGCGGGGGCCACCGGAAGCGACGGTGAGACCGTGCACCCGGTGGGGTCCCAACTCCTGTGGGGTGACCCGGATCCGCTGTGGGCGGTCGGCGACTGGCGCCCGGACGAGGTGCGCGTGGTGAAGGCCGACGCCCAGACCCGGATCGCGGTGCTCGGCACATGCGGAGCGAGCGACGAGCAACTGCGGGTTGGTCTGTTCGCCGCGCGCGGAGGCGCACTTCGGCATCTGACGGCGTGGTCCGGCAGCTACACGGCCGTTGTCCAGGTCGGCCGCAGGATCACGGTGTGCGGCGATCTGGCGGGCGCGCGGCCCGTGTTCTACACCCCCTGGGCGGGCGGTACGGCCTATGCGACGGCCGCGCTCCCCCTCGCCGACCTCATCGAGGCCAACCTCGACTTCGGGCACCTCGCCGCGCTGCTCGCGGCCCCGGACGTACCGGCGGCCCTGCACGACTCCACGCCGTACGACGGCGTACGCCGCATTCCGCCGGGGCATGCGCTGATCCTCCGCGCCGGAGCACGCGAGATCGCCGGGTACGAGCCGGTCGCCTCGCTGGCGGTGGCGGCACCCACCGCGGACCCGGACAGCGCGGTGGACGCCGTACGCGATGCCCTGGTGGAGGCGGTACGCGCGCGTCTGTCGGCACCGCGCCACGTCCCCGGCGCCGACATAGACCCAGGCCCCGTCCCCGGCATGGGCCCCGCCGAACGACGTGCCGCGCGCGGGATGCCGGTACCGGGCATAGGGGCCGACCTGTCCGGAGGGCCGGCTTCAGGCACCCTGGCGCTGCTGGCCGCCGGCCTGCCGGGAATGCCGGGCACAGTGCTGGGCCACGGCACGGGCGCGGGGGAGCGGCTGCTTGCCGTGACCTTCAACGACCTGGCGGTCGGCGGCCGTGAGGCCGAACTGGAACGAGCGGGCACCCTGGCGGCCAACCCCCGCCTGCACCACGTGGTGGTCACCGGCGGCGAGGAGACACTGCCGTACGCCGACCTGGACGGCCCGCTGACGGACGAGCCGGGCCCGAGCCTGGTCACGGCGGCCAGGCACCGCGCGCGCCTGGCGTCGGGCAGCGCGGACCACTTCACTGGCTACGGCGCCCGCCAGGTCCTCGACGCCCACCCGGCCCGCCTGGCGGACCTCCTGATGGACCGCAAACGCCGCCACCTGGTCCGCCCGGTCGCGGCCCTGGCGAAGGCGGACGGCTCGGTGCTGGTCCCCGCGCGCGTGTACGGCGCGGCACGGAAGCTGGCCCGCACCCCCTACCGCACCGGCCTGGAATCCCTGGCGGACCGCCTCCTCCACCGCCGCTTCGACGAGCCCGGAGGTGCCGTGGGGGCGTCGCTCGCCGCGCTCACCTGGGCCAGACCGGGCCCGGCGGCACGCTGGCTGACCGGCGAGGCGCTCGCTGAAGTATCGGTTCGCCTGCAGGCGGCGACGAGCCGCAACGGCGTCGGCCCAGGCCAGCGTCCCGGCGACTATCGCGCGCGTGCTGCACTGGCCCGTCACGCATCGGACATCCGCGTTCTGGAACAGGCCGCC
The DNA here is from genome assembly GCF_055657525.1 of Streptomyces sp. NPDC107522. Classification (NCBI taxonomy): domain Bacteria; kingdom Bacillati; phylum Actinomycetota; class Actinomycetes; order Kitasatosporales; family Streptomycetaceae; genus Streptomyces; species Streptomyces sp. NPDC107522. The sequence continues at coordinate 13,615 of NZ_JBVKAU010000011.1, read as the reverse complement.
GAGATCCGCTCCCAACGCCTGCACACCCCGTTCCTCGACAACCAGGTCGTCCGCGCCTGCCGCGCCCTCCCCGAGGCCCTGCGCGTCCAACCGGGCGCCCGCGCGGCCATCCTCCGAACGGTCCTGGAGGGCGCCGGGGTCGCCGACCTCCCACCCGGCTGGGGCGCCCCTTCCCACGCATCGGCAGCAGTGGCCGCGCGAACGGGCCTGAGGGTGGCAGCCGACTCCCTCATGGCCCTGTTCGGCACCCCCCTCCTCGCCCAGGCGGGCCTGGTGGAAGCCCGAGTGGTCCGCAAGGCCCTCCGCGCAGCAGCCGAGGGCGAGCCCCTTCCTCTGGACGGCCTGGCAGACCTGGTCTCCCTGGAACTCTGGCTACACCGCCTCCTGGCCCGCCGCGGCACCTGCTGGACAGGAACCCCCGCCCGCCAACGAGCGGTACCGGCAGGGATCAGGCCGCAACGGGGGGCACTGGGGGCGGGGGCGGCGGCACGGCGGGTGTAGGAGCGAACCACCACCTTTCGCCGCCGACCCAGCTACCTCGAGCCGGCCCGGCGCTTGAGGACTTCCGCTCCTGGACGCCGGCCCGCGTCATCCAGCCCGTCCGGCGTTTGAGGACAAGGCCCTTTAAGGGCCGGCGGGGGTCCAGGGGGCTCCGCCCCCTGGCGGGGTCGAAGGGGCGGAGCCCCTTCAGGATGGGACGGGTAGGGGCGGCGGGGGCGAGAACCCTCCCGGCCCGCACCCGCCCGACCACCGCACCCCGACGAAACCTGTGCCCCGACGAAACCCGTGCCCCCCCAAAGCCACCCCCGCGACAATGACCAAGTGCGGTACAGAATCCTGGGCGTCACCCAGGCGGAAGACGACCACGGCACCGTCATACCCGTCGGCGGCCCCCGCCTCCGCGCCCTGCTCACGGCGCTCGCCCTACGCCCCGGCCACCCCACCACCCCCGACACCCTGATCGACGAGGTCTGGCCCGACGCCCCACCCCAGGACGCCCCGGCCGCCCTACAGGCCCTGATCGGCCGCCTACGCCGCACACTCGGCAAGTCCGCCGTCACCTCAGCCCCCGGCGGCTACCGACTCACGGCGACCAAGGACGACGTAGACCTCTTCGTCTTCGAACGCCTCGTACGCCAGGCCACCTCCGCCCTCGACCACGGCGACCCCGCCACCGCCGCCCACGACCTCACCACCGCCCTCGCCCTGTGGCGCGGCCCCGCCCTGGCCGACCTCCCCGACCGCACCGCCGCCGCGACCCGCCCGGAGGCCCTGCGCCTGGAGGCCACCCGAGCCCGCGCCGAGGCGGACCTGCGACTCGGCCGCGCCCAACACGCCGTACCCGAGCTGAAGGAACTGACCGCGGCGCACCCGTACGACGAACCGCTGCACGCCCTCCTGATCCGCGCCCTGCGCGACACGGGCCGCGCCGCCGACGCACTCGCCGCGTACGAAACCGCCCGCCAGGCCCTCGCCGACGGCCTCGGCACCGACCCCGGCCCCGAACTCCGCGCCCTGCACACCGAGCTACTGAACCCAGCCGCCCCCGAGACACTGCCCGAGACGGCTCGCCGGTCAGTCCGCGAGCCGGCCCCCGTGACCCCTCGTGACACGTCCCCCCAGCTCCAGCTTCACGCCCACCCCACCCCGCCCTCCACTCACCACCCCGAACGCCTCGGCAACCTCCGTCCACGCCTTACCTCTTTCGTGGGCCGGGAACTCGAACTCGCCGCCATCCGTTCCGAATTGCACAGGGCCCGACTGGTCACGCTCACCGGACCGGGCGGCTCTGGCAAGACCCGTCTCGCCGAGGAAGCCGCCGCCGGCCTCCCGCAGGCATGGCTCGTCGAGCTCGCCCCGCTCGACCGGCCGGAGGCGGTACCAGGCGCGGTGGTCAACGCGCTCGGTCTGCGCGAGACCGTGCTCATGACCAACGAGCTGACGGCCCCGCAGGACGACCCGCTCGCCCTGCTGATCGAGTACTGCGCCCCGCGCAGCCAACTCCTGATCCTTGACAACTGCGAACATGTCATCGGCGCAGCGGCCACCCTCGCCGAAACCCTGCTCACCCACTGCCCAGGGCTCACCGTCCTCGCCACCAGCCGCGAACCCCTGGGCGTCCCCGGCGAGTCGGTGCGCCCGGTCGAGCCCCTGCTCCCCGACCAGGCGCACCGCCTCTTCGCGGAGCGCGCGGCGGCCGTCCGCCCCGACGCCGCCGTGCTGCGTGACCCACGCGACCAGGAGGCCGTCGCGGAGATCTGCCGCCGCCTCGACGGACTGCCGCTCGCCATCGAGCTGGCGGCGGCCCGGCTACGGCTGCTCACACCCCGCCAGATCGCCGACCGCCTCGACGACCGCTTCCGCCTCCTCACCTCCGGAAGCCGCACGGTCCTGCCCCGCCAGCAGACCCTGCGCGCCGTCGTCGACTGGTCCTGGGAACTGCTCGACGAGCGGGAGCGGACGGTGCTGCGCGAGGTGTCCGTCTTCGCGGGCGGCTGGGACCTAGCGGCGGCGGAGGCCGTGTGCACCGGGCCGGTCGCGGACCTCCTCGGCGCGCTCGTCGACAAGTCCCTGATCGTGGCCGCCCCGTGCGAGCGGGACGGCTCCGACGGCATGCGGTACCGCATGCTGGAGACCATCCACGAATACGCCGTCGAGCGCGCCGCCGAGGTCCCCGAGCTGCGTCTGGCGGCCGAGCGCCGGCACCGCGCGTGGGTGCGCGCGCTCGTCGAGGAGGCCGAGCCGCTGCTGCGTTCGGCCGGTCAACTCCCCTGGATCTCCCGCCTGGAGACGGAGCTGGACAACATCCGCGCTGCCCTCGACCGCGCCCTCACGGCCGGCGACGAAGCGGATGCCGCGTCCATCGCGCTCGCCATGGGCTGGTTCTGGTGGCTGCGCAACTACCGCCACGAGGGCACCGCCTGGATCGACCGGATCCTGCGGCTGGGGGCGGCCTTGGACACCGGAGGTGTCGACTACCCGAAGGCCCCTCACAATTGCCTGAAAGCCGCCGCCGCTTCCCCGAACGCGCCCGACGATTCCCCGAAGGCCGCCGCCGATTCCCCCAAAGCCCCAGATGATCCCCTGACCGCCGCCCCCGACCCGATCGACGTCTTCCTCGCCGCCCAGGAAGAGCACTCCCGGCACTCCCCCCACCCACTGCACGTCCCGCGCATGGACCTCCGGCTGCTGCACCTCTTCCTCAAGTCCGAGACCGAGCCGATCGACACACTGCTGAACGAGCGGATGCGGCGCTACCTGATGCGGGTGCGGGCCTTCTACGAGCGCGGAGGCCCATCAGCGGCGCGGCTCCCGGGGCTGGTCTGGCCGCTGACCGCCTTCTACCTGACCAGTTCGCGGGACATGAAGGCCGACATGGACAGAGCCGTCGCCAACTGCCGTGTCCACGGCGGTGACTGGGAGATCGGCGTCCTGCTGATGTTCCGTACGCACCTGGTCGTCGACTCACACGGCGACATGGCGGGCATCGACGACGACCTCGCCGAGCTGAGGGTGCTCAGCCGCCGGGTCGGCGACCGCTGGATGCGGGCCCAGGTGTGCAGCGCGGCCGGCGAGACCGCCATGACACGCAGCCGCCTCGAGGAGGCCAAGGGCGAGTACGAGGAGGCGCTGCGCCTGGCCCAGGAGGTGGGCGCGTACGCCGAGACGCCGTTCCTCGTCGCGCGGCTCGCCGAGATCGCCTACCGCTCGGGCGACCGTACGGCCGCGCTGACCGCGCTGGACGAGGCGAGCGCCGCGGCGGACCGGTACGGCGTGGCGGACTCCCGGGCGTTCGTCCTGCTGATGCGGGCCCAGATCGCGCTGGACGACAAGGACACGGCATGCGCGCGTGAGATGTGCGAAGCGGCCCGCGCGGAGATCGCGCGCGGCACACCGCCGCCCCATTTCATGGTGATGCTGAACGCGATCGACGCCCTGGTAGTGACGGCCGAGTCGGGTCCGGAGCGAGGGCTGCCCCTCCTGGCCGACACGCTCCACCTGGCCGTGGAGAACCGGGTTGCCGACATGATCACGGCGGCTCTCGCGGAGGCCGCGGCCGATCTGCTGAGCCGTCTCGGCGACCATCCGCGGGCGGCCCGCCTGCTCGCCGCCTCGGAGCAGTGGCGCCGCGGCCATCCACGCCCGCAGCCGGAGCGGGCGAACGCCGAGCGGGCCGAGACCGCCGCCCGCACCGCACTGGGCGCCGACCGGTTCGCCGCCGAACACGCGCGGGGTGCCGCCCTCACCCGGGACGACGTCCTGCGCGACCTCGCCGAGGCCGTGCGCGCCCTTCACCACCCCGCCGAGCAGGCGCCGTAGGCCGCGGACCGGGCCGGCAGAACCGCCTTACACGCAGCGGAACTTGGACTCCGCCCAGTCGGCCAGCAGCACCGTGTCGAAGGTGCTGTGCGGTTCGACCACCAGCCGTACGGTCCGGCGCCCGGTGAGGTTCACATGGACGGGCACCGCAGGGTCCCCGCCCTTGAGCACTCCGGACCGCCACAGCCGGGCCCCGTCGCCGTAGACGGAGAAGGAGAACGCGCCGAGCCCCAGGGTCGTGTCGTCGACGCCGACCATCGCGTCGTATGCGGAGCACTCCCGGTTGAGGTCGATGGTGACGGAGGACCGGCCGTGCACGGTGACGCCGTGCGCATACCGCTGGTCGGCGATCGACACGCCGTACCGCTGCCAGACCCAGCTGCTCTCGCCGATCCGCATCTCGGGCTCGGTACCGTCGCCGGCGACGTCGTACGACAGCTCGCTCCACTGGTAGACGGCCGGTGTGGGCGGGGGCGTCGGAGTCGGGGTGGGCGTCGGGGTCGGGGGCGGAGTGGGGGCCGGGGTCGGGGGCGCCGTCGGGGAAGGCGTGGGCGTCGCACCGGACGTGCGGGTGGGTGACGGCTCAGGGGTTGGCGTCGGGGGCTGCTTCGGCTCCACGGCCGGGACGATCGCCGGAGGCCGCGGCGTGGGCTCCTCCTTCGGCGGCTGGGGCGTCGGTGTGTCCTCGACGATGGGGGAGGGGGCGGGGGGCTGCTTGGCGTCCTCCTTGTGGGCCGGACGGTCGTTGCCGGCCAGCGCGAGCACGAGCGCCGCCGCAGCGGCCACGGCGACGACACCGGCCGCGATACCGGCCTTCACCGGCGCGCCCAGCCCCTCGGAGGCCGCCGCACCGCCCCCGGAGCCCGCCCCGCCGGACGAACCGCCGCCCGCAGCGCCGGCCCCACCGGTGGCACCGCTCGACGAACCGCCGCCCGCCGCCGCGGCCGCCCCCGCGGCACCGGCCGCGCCAGCCCCGGCACCACCGGCGATGAGCCCGGCCGCCTTGGCGTACCCGGCCGCACCGAACCAGCCGATGACCGCGACCGGCACGACGGCGGGGATACCGCCGGCGACTTCCTTGATCTGGCCTGCGGCCAGCCGGCACTTGGCGCACTCCTCCAGGTGCTTGCGCAGACCTCGCTCGGCGCGGGTGCGCAGGCTGCCGCGGGCGTAGGCGCCGAGCCGGTCGGCGTAGCGGGCGCATGCCTCGTCGCCGGCGAGGCTGGCGCTGACATGGGCCTGGAGGTAGGCCTGCTTGAGGCCCTCCCGGGCGCGGCTGGCGAGCACGCGCGTGCCGTTGGCGTCGAGCCCGAAAAGCGTGGCCACCTCGCTGGGCGACTCGTCCTCGACCTCGGTGTGCCACAGCACCGCCTGCCAGCGCTCCGGCAGCGACCGGAAGGCCTGCATGGCCATGGACTGCTCGGCCTCGTGCATCGCCCGCACATCGGCGCCCAGGTCCACAGTGTCGTCGTCCGAGACGTCGGAGACACGCGCGGTCTGCGCGGCGAACACCGCGAAGTCGTCGACCAGCTGCTCGCGCCGCGCCGACTTCGTCCAGTCCGCGGCGGCCCGCCGGATCGAGGTGAGCAGATACGCGCGTACGGCGTGCTCGGGCCCGGATCCGCCGCGTACCGCCTGGAGCATGCGGGCGAAGACCTCGGCCGTGAGGTCGTCCGCGGTATGGGCGTCACGGCAGCAGGTGCGCGCGTACCGGCGCACGGCTTCCGCGTGGCGCCGGTACAGCTCCTCGTAGGCCGTGTCGTCGCCGGAGCGCATCCGGCCGATCAGGTCGGCGTCCGACGGCGGCAGTTCGCGCGGCGCGGGCAACGTGCTGTCCTCGCGCCGGTCGCGCTGCGCCGGGACGCTGCCCTCGGCGCGCCCCTGCATGCGGCCCTCCGTGGGCCCGCTCGGCGGCAGGTCCGCCCGTCCGCCCTGACTCGGCACCTGCGGAGTCGCCGAGTCACCGTCACCGCGTGACTCGTCCCACCCGTCAACGCTCATCGCGGAAAGCCCCCGCTGCCGGCTCCACAAGTCCTGGACACCGGGTCAGGGTGCCACATCGGGTTTTGGTCAGGACCCACCCGTACGGACATCCACTCGTCCGTGGGGACTTGCGGCACCGCGATACTTGCCCTCGCCCGTACGGGGAAGACTCAAAGGGCCCTCGACGGACGCGAGTTGAGTGCCGCGCTCGAAATGCCCCAGATGTACACGATGGTGTTCGAGGCGAGGGCGGCGCAGCACCCCGCCTCTTGACCCCCGTTCCGAGCAGCGGTCGCGTCGGCGGCCTCGTTCCGGGCCACCCTCTTCACGGCCACCGCCGTCACATCGGCCGGATCACGCCTGAGGCCGCGACCGCAACCCCTCCAGCAGGATGTCCAGCAGTCGCGCCGAGGCCGCCGCCTGCTGCGCCGCATCCGGCAGCGAGGGCGCCGCCGTCGCGATCACCAGCAGGACGTCCGACACCGACACGTCGGCCCGCAGCTCACCCGCCGCGCGCGCCCGCTCCACGAGCTGGCCCACCACGTCGAGCAGCGCCGCGGCCCCGGCGTCGTCCACCGGGTCGGCCGGCACCGCCGGAGCCTGATCGGACACCAACCGCAGCTCACCGGCGCCCGGCTGCGTCCGCTGCTGCGGCACCCGGGCCTCGTCGAGCACGGCGCCGTCCTCGGCGACCCCGACCCGCAGCACCTGCGGCGGCAGCAGCCGACCCGCACCCGACGCCACCGACGTGCGCAGGAAGCGTGAGAGCGCCGACCACGGCTCGTCCTCCTGGCCGAGCGCCGCACGCGCCTGGTCGGTCAGCCGGGCGGTCTCCTCCTCGGCTATCCGCCGCACCAGGACGTCCTTGCTCGGGAAGCGCCGGTACACCGTGCCGACACCGACCCTCGCGCGCCGCGCAACGTCCTCCATCGGCGCGCCGTACCCCAGCTCGCCGAAGACCTCGCGCGCCGCACGCAGCACGTGCTCCAGATTGCGCTGTGCGTCCACGCGCAGCGGCGTCGTACGCGAGCTGTCCCCGCGCCCGTTGCCCGCAGCCGCGCTCATCGTGCCGCCCACCGCCCCGCCACCCGCTGTGATGGCGGACGCGGAAGACCAACGAGAATCCTGAACATGCATAAGCGATCCCCCGGTAATGACGTCTCCCCCCGGAGACTCTCCCCGTCATTGCAAAGCCGGAGCGTCGCGGAACAAGCCCGGACAACGAGCCCGCCGTGTGTGACTCACGGACCCGAAGAGCGCATCCCCCTACACCCCGTCGACACACGAACATAGTTGAGCGGGGGTCAATTCAGAAGGGGCACGTTCCGCACGGAGCGCCCCTCGATCGGAGTACGAGTCGTTTACGTCCCGATTGAGCCACCTGCGACCCCCCCGGCGCACGCCCCTTGACCTGCGGATTTTCCTCACACTCCGGCAATTCGGCCAAACCGTGGCGGCGACGGGCTCCGGTCACACAAATTGTCGAGGCTGTGGACAAACGCAAGCGTCGGGTGCGTCATGGGATGGTGAAGGAACGTGCGCGCATTCTCGTTGTCGGCGGTGGCTACGTCGGGATGTACACGGCCCTGCGCCTGCAGCGGAGGCTGAAACAGGAACTGGCGCGGGGCGAGGCCGAGATCACGGTCGTCACCCCCGACCCGTACATGACGTACCAGCCGTTCCTCCCCGAGGCGGCCGCCGGCTCCATCTCCCCGCGCCATGTGGTCGTACCGCTGCGCCGCGTCCTGCCCCGGTGCCGGGTCATCATCGGCGAGGCCACGGCCATCGACCACGCCAAGCGCACCGCGACCCTCACCACCCTCGCGACCGAGGAAGAGGGCACAGGCACCGAACAGCTGTCGTACGACGAACTCGTCCTCGCCCCCGGCTCGATCTCGCGCACCCTGCCCATCCCCGGCCTCGCCGAGCACGGCATCGGCTTCAAGACCGTCGAAGAGGCCATCGGCCTGCGCAACCACGTCATCGAGCAGATGGACATCGCCTCCTCCACCCGCGACCCCGCGATCCGTGACGCGGCCCTCACCTTCGTCTTCGTCGGCGGCGGCTACGCGGGCGTGGAGGCGCTCGGCGAACTCGAGGACATGGCCCGCTACGCCGCGCGCTACTACCACAACGTCCGGCCCGAGGACATGAAGTGGATCCTGGTCGAGGCCTCGGACCGCATCCTGCCCGAGGTCGGCGAGGACATGGGCCGCTACACCGTCACCGAACTGCGCCGCCGCAACATCGACGTACGCCTGCACACCCGCCTGGAGTCCTGCACGGACCGCGTCGCCGTCCTCAGCGACGGCGCCCGCTTCCCCACCCGTACGGTCGTCTGGACGGCCGGCGTCAAACCCCACCCCGTACTCGCCGCGACCGACCTGCCGCTCAATGGCCGCGGTCGGCTGAAGTGCACCCCGGAGCTGACCATCGAGGGCACCACGCACGCGTGGGCCGCGGGAGACGCCGCAGCCGTTCCCGACGTCACCGCCGGCGAAGGCAAGGAGTGCGCCCCCAACGCCCAGCACGCCCTGCGCCAGGCGAAGGTACTGGGGGACAACATCGCGCACACCCTGCGCGGCGAACCCCTGGAGACGTACGCCCACAAGTACGCGGGCTCGGTAGCCTCCCTCGGCTTCCACGAAGGGGTCGCACACGTCTACGGACGCAAGCTGAAGGGCTACCCTGCCTGGTTCATGCACCGCGTCTACCACCTCAGCAGGGTGCCGACCTTCAACCGCAAGGCCCGTGTCCTGGCCGAATGGATCCTGTCGGGGCTCTTCAAGAGGGAGATCGTGTCCCTGGGTTCGCTCGAACATCCCCGAGCGGAGTTCGAACTCGCGGCCGGTGGAAAGCATCCCCTCAGGCCGGAAGACGACCCGAAGGGGTCGTCCTGACCGGACCCAGGAACTCCACCGACGAGGCAGGCGTCTGACGGGTGTCGGCCAGGTCGGCCGCACTGCCAGACTGATCCCCGAACCGATCCCGACACGAGGCTCTCCCCACAGTGCTGCGACTCAGGGGTGCCACCCCGCAGACCCCCGCCCTGGTCCGGAGCCGGCAGAAGACGACGACACGAGGCAAGGATTCGTGAACTTCACGCGCTGGAGCGCCCGGCTCCCCGGAACGCAGCGCCGCGCCGCAGCGCGGACCGAAACCGCGGCGGCGGTCACCCAGGACCGCCGGGGAGAGAGCCCGGGCGCCGTCCCCGCGGCCCGCGCCGAACAACTGACCGACGAGGCCAAGCCGATCCCCGCCCTGGACGAACTGCCGGTCCGCGAGGTCCTGGACCGCGTCCCGTCCCTGGTCGCCCTCGTCCACGGCCACGACCACCGCCTCGCGTACGTCAACGACGCCTACGTCACGGCCTTCGGCGTACGCCCTCCGGGCGAACCGGCCCGCGAGGCCCTCCCCGAACTCGCCGAACTGGGCCTGCTCCCCCTCCTCGACCAGGTCCTGCGCAGCGGCAAGCCCCGCACCCTCAAGTCCCGCAAGGCCCCCGACGGCCGCTCCTACACCTTCACCTGCACCCCCGTGACCGAGGGCGACGGCGGCGTCCTCATCTTCGCCACGGACGTCACCGACCACGCGGAAGCCGCCGAACGCCTCCGCGCCAGCGAACGCCGCCAGCGCGAAACAGCCGTCACCCTCCAACGCTCCCTCCTCCCCCAGGAGCTCGAACAACCGGACGACCTTCGCATCGCCGCCACCTACCATCCCGGCGGCACGGAGGCCGCGGTGGGCGGCGACTGGTACGACGTGATCACCCTGGGCGGCGGCCGCACGGCCCTGGTCATCGGCGACGTCATGGGCAGAGGCGTCCGAGCAGCAGCCGTCATGGGCCAACTCCGTACGGCGGTGAGGGCCTACGCCCGCCTGGACCTCCCCCCGCACGAGGTCCTCCAACTGCTCGACGGTCTCGCGACGGAAATCGACGCCAACCAGATCGCCACCTGCGTCTACGCCATCCACGACCCGAACGAGGGACGCCTGGTGTACGCCTCCGCCGGCCACCTCCCGATCCTGGTCCGCGACGAGAACGGCGACGTCCAGCGCGCCGACGAGCCGACCGGGCCGCCCCTGGGCACAGGCGGCTGGATGCACGCGTCGGGTTCGATCGCCCTGAGCCCCGGCTCCACCGCCGTCCTCTACACGGACGGCCTGGTGGAACGCCGGGACGAGGACCTGGACGAGGGAATCGCCTCCCTCGAACGCGCCCTGGCCGGTGCGACCGGCACCCCGCAGGTCGTCTGCGACCGCCTGGTCCGAAGCTCGGGCGTGACCGCGGACCACGACGACGACGTGGCGGTCCTCGTCCTCCAGCACCCGTCCCGCACAGGCCCCGACGGCGACCTCTTCCGCAACGCCGCCCTGGAACTCCTGGGCGGCGTGGAGGCGGCCCCCCGAGCACGCGCCTTCGCCTCCGGAGTCCTCACCAGCTGGCGCTTCCCGACAGACCTCCACGACCTGGGCGTCCTGGCCACCAGCGAGCTGGTGGCGAACTCCCTCCAACACGGCACCCCACCCATGCGCCTGCGCCTCCGCCGCACAGACCGCCGCCTGATCATCGAGGTCACCGACGGCGACGACCACCTCCCACGCCGCCGCCGCGCCGAACCGGCCGACGAGTCCGGCCGAGGCATCGCCATCGTCGCCACCATCGCCTCCGCGTGGGGCTCCCGCCGAACGCCGGGCGGCGGAAAGGCGGTCTGGTGCGAGTTCGCCCTACCGAAGTCGGCGATCGACGCGTCGAGGCCGTGAACGGGAGGCGCGCCTGAGGGCGCATGCCCCTGTGGCCCGTCCTCAGACTGGTCGAGCAGTTCCCCGCGTCCCTTGGGGCGTTGCCGGACTCCACTTTTCAGTGCCGGTCGGCATCTGTCAGCCCGTCCGGCGTTTGAGGACCAGGCCCTTTCGGGGCCGGCGGGGGTCCAGGGGGCGGAGCCCCCTGGCGGGGTGGAAGGGGCGGAGCCCCTTCAAGGATGGGACGGGTAGGGGCGGCGGGGGCGAGAAAACTCAGGCGTGCGCCCGAGCCTGCCCAGACCCCGCCGCAGCCCCCTGCGCCACCACCCGACTCTTCGCAAGCCACGGCTGATCCTGCACGGCACTGAGCTGACGCCCCAACCGCACCGCCAGCCAACTGATCCCCAGCGAGAACCCCAGGAACGTCACGACATACGGCCCATGCAGCGACGCCCCCATAGGCCCACCCACCGCCGGCCCCACAGCCAACGCAAGCTGCTTCACCAGGGCAAACGCAGAGTTGTACTGCCCAGCCATCCCCTCCGGAGCCAAGTCAGCCACCAGCGGAGCAACAGTCGGCGACAACATCGCCTCCCCCAGCCCGAACAGCGCATACGTCGAAACGAAGGCAGCCGTAGCCATCTCCTGGCTCCCGTGCCCAAGCCCCGCATACCCCGCCGCAACCCACGCCACGGCCCAGATCAACCCCACAGCCGCGATCACCCGCGACCGCCTCCGCCGCTCGACGAACCTCAGCACGGCGAACTGCGCCACCACGATCATCGCGGTGTTGGCAGCCAACGCGGTCCCGAGCGCGGAAGTCGACACCCCGGCAGCCTCGACCCCATACGCACTCAGCCCCGACTCGAACTGCCCGTAGCAAGCGAAGAACAGCACGAAGCCCAGCACACACAACTGCACCATCGCCCGGTTCCCGAGCAACTGCTTCCAGCTCCCCTTCGCCGCCCCGGCCCCCGGCGCCCCCTCCATCCGCGGCGCACGCGGCATCCGCACCGTCGACATCACCACGACGAGCAGCAAAAACACCGCCGCCTCGATCGCGAACAGCAGAGTGAAGGACGAGACACTCGTCGTGTCGACGAGATGCCCACCGATCAGCCCGCCGACCCCCAGCCCCAGGTTCTGCAGGAAGAACTGCATCGCGAACGCCCGCGACCGAGTCTCCGCGCCGGAGCAGTCCACGATCATCGTCGCGAGCGCCGGCTGCATCACGGCCTGCCCTGCCCCGAGCGCAGCCGCCGACAGCAGTACGGTCGCCGCACTCCCCGCGAGCCCCAGGCTCAGCGCCCCGAGCGCGGCGATGACCAGGGCGGCGAGCAACACCGGCAGCGGGCCCCGCCGGACGATGGCCCGCCCGGCGAACGGCAGCACGATCAGCGCGGCCACGGCGAAGACGGCGAGGACGAGCCCCGCCGTCAGAGACCCGAGCCCTCGCACCTGCGCCACATAGACGTACAGGTAGGGGACGGTGAAACCGAGCCCGAACGCGCTGAGTGCGTTGCCCACGTGGATCCGGCGCATCGCTGCGCCCATCGCCCTGGTCACGTTCACCTCTCTCGATGTAGATCTGAAGACTTCAAAGCTAAAGTTCGAAGCTAAAGAGTACACATCGAAGGACTTCAACGCCAAGCAAGCCCGTGCGATACTCGGCCCATGGGCGACACCACCGGCATCAGCGAGCCGACACTCGAAGAGCAGATCGCCGCCTACCAGCGCGAGTTCCAGGACCTCGACCCCCAGGTCGAGAAGATCGTCTCGGCACTCTCCCGCCTCAACCGCCGTATGAACGTCGCCTACGGCCGCCAGACCGCCGCCCTCGGCATCAGCAACGCCGAGTGGGAGGTCCTCAAGGCCCTGGTCCTCTCCGGCGCCCCCTATCGCATGGGCCCGAGCGACCTCGCCAAGCGCCTCGGTCTCACGCCGGCCGCCATGACGCACCGGATCGACCGCATGGTCTCGGAGGGTCTGGTCACCCGTGAGCGCGACGAGTCCAATCGTGTCCGCGTCATCGTCGAGCTGACCGTGGAGGGCCGCGAGAAGTGGCTGGAGGCGATGCGGCTGGCGTCGGTCTTCGAGGAGGACCTGCTCCAGGACCTCTCCGCGGAGGAACGCACCGCCCTCGGCGAGGTCCTCACCCGCCTGCTCCGCAGGGTGGAACACGCCCAGCCGGACGCCGGCGGGCGCCTCACTGACCTGGACTGATGGGCGCCCCGACGCCGACACAAAAGATCTTGACAGGGACTGCTTGACAGCCCCCTCCCCGATCCGTAAAGTTCTTCGGGTTGCCGCGGAGCCGTAACGGTTCTGCGACAGCACCTCCCGCCGCGAAAGCGGCAACCCAAACCACAGCACGATCTCCCGACGGGGTTGATTTCGGCATGCCCGAATTCAATTCGAATTGGGGCTCGGCGGCCCGATTGGGAATCGCCGAGAGAATCCGCTAAGGTTTGAGACGTCGGAACGGCCCAACAGCCGCGAAGACAGACCCGACTGACCGGGAATCAGCTCCGAAAGGATCTGATAGAGTCAGAACCGCCGGAAAGGGAAA
>NZ_JBVKAU010000010.1:0-274164 GCF_055657525.1 Streptomyces sp. NPDC107522 | reverse complement strand
CTGTGGGGAGGGGGCGCGAAGGACGCGAGCGGGGCGGGGCAGGGGGGGGATGCCGTGAGCAAACCGTTCCCCCCCCCCTTTCCACCCACCCCGCCGCCGTCGTACCTCTCAGGCGCCTCAGGCGCCGCGCCTCACGCCCCCGGCGCCGGCAGGACGCCGTGCCGCACGAAGTACGAGATGTACCGGCCGAACACCTTCTCGTCGATGTCCGGGCAGGTGATCCCCGAGCCCTTGAGCAGATCGCGCGTTCCCTCGTCGGAGAACCGGGCGACCTCCACCTTCTCCGACTCCACCAGGATGCTCAGCAGCGGAGCCATGGAGTTGGTGAGGTCCGCCGCGACGGCCTTCATCCACTTCAGGATGCTGACCTCCTTAAGGTCGTAGCCGGCGCCGCGCAGCAGCCGCAGGATCTCCTCGGAGTTCAGCGTGCGGGGGCTCACCTGGTGATAGGCCCCGCCGATCCCCTCCGGGTGCCGGGACGCGGCGACGATCACGGCGCTGACGTAGTCCACCGGCACCATGTTCATCTCCAGCCGGAACTTCCGCGGGTACAGGCCCACTTGGAGGGAGCCCTTCATGAACCGCCACACGAAGTCGTTCGGCTGGCAGGCACCCGTGCGCGAGTCGCCCCACACCTGACCGGGGCGGTGGACCGTCACGGGCACGCCCCGGCGCGAGGCCTCGAGCACCAGCTGCTCGGCGACCCACTTGCTCTTGGTGTAGCCCAGCGACAGCGCCTCGGGCGGCCCGGTCGGGTCGAGCTCGCCGCGCGGCCCGCGGTCCGTCCCGGGCTCGAACACGCCGGTGGTCGAGACATGGTGCAGCGTGGCCCCCGCCGCGCAGGCGAACCGCAGGATCTCGTGGGTCGCCTGCACGGTCGACTTGCGCAGCCACTTGTAGATGGTGAGGAAGTTGACCTTGGCCGCGGAGTGGTAGACCGCGCCGGTCCGCCGGGCCAGGTCGGCGTACTCCTCCGGCGGCATGCCGAGCCGCGGCCGGGTGACGTCGCCGGTGTGGACGCGGACGCGGTCGAGGTCGATGCCGTCGAGCAGCTCGTAGGTTCGCAGGTTGTCCTTGAGCCGCTCCAGGGCGGCGTCGGTGTCCGCGCCCCGGACCAGGCAGTGCACGACGAGGCCGTGCTGCAGCAGGTCCCTGAGCAGGAACGCCCCGAGAAACCCGGTCGCACCGGTGAGGAACACCTCGGACACCGTCTCCGGGTCCGGGGCCGGGAAGCCGGTGATGTCGTCGGCCAGCACGACATCGGCGGCGAACTCCTCGGCGGCGTCCGTGGGTATCGTCGAAGTCATCAGTTATCTACGGTCCTTCCGGTGACATTCCGTTTCCGGAGTCGTTCCGTGGGGGCGTGCCGACGCGCTACGCGCCGGTGGCGGCCCCGGCTGTCGCGTCGGTGAGCAGGGTCATCGCCTCTTTGACGTCGGCTTCGGTGGCGACGATCGGCGGAAGCAGGCGAATCGTGGTGGGGCGGCTCAGGCACGGCGAGACCACCATGCCGCGCTGCGCGAGCCCGGTCAGTACGTCGCCGGCCAGCACCGGCGAGCGGAAGTCGATGC
The DNA here is from genome assembly GCF_055657525.1 of Streptomyces sp. NPDC107522. Classification (NCBI taxonomy): domain Bacteria; kingdom Bacillati; phylum Actinomycetota; class Actinomycetes; order Kitasatosporales; family Streptomycetaceae; genus Streptomyces; species Streptomyces sp. NPDC107522. Next base: position 272,593 of record NZ_JBVKAU010000010.1, on the reverse strand, counting down.
CCCACAGCAGCCCGCGGCCGCGTGTCTCGACGACGGCGTCGGGGTGCTGTTCACGGAGGTCGGCGAGCCCCTGCTCCATCGCGGCGGCGATCCGCTCGCCGTCCTCGGCGTGCCGCTCGATCAGGTCGAGCGCCACGGGGATCACCGCGGTGCTCAGGGGGTGGCCGCTGAAGGTGGCGGTGTGCACCATCGGGTCGGCCAGCAGGGGGGCGAAGAGCCGGTCGTTGCCGACCGCGGCGGAGACCGGCAGGACACCGCCGCCCAGCGGCTTGCCGAGCAGGACGCAGTCCACGTCGAGCCCGTCCGCCAGGGCCACGGAGCGGGCGCCGCACCGCCGCAGACCGACCTGGATCTCGTCGGCGATGACGAACGCTCCGTGTTCGTGGGCGTCGCGGCACCACTGTTCGAGCACGGCCCTGTCCAGGATGCGCACACCGTTCTCGGCCTGGACCGGCTCGAACACGACGGCCGCGACGTCGTGTTCGCGCACGGCCTTCGCGACGGCCTCCGGGTCGTCCGGGGAAACCCGCACGACGCCCTGGAGCAGCGGCTCCAGGCCCGCCCTGAAGCGCGGGTTGTCCGTCAGGGCGAGGGCACCGAGCGTCTTGCCGTGGAAGGCGCCGTCGACCGCGAGGACGGTGGTGCGGCCGGTGGCCATGCGGGCGAGCTTGACGGACACCTCCACGGCGTCGGCGCCACCGCACCCGAAGTAGACACGGCCGAGGCCGCCGCCGACGTACTCGGTCAGACGCTCCGCCGCCAGCGGGGCGACGGGGGTCTGCACCGATCGCGTCGAGGCGGGCATCACATCCAGCTGGGCCCTGACGGCGTCGGCGACCACCGGGTTGCGGTGCCCGAGCAGGGCCACCGCGTAGGAGCCGAAGTCCAGCAGGCTCCGGCCGTCCGACAGGGTCACCCGGCAGCCCTCGGCCGAGGCCTCGACGGCCCCTTGGCCGGTGAACTTGCCGGCCACGGCGAGCGCGGGGGAGAAATGGCGCTTCACCCGCCGGAAGGTTTCCTTGGCATCGACTGTGCGCGGCTCTGTCATGGCTGTCTTCTCCTACACGCTCTGGTTGACGATGCCCCGCTGGTAGCCCTCCAGCGCCTTGGCCACAGCCGGGTGGATCATGTCGGCCACCATGGGCAGGCCGACGTCGAACTCCACCTTGAGTTCGAGGGCGACGCCCTCGGCGTCCTCGGCCACCTGCCAGTAGCCCTCGTAATGGGCGAGGTCGCCGTCGGACTGGCGGAACTCCCAGCGCCGCCCGGTGTGGTCGAGGACGTCCTCCTGGTCCCACTCCATCTCCGAGCCCTTGAGCTCGACGATCCAGCTGCTGCTGCGGCGATCACCGTCCTGACCGGTGATCGTCACCTCGTTGACGCCCTCCATGAAGTCCGGGAACGCCTCGCAGTCGACGAGCACCTTCCACACCTGCTCGGGGGTGCCCACGCCTGTGCAGGTCGTGTGCAGTACGTGCATGACTGTGTCCTCTCGGGATGTGCGGTCGAATCGGGGTGCGCTCACGCCTGCGGGCGGTCACGCTCGGGGTGCGGTCACGCTCGGGGTGCGCTCACGCGGAATCCCTCCGGCGGGCCGGGGTCATCTCCTCCACCAGAGCCATCAGGCGTTCCAGCTCCGACTGGAGGGCGTGCTGCTGCGACATCAGTTCCTCCACCCGGACGCGCAGCCGCACCAGTTCGTGGCCGTGCGGGCCGGAACGGTCGACGAGATCCACGTCGCCCGGCCAGGCGGCCGTACGCCCCGCCATCGCCTGCTCGACGATCGCCGGCCGGACGGTGCCCGGCTCGCGCAGCACCCGTACGTTGCCCGTCCGGCCGGGCGTGCCCGGCTCCCCCGCGGAGGTCCGCTTCACCGTGTCGCGCACGGCACGCGCCTCGTTCTGCCGTCCACAGCGCTGCAGTGACACGACCAGCTGGTCGCGGAAGCGCTGGCGCAGCGGATGGGCGACGACCAGTTCCTCGAGCTGGTGCACGACCTGGCTGTGCCGGCCGAGCCGCAGCGAGGCGTCGCAGAGCTCCTCCAGAGCCAGCAGCCGCTCCTCCTCGAGACGCGCGGCGGCGGCGGAGCAGAGCGGTCCGTGGCCGCCGCCGTCCAGCGCCGGGCCGCGCCACAGGCCGAGGGCCTTGCGCAGCAGCAGCGCCGCGGACTGCGGGTCGGACTCCAACAGCCGTTTCGCCCGGGTGACCTGGAGCCGGAACTGCACGCTGTCGAGCTCCTCGGGCCGGGCCTGCAGCACATACCCGGGGCCGCGGGCGACCAGGCGCGGGCTGTTCGCGCGGGAGGGTTCCACCTCGATCAGCTGCTGGCGCAGCCGCGAGACATGGGCCTGCAGCGCGTTGCCGGCCTTGTCCGGTGCGTTGCTCCCCCACAGCTCGTAGATCAGTTCCTCGGTCGGCACCGGGGTCCCCAGGCGGACCAGCAGCGCCCCGAGCAGCACCCGCTGCTTCGGACTGGTCAGCTGCACCGTCCGCTGTTTGACGTCGTCGTAGATCCCAGCGGGCCCCAGTACCCGGAACTGCATCGAAACCTCCACCAGTCGTCGCCGCCTGCACCACGCGGCATACCGAGGTGATCACGGGCGGTGGGCCGGGCGCATGAGTACTCAGGTACTCCAAACCGGCGCCGCGCCCGGTGCCGACGGCGCCACGACCGGCACCGGCACCGGCGTCCGGGGAGGCGGACGGCCGCGACGGGTGAGTGACGGTTACTCATGCGTGCGCACGCCCGCACGTGGTCGGCTGGGCCCGGACAGGGCGACGAGAGGCAGGGAGTGATGGCATGACTCGTTGGGATGCCGAGACCGCGGTGGTGGGACTGGGCGCGTGGGGAGCGGCGGCTCTGTGGCGGCTGGCGTCCCGGGGCGTCGACGTCATCGGATTCGAACGGTTCACGCCCGGTCATGCGCTCGGGTCGTCGCACGGCGGCTCCCGCATGTTCCGCCTCGCCTGTCCCCAACACCCCGCGCTGGTGCCGCTGGCCCGCACGTCGAGGGAGCTGTGGTCCGAGCTGCAGGACGCCCGGCAGGAGAGCCTGTTCGTGGCCTGCGGCGGCCTGGTGATCGGGCCGGAGAACGGGGGAGTCGCGGGCGGCACGCTGCACGCGGCCCGCGCACACGGGGTCCCGGTCCGCACGTTCACGGCCACCGCACTGCGCTTCCAGTACCCGCGGCACACCGGCGTGCCCGGCGATCACATCGGGGTGTGGGAGCCGTCCGCGGGGATCCTGCGACCGGAGCGCGCCGTGCGGGCCGCCGTCGCCCTGGCCGAGGACGCGGGCGCACGGGTGTACGCCGACTCCCGGATCACCCAAGTCGAGCCGGTGCCCGGAGGGGTCCATCTGCACAGCGCCCAGCGGACGGTGAAGGTCCGTCAGGTGGTGCTGACGGCGGGGGCATGGCTGCCGGCCCTGCTGCCCGGGCTGCCGCTGCAGACGATCCGCACGCCCGTGAGCTGGTTCCGTCCGCTCGAACCGAACAGCGGCTTCGAACTGGAGAGCTTCCCGGTGTTCCTGCGGGAGGTGGACGACGGCCGCCTTCTGTGGGGCCACGGTGCGCAGGGCGGGTACGACGTCCATCTGGGCCTGCACGACGGCGGGTTGGCGGCCAAGCCGGTCGACCCGGAGGACACCGACCGCTCGGTGGCCCCCGACGACTGGTCGGACCTTGCGCGGCTGCTGCCGGCCAAGGTGCCCGGGCTCGACCCGCTGCCGGCCCGTGTGGCGATCAGTACGCAGACCCGCACTCCGGACGGGCAGTTCGTGCTCGGCCGTCCCGGCGGCGACCCCCGGGTGATCGTCGCGGCCGGCGACAACGGGCACGGTTTCGGCCACGCTCCCGGCATCGGCGAGGCCGTCGCGGACCTCGTCCAGGGCAGGGCCCCGAAGACGCCGCTGGACTTCCTCTCACCGGACCGTTTCGGCTGAAGCACGGACCGTGTGCCGCCGGGGGCCGACCGGATGACGGCCGGCCCCCGGCGGCACACGCGCGACGGTCAGCTCGCGGCGCTCTCGGCGGTGAAGGCGTTGCCGCCCTGCTCGGGCCGCAGGGCCTTGCGGCAGATGCGCTCCCCCACCCAGGCCACCAGGGTGCGCGGCCGTCGGGGAGTCAGGTGCGCCATGAGCGCGTTGCCGAGGCCCGGCGTCACATAGGCGCGGTCCCGGTCGAGGGCATGCAGCGCCGTCCGGACGACCGGTTCGGGCGTGGTGAAGCTGCCGGCGACGGCGGCGTTGCGGGTGCCGATCACCTCGAAGAACTTCGTCTCGACGGGGCCGGGGCACAGGGCGGTGACGCGGATGCCCCGGCCCCGGTACTCCTGGCGCAGCGCGAGCGAGAAGTTGAGGACGAACGTCTTCGAGGCGCTGTAGACCGAGAGGTAGGGGCTCGGCTGGTAGCCGGCCGTCGACCCCACGTTGAGGACCGCGCCGGTGCCGCGCTCCAGCATGCCGGGCAGCAGCGCGTGCGTGAGATCGACGAGTGCGACGACGTTCACCATCAGCAGGTCGTGGTCACGTTCCGCGGCGATCTCCTCGAAGCGGCCGGCGGTGCCGAACCCGGCGTTGTTCACCAGCAGGTCGACGTGGAGCGACCGGTCGGCGAGTTCCTGCGCCACCTGCCGGCCCGCGTGGGGCTGGGCGAGGTCCTTCACCACCACGTGGGTCTTGACGCCGTGGGCCGAGCTCAGTTCCCCGGCGATCTCTTCGAGCCGGTCGCGGGAGCGCGCGACCAGGATCAGGTCGTGGCCCCGGGCGGCGAGTTGGGAGGCGAACTCCGTGCCGAGCCCGGAGGACGCACCGGTGACGAGGGCGGTGGTCGGGACGGTCGGGGCAGTGCTCATGGCTGTTCCCTTTCGGCAGGACGGCTGACTCCTCGCGCCCTGTGGCAGGGCGTGGCCGACGCGTCGCCGAACTCGTGTGGGTCGGTCCGCCGCGTCTCCCGCCCCCTCATCCAAGGGCTCAGCGCCACGACACGCCCTGCGGCGAACAGAACTCCGATACGTCGGCCACGCCCGCGCTCGTCACCCTACTGACGCGCCCGGTCCCCCATCCCCTGCCCTGACAAGGCCTGACACGTCAGCGGGCCTCATGCCTCCGGCCGGCCGGTGAGCGGCGCCGGCGGGCGCAGCCGGTCCCAGACGCGGTGTTCGGCGGGGAGTCCGATGGCCACCAGGCAGTTGATGAGCATGCCTTGCGCCAGGAAGGACGTCGTCTCGCCGACCTCGGCCCCCAGCGGCAGATGGATGGTGTCCCACAACCGCATCCAGCCGGCCCGCACGGCCTCGCCGAACTCGTGGTCGCCCTCCTGCTCGGCGGCCGCCACGGCCAGGTACATCTGCATCTGCATCATCAGCCGCTCGGGCTGCTCCGAGACGACCTTCCGGTACGCCCCGCCCATGGCATGCCTGGCCTCCTCGCCCTCCAGCCCCTCGGCGGCCTCCGCGAACATCCGGATGATGTCCTCCACGCACCGCTCCACGGCCGCGAGGAAGATCGCCTTCTTGCCCGGGAAGAGCCGGAAGAGATACGGCTGCGAGACACCGACCCGTTTGGCGATCACCTCGGTCGACGTGCCGTAGTAGCCACCGCGGGCGAACTCGGCCGTCGCCGCCCGGATGACGCTCTCGCGCCTCTCCGCTGCGCTCATCCTGACCATGAGCAGCAAGTTAGTACTCAATCACTAACCGGGTCAAGTGGGCCGAAACGCAAGGGCTTTGCGTCACAAATCGGTCCCGCCACTGACATCGAGATACTGCCCGGTGATCCAGCGGGAGTCGTCGGAGGCGAGGAACGCGACCACGTCCGCCACATCGGACGGCTTGCCGATCCGGCCGAAGACGGAGCGGGCGGCCAGGGCGGCACGGCCCTCGGGGGTCGCCCTGCGCCGGGCGTTCATGTCCGTCTCGACGAAGCCCGGACCGACCGTGTTGACGGTGATGCCGCGACCGCCGAGCTCCTTCGCCAGACACAGGGTCATCGTGTCGAGCGCGCCCTTGGACATGGCGTACGCGACGGACTCGGGGAAGGCGACGCGTCGTGAGGCGAGCGAGGAGATGTTGATGATGCGCCCGCCGTCCCGCATCCGTGGCAGCGCGCGCTGGGTGAGGAAGAACGGCGCCTTGGCGTTGACGGCGATCATACGGTCGAAGCCCTCGGGCACCGCCTCCCCGATCGGCCCCGATCCGCTCGTCCCCGCGTTGTTCACCAGGATGTCGAGCGAGCCGGCGCCATCGCCTGCCGCCTCCGTGCCCGCCTGCTCCCGCAACCCGGCGTCGAAGGCCGCGAAGACGGCGTCGGCGTCGCCGGGCACCCCGAGCTCCGCCCGGACCGGGAAGGCCCGCCCGCCGTTCCTGCGTATCTCCGCGACGACTTCGAGCGCGGCGACCGCACTGTGGCCGTAGTGGACGCCGACCAGCGCCCCGTCACGGGCGAGCCGCTCGGCGATGCTCCTGCCGATCCCCCGGCCGGCCCCGGTGACCAGTGCGATCTTGTCCGTCAGCGCGCGTTTGGTGTCCACGAGGACCAGGTGTAGCGGAAGGAGACGGCGAAGCAGGAATGCGCGCGCCCGTCACCGGTCCAGGAACGTCCGGTACCAGGCGGCCTGTTGGGCGAGACCCTGCGCAAATCCCATGCCGGGGTCGGCGCCCACGCGGGCCCAGAAACCGCCGTCCGAGAACCAGTGGTCCACGGCGAGCATGCCGAGGTGGTGCAGTGCGCGCGGCTTTCCGGCGAGCCGCGCCCGGGCCTCGTCGATGTCGAGAGGTGCGCCGGGCAGGCACAGGCCGAGCCGGTCGGCCACCGTGTCCAGCAGCTCCGAACCCTCCACCGGCTCCGGATGGTTGACGTGATGCGCGCCCGCCAGTGCCCGCTCCGACAGCCCGGCGGCGACGGCCGCGCGCCCCAACGCCCGTACGTCGACGACGGAATGCCGTGCGGCGCAGTCCTTCAGTCCCGCCGAGAGCACCCCCATCAGGGCGGCCAGCCCGGGCACCACCCATCGGTCGCCGGCCCCGAACACCAGGTGCGGGCGCAGCACGACACCTCCCGCGTCCAGCACATGCCGCTCGGCCGCGGCCCGGGAACGGCTGGTCGGCGAGACCGGCGCGTGCGCCAACTCGCCCACCGGCGCGTCGGTGAAGGGTCCTCGGCCGTACACGGCGGCCGTACTCACGTAGACGACACGGGCGACTCCGGCGCGCGTCGCCTCCTCGACGAGGGCGCGGGTGCCGTGATCGTTGACGGTCTCGGTGCGCCGTTCGTCGTCGCCGACGTAGGAGGCGCAGTGCAGGACCACGTCGATGCCGTCGAAAGCACCGCGCAGGGAGGCCGGTTCGGCGAGGTCCGCCCGCACGACGTCCACTGCCGGGGCACCGTCCGCGAGCCCTGCACCCGCCGGCGCGCTCGCCGGGTCGCGCAGCAGGAGCCGGACCCGGGACGGTGTGACGCCCGCCGACTCCCGCAGGGCAGCGACGACATGCCCTCCGACGAAACCGCTGCTTCCGGTGACAAGGATGCGTGGTGACAAGGTCGATCCTCCCTCTCGGCCGACGGTACAGCGGCCGCCTTCCCACCCGCTTCCGTAAAGTCGGCTCCCTGACCATGGAAAGGAACTACCGTGCGGCTGCGCTGTGCTGTGCTCGACGACTTCCAGAACGTGGCGACCGAGGTCGCCGACTGGTCGCCGCTCGCGGACGACGTGGAGGTCGTCCCCTTCACCACCCACTTCCCCGACGAGGACACCCTCGCCGCGGCCCTCGCGGACTTCGACATCGTCGTCACGCTGCGGGAACGCGTCCCCTTCCCCGCCTCCCTGATCGCCCGTCTCCCCCGGCTGAGGCTGCTGATCGCCTCCGGCATGCGCAACTCGGTCATCGACTACGCCGCCGCCGAGGCGCACGGCGTCACGGTCTGCGGCACGGCCAGCTCCTCTACCCCGCCCGTCGAGCTCACCTGGGCCCTGCTGCTCGGCCTCGCCCGCGGCATCGTCCAGGAGAGCAACGCCCTGCGCGACGGCGGCCCTTGGCAGAGCACGGTCGGCGCCGACCTGCACGGCCGCCGCCTCGGACTGCTCGGGCTCGGCAAGATCGGCAGCCGGGTGGCGCAGGTCGGTCTCGCCTTCGGCATGCGGGTCGGCGCGTGGAGCCAGAACCTCACCAAGGAGCGCGCCGAGGAGGTGGGGGTCGAACTCGCCGCGAGCAAGGAGGACCTCCTGCGCGACAGCGACTTCGTCTCGATCCACCTCGCCCTGAGCGACCGCACCCGCGGCCTGCTCGGCGCGGCCGAACTCGCCCTGCTCAAGCCGACCGCCTACCTGGTCAACACCTCGCGCGCGGCGATCGTCGACCAGGACGCCCTGCTCGCCGCCCTGCACGAGGGCCGCATGGCCGGCGCCGGCGTCGACGTCTTCGACATCGAGCCGCTCCCCGCCGACCACCCGATGCGCACGGCCCCGCGCCTGCTCGCCACCCCCCACCTGGGCTATGTCTCGCAGGCCAACTACGCGACGTACTACGGCCATGCGGTCGAGGACATCCGGGCGTACCTGGCGGGTTCACCGGTACGACAGCTGCCCTGAGACGGCGCTCAGGCGTACCGGTAGATCGCGGAGACGTCCTCCAGCTCGTCCGGGGTGACGTCCCACGGCGGCAGCTTCTCGTGCCGGGCGACGATCCGGCCGTACTGCGCGCTGCCCCGGCCTGGCGGCCGCGCCGGCAGGTAGCGGTGCTTGCGGTGGCGCCGCTGCCAGCGCTGCCACTGCAGGTCCATGAAGGCGTGGACGAGCCAGAACACGGGATCGTTGACGGACGCGGCGCCGAGCATGGCACCCCCGATCCAGCGATGCACCCGGTTGTGGTTGTGCCAGGGGATGCCGCCGGTGCCCCAGCCCTCCATCTTGTTGCGGAAGCCCTTGGTGACCGTCGAGTCCCACGGGGAGACGTCGTAGACGGGGTCCTTCAGCGCCCAGTTCAGATCGTCCCGGGTCGGCAGGTCGATCGGCCTGCGGGCGCGGCCCAGGTCACGGGTGAGGAACTCGATGTCGGTGACGGTCTCCCTGAGGGTCCACCGGCCCGCCGCGTAGGCGAACGGCCCGGTCATCACCTGCCGGTCACCGCGCCGCCCGTTGCCGCCGAGCAGATCGTCGCTCCACGGCACCGAGGTGGCCGACCGGTCCCGCGTCCAGTCCCAGTACGGCACCGTCACGGAGGGGTCGATGCGGCGCAGGGCGGTCTCCAGGTCCAGCACGAACTGACGGTGCCAGGGCAGGAAGGAAGGCGTCATATGGGCGGCGCGCAGGCCACGGTCGCCGTCCCCGCGGAAGTGCGCGATGTGCAGCCGTACGAACTCGTCGTACTCCCCGCGCCGTTTGAGCTCCAGCAGCGCCCCCACGAAGCGCCGCCGCTCGCTCGGCGTCAGCTTGCTCACGTTCTTACGCACGTACACCATGCTGTGCCTCCCTGTGCGGGTGCCCGCCGCCGAACGGCCCGGGGGCCACGTCGCGCAGCCGCCTGTTGGGCCCGAGTTCGTCGACGGCCGCGCGGGTCGCCTCCAGCGGGGTCCGGTACCAGCTGTAGTGGTCGAGCATGCTCAGCCAGCTGCCGTCGGCACGGCGCATCAGGTGCAGCGGGCGGCCGTCCACGGTGACGTGCCAGGCGACGCCGAGCGCGCTGAGGCCGGCGGCGGGATGCGGGGCGCCCTGGATGCGGCGGCCGCGGTAGGTCTCGTCGAAGGGGCTGTCGGTGGGCCGCTGCCGGTCCGCGGACCGCGAGGGCCGGGAGGCGGCCAGCACCGGGGTCAGCGCCACGGCGGCGGAGCCGAGCAGCAGCCGCGCCACCTCCCGCCGCGTCCGCCCCTCCGGCTCGCTGCGCACCGGGGTGCCCGCCCCCTGCACCGCACCCATCGACACCCGGCCTGCACTGACGGCCATCGCTCACTCCTCGTACGGTTCGGCTGTTCGTACGAGTAACCGTCCGGGACGCCCCACGGTCACCGCAGAAGCGCCCATACGGTGCAATGGTCAGCTCGTCCAGAAGTCCCACCAGCGGGTCAGGACCAGCATCCCGACGACCCCGGTGTGCAGCACCGGCAGCACCCAGGTGAACTCCGCGAACAGGGTCTTCACCGGGCCCGGCGCGGGCAGGAAGCCGCTGCGTACGGTGAAGGACGTCAGGTACCAGAACAGCACGATCGTGGCGAGCCAGGCCAGGCAGCACCACAGGCACAGGGCGTTGATCCGGTACAGCGACTCGAACTGCAGCCAGGAGACGAACCCGATCCCGAAGACGCATCCGGCCTCGAAGGTCAGCCAGTACCAGCGCGGGAAGACGGCCCCGGCCAGCAGGCTCACGCCGACGCAGATCACGATGCCGTAGGCCACAAGCCCCAGCATCGGGTTGGGGAACCCGAAGGCCTCGGCCTGGTCGCTCTCCATCACGCTGCCGCAGGACAGCACCGGGTTCAGACTGCAGCCCGGGGTGAAGTCCGGGTCCTCGAGCAGCTTGAACTTGTCGAGGGTGACGACCCAGGAGGCCAGCAGCCCGGCCGCCCCCGTGACCACCAGGAGCAGGGCGAACGCACGGCCGCCGCCCGCGGCCCGCCGCGCGTCCGGGGCCGCGGTCACCACCGCCCGGTCTCGCGGTAGACGCGGAGATGGTCGACGGCGAAGGTGAGCGGTGCCGGGTCGCAGGGGGCCGGGTGGTACTGCCCCGCGCACACAGACAGGTTCAGGATCAGATACGCCGACCAGTCGGCGCCGACGCCGGTGCCGTCGGAGCAGACGCACACGCCATTGACGTACCACTCGACGGAACGCTCGCCGTAGCGGGTGCCGATGGTCACCCACCGGTCCGGGGCGATCGCCTCGGCGTCGGTGTGGTACGCCGAGGAGAAGGTGACGTGGTTGGACAGCTCCAGCAGGTTCGGGTTGTCCGGGTGGTACTCGAAGGAGTCGACCTCGTTGCCGCCGTCCTTCCAGGTCCACAGCGCCGGCCAGGCTCCGGCGCCCGAGGGCAGTTTCACGCGGGTCTCGACGTAGTCGCCGGTCCGCACCCGGAAGTCCTCGGCGGAGTACTCGGTGGTGAGCAGCCCGGTGCGCCAGGCCTCCCGGCCGTTCTCCAGGGTGCGGCCGGCCGGTGTGGCGGTGAAGGTGGCGACGCCGCCCGCGACGGTCACACAACCGGGGTCGAGCCAGTCGAGTTTGTTGTCGTCCGGGTTGTGGTCGCAGTAGCGGTAGGCGCTGGTCCGGTCGCCGACCCAGGTGGAACCCCAGGCGATCGGGGCGTCGAACTCCTCGGACCAGATCGGCGTGAACGTGGCGATGTCGATGGTCATGGCGGCGAGGTTAGACCGCCTGCCGCATTTCCCCATTCAGCTCGTGCAGGCGATCGAATCGAGCCGGGCGCACCATACGATCAGTCGATGCGCGGACCAGATGCCCACCCCTCCGAATGCCTCTGTGCATTCCATTCTTCACCCCTGCGACTTTCACGCGTATGGAGCAACGCGTCGCTTTTGCAGGGGCCTTGGACTGCTATGTTCTCCAACCGTCGGATCAGAGGTACTTTCAAGCGAGGTGAATCATGAAGAAGGCAGTTTTCACCACTGCGGCGTTGGCCATCGGTGCGGGTCTTGTGGGTGGCTCCGCCGCGGCGGCTGCGGCCGCCACGGGCGGATCGGGAATCTCCACCAGTCCGCTGGGTCTCATGTCCCCGACCAAGGTGAGCCCGGCGATCCTGCCCGCGGCCGATGCCGTGACGCGACTGGCCCGCGACGGCGGGATCACGAAGGGCAGCGCGTTCGACAAGAGCAACAAGAGCGCGGTGGGAATGTCCGGCGTCTACTTGGACGGAATGGACCCGGACGCCGCCAAGCGGCCCACTATTCCGGTGCGGAACCCGGCCGGCAGCGGCTCCGTCCAGGTGCACCCGCTGAAGGCGCCGACCTCCGCCGGGCTCGGCACTTTCCTTCCCAAGTCCAAGTGACGACCCGGCAACCGTACGAGTCCTTGGCCCCGGAATTCTGAGACTCTGATCCGGTTCTCGGCACCCCCGCACCACAACTCCGGCCCACCGGCCCGCACCCTGCCGGTGGGCCGGACGCATTCTGTTCTCCAGGGCACGCCGGGTTGCGCCATCCGAAGGAATCTGTCCACGTTTGATTGTTCCCGCCGTGACTTAGGGGTGCATATACGGGTTTCCTTTTCGTAAGCGTGCGCAACCGTGAATTCAGGAAGGAACCGAGTTGCCCAAGAAGTTCGCGGTCATCACGGCCCTCGCCCTCAGCACCGTCGTCAGCACCGCCGGAATCGCCTCCGCCGGTGGCTACAACGACAAAGGCAACACCACCACCGTCAAGGGCGGGAGCGGCTTCTCGTCGGCCCCGGTCGTCGTGAACGAGCCCCAGCAGGGCGTTCTCGTCATCAACGGCAGCCTCGTCGACGGTCGTTGCATCGCCCCGTGGTCCAACGGAGCCGTCCTCGGCGGCGTCCCCGCGCCGAACTCGCACTACGCCGCCTGCAACACGGCCACGATCAACCAGCAGCAGAACGCCCCGTACATCGGCGGCCTGCTGTTCTGACCTCTGCTCAGAGCCATTAGCAGCAGGTGATTCCCCCAACGCAGCCCGGAAAGGCGCAACTCATGCGTAAGAAGGTTACGGCCATTTCCGCCCTCGCGGCCGGCATCGCTCTCGCGACCGGCGGTACCGCCGCCGCCGACAGCAACACCACCACCGTCAAGGGCGGCAGCGGCTTCTCGCAGTCCCCGGTCGTCGTGAACGCCCCGCAGCAGGGGATCATCGTCGCCAACGGCACCGTGATCGACCTGCGCTGTGCCGCGCCGTGGTCCAACGGAGCCGTCCTCGGCGGCGTCGTCGCGACGAACTCGCACTACGCGGCCTGCAACACGGCCACGATCAACCAGCAGCAGAACGCCGGGTACAAGGGCGGCTTGCTGTTCTGACTCCTGCTCCGAGCGATTCGGAGCAGGTAAACCCCATACGCAGCCCGGAAAGGCTCAGCTCATGCGTAATAAGGTTACGGCCATTTCCGCTCTCGCCGCGGGCATCGTGCTCGCGGCCGGCGGTACCGCCGCCGCCGACGGCGACACCACCACCGTCAAGGGCGGTAGCGGCTTCTCGTCGGCCCCGGTCGTCGTGAACGAACCGCAGCAGGGGATCGCCGTCGTCAACGGCGCCTTCCTCGACGCCCGCTGCCTCGCCCCGTGGTCCAACGGTGCCGTCCTGGGCGGCGTTGCCGCGCCGAACTCGCACTACGCCGCCTGCGACACGGCCACGGTCAACCAGCAGCAGAACGCCCCGTACGTCGGCGGCCTGCTGTTCTGAGCAGCGCCTCACCCGAGGGCGGTCCGCCGGATGTCCGGCGGACCGCCCTCGTCTTTGTGTGTTTCACGGCAAACCCATGGGCCCTGTCCGCATCGATGCGCGGACAGGGCCCACAGTCAGGGAGCGCCGGCAAGGAGGAAAGAGCGCCCATTCACATGGACTAACGGGGTCGGCCCGTCCGCGGTCACCCTGCATCATTCATTTGGCCCAACGCGGCAAAGCACCAGGGCAATTGCCCTCCTACTGCCTCTCTGACACCCCGTCCCCGAATATGCCGAAAGGCCGGCTCCGCGGAGTGCGGAGCCGGCCTGGAACAACGAGCCGATGGGCGACGAAGTCGAGGAACGAGTCGCCTGCCTGATCGCCTACCTGTTGATCGGAAGTCCACCGAGCAGCTGGCCGTCGATCGGGTTCGGCAGGGTGCCGCCGAAAACGGGGGTCTTCACCACGCCCGAACGCTTCACGCCCTGCTTCACGTTGTCGGCCGTGCGCTTGACGTTGTTGCCCACGTAGCCCGTCGGCAGCTTGGCGGCCGAGGGCAGGCTGCGGGCGACCGTCTTGCCGTTGTCGACGAGGCCGGACGCCGGCATGTCCACCGCGGCGGCGGGCCCGGCGACACCGGCAACGGCGAGGGAGCCGGCGACGACTGCGGCAGCCTTCAGGTTCTTCATCATGTTCCTTTCCTGGTGACTCGTTCTCGGTTCTCCTGGGCTAACGAGAGGGGGCCGCTCGGGAAACTCTGCTGCCGACAACTTCCAGGAACTCATACGAAAAGACCCGTTGCGCCGAACACGTTCGGAGCACGGTGGCTCCGAACGGGTGACATCGCAGGCGAAACAACCTGGGGGACGCCGCCATTCCAACATGTTTGGCTGTTTGGCAGATAAACATGGATAAGTGGTCGGGAACGCGAGCCACACATCGTGTTGCTGGTTCGGACTCTTTTCCTCGGAAGGGCAGCCTCGATCATGCGCATTTCCGCGCCGCACATCCTGCATGTCGCGCAGCCCGTCGAGGGCGGTGTCGCGCGGGTCGTGACGGACCTGGTGGCGGCGCAGCTCGCCGCGGGGATGCGGGTGACGGTGGCCTGTCCCGAGGGCGGCTCGCTGACGAACTCCCTGCGCGCGCGGGGCTGCACGGTGCTGCGCTGGGACGCCGCCCGCGCCCCGGGGCCCCGACTCCCGGGTGAGGTACGGCGGTTGGCGCGGCTGGTGCGCGAGGCGCAGCCGGACCTGGTGCACGCGCACAGCGCGAAGGCAGGGCTCGCGGCCCGGCTCGCGGTGCACGGCCGTCTGCCGACCGTCTTTCAGCCGCACGCCTGGTCGTTCGAGGCCGCGGACGGGATCCTCGCCCAACTCGCCCTGGGCTGGGAGCGGTTCGGGGCGCGGTGGGCGACGCGTGTGCTGTGTGTGAGCGAGGCCGAGCGGCGGACCGGGGAGCGGCGCGGCATCGCCGCGTCGTGGCGGGTGGTCCCCAACGGTGTGGACACCGGCAGGTTCCGGCCGGAGGGGGACAGCGCGCGGTCCGGGGCGGGTCCGCTCGTGGTGTGCGTGGGCCGGTTGTGCCACCAGAAGGGGCAGGACGTGCTCCTGGCGGCGTGGCCCGAGGTGGTGCGGCGGGTGGCCGGTGCGCGGCTGGTGCTGGTCGGCGACGGACCGGCCGCGCGGCGGCTGCGCTCCGGTGCGCCCGCGTCGGTGGAGTTCGCCGGTGCCGCCTCCGAGGCCGCGCCGTGGTACCGGGCCGCCGACGTCGTGGTCCTGCCGTCCCGCTGGGAGGGCATGGCGCTCGCCCCGCTGGAGGCCATGGCGTGCGCCCGGCCGGTCGTCGTCGCGGACGTGGACGGGGCGCGCGAGAGCCTTCCGTCCGGTCACCTGCCGTTCTGCCTGGTGCCGCCGGAGGATCCCGGTGTGCTGGCCCGGGCGCTCACCTCGCTGCTGCGGGACGAGCCGCTGCGCGCGGCGCTGGGCGCACAGGGCCGCGCACATGTGCTCGGCGCCCACGGCCTGCGGCAGGCCACGGACGCAGTCACCGACGTGTATCGCGAGTTGCTCGGCGGCGTTGCCGCGCCGGCCGTACCCGACGAGGGCAGGAAGTGCATCACCACATGACCGCGGAAAGTACCGTTGCCTCGGCCGCGGGGCAGCAGCGGGCGCCCGAGGGCGCCCTCTCCGTTCCCGCCCCCAGCGGCCTCGCCCCTCGACGCCGGCCGTCCGCCGGGCGGGCGGCCCGTCGTCCGCGGCGGACCTCCCCGGCGCTGCTGTGGCTCGTCGACGGCGGCGCCGTCCTGCCGGCCGCCCTGGTGGTGCCCGCGCCGCACAGGTACCCGCTGGTCTTCGCCCTGCTGGTGCTTGGCGTGCTCGCTCTGAACCGACGGGCCTGGCTGTACGACACCTCCGTCGTCCCCGGCGTCCTCGACGAACTCCCGGCCGTCTGCGGCCGGATCGCCGTCGGCTGGGCGGTCCTCGTGGCGTTCTCACCGCTGCGGTCGCTTTCCGTGACCGTGCTGGTCGTCGCGGTCGCCGCGCACTGCGGTGCGGCCTGCGCGGGCCGCGCGGCGGTGCACGGTCACCGGCGCCGGGCGGTGCGACGCCGGCCCTCTCCGGCCCTGGTGGTCGGTCCGGCCGCCACGGCCCGGCTCGTCGCGGCCGCACTGCTGCGCCGCCCGGACTGCGGGGTCCGTCCGGTGGGTCTCGTCGCCGACGGCCCGGAGACCCTCGGCGACGCCGACGGTCGGCCCGGGCTGCCGGTGCTCAGCACCGCGCCGGCCGTGCGCCGGGCACTCATCCAGAACGGTGTGGAGACGGTGCTCGTGGTGGGGCCCGCCACGCGGGTGGAGAAGGCCGCCCTGCTGCAGGAGCTCGCCGGTCACGGCTGCGCGCTGTGGGAGCTGGAGGCGGACCCGGCGTCGTACGGCCTCTGCGGGCACCGCGAGCGGGCGGGGCATCTGGCCGGCTTCTCGCGCAGGGTGCTGGGTCCGGGCGGCGGACGGTGGCGCGGCAGCGTGGGCAAGCGGGTGCTCGACGTGGTGCTGTCGGGCGCGCTGCTGGTGCCGGCCGCCCCGGTGCTGCTGCTGTGCGCGCTCGCGCTGCGGGTCATGGACGGGCCGGGCGTGGTGTTCCGGCAGGAGCGGATCGGCAAGGACGGACGCCCGTTCACCATGCTGAAGTTCCGCACGCACCGGCCCGCCAGCGCGCACGAGGCTGCGACCCGCTGGAGCGTGGCGAACGACCAGGACATGAGCCGCTTCTGCCAATTCCTGCGCCGGACCTCGCTGGACGAGTTGCTGCAGCTGTGGAACGTCTTCCGCGGAGACATGAGCCTGGTCGGCCCCCGGCCTGAACGGCCCTACTTCGTCGCCAAGTTCAGCCAGGCGCACCCGGGCTACCCGGCGCGGCACCGGATGCGGACCGGGATCACCGGGCTCGCCCAGATCCACGGGCTGCGCGGCGACACCTCGATCGAGGACCGGTGCCGTTACGACAACGCCTACATCGACAACTGGTCGCTGTGGCAGGACATCTGCATCCTGCTGCGCACGGCGGCACAGTTCGTACGGCCGACGGGGAGTTGAGCGCCGTGAGCACTCCCCCGGCGGCCTCGGCCCCGCTCGTGCCGCCGCTGCCGGCGACGCTGCTGCGTCGGGCCGACGTCGTCCCGTCCGTGCTGTCCGTACTGCCCGTGCTGCCGGTCGTGGCGGTCGTCGCCCTGCTCGGGCTGCCGGTGGCACCGGACGGCGGCGCCACACCTGCCGACGTGGCGTCGGGGCTGGTCGTGCTGTGTGCCGTCGTCGACACCGTCCGGCGGGCCCGGCGACCGCTGACGCGGACGGCGGCGGTCGTGCTCGGGCTGCCCGTGGTGGGCATCGCGGTCGCCGCGGCCGGGGCGGTGACGGCCGGGGACGCGGTCGCCGGACTGGCCCGGTATCTGCAGGTGTTCGTGCTCGTCCCGGCCGCGGTGCTGCTGCTGGTGCGCGACCGCAGGGGCGCACGGCTGGTGCTGTGGTCCCTGGTCGGCCTCGCGCTGTGGCAGGGGGCCGTCGGGGTGCACCAGTACCTCACCGGGACCGGGGCGGCGTACCAGGGGGCCGACATCCGGGCGGTGGGCACGTTCGGGCCGTCCGACGTGATGGGCATGGCGACCGTGGTCGCGCTCGGGGTCGTCGCTGCGACCGGGCTGGCCCTCGGGCCGGGCGTCGCCGGGCAGGCGGGACTTCCGCAACGGGCCCGGGGGGCGCGAGCGCCGCGGCAGCGGGTCGTGGCGGCGGGATGCGCGCTGCTGCTGCTCGTGCCGCTCGCGCTGTCCTTCAGCCGGGGTGCCTGGATCGCCACGGTGGTGGCCTGCGGGGCGCAGTTGCTGATGGGCGGGGTGCGGCGCGCGGTGACGGTGCTCGCGGCGGCGGTCGCGGCGGCCGTGGTGCTGGTGGGCGGGTTCGGGGTGGGCGCCGCGGTGCTCCAGGAGCGGCTGACCAGCATCACCCGGGTCGCCGACGCGCCGGACCAGTCGGTCGTCGACCGGTACAGCATGTGGGCCGCGGCGGCCGGCATGTGGAGTGAGCATCCGGTGACCGGCGTGGGGCTGAAGGCCTTCCCCGCGCACCGGGACGGGCATGCCTCGCTCGCGCTGTCGTCGGGCAGCGACACGGAGGGGGCAGGCCAGGCCTACCGCCGCCAACCACTGCTCTCCCCGCACAACATGTACCTGCTGCTCCTCAGCGAACAGGGCCTGCTGGGCCTGCTCACGGTCGCGGGCAGCTGGGCGGCCCTGCTGGTCTGCGCCCTGCGCCGGCTCCGGCGGAGCGGACGCGCCCGGGACTGCGCGCTGCCGATGTGCGGGCTCCTGGTGTGGCAGCTCGTCAACTTCCTGTACGCCGACATCGGCGGCCCCTCCACCGTGCTGACGGCCGTCTGCTTCGGCCTCGCCGCGTGGTGGGCGCTGGCCCCGGAGGAGACGGCGGCTCCGGCCGCGGAATCGGGCCCACGATGAGACCCCGACCGACGAGGACCGGGGACGCGCCCGACACGGAGGGCCTGCCGCCCACAACCACCCCCCAACCCCCGCCCCCGGTCGGCGCTCCCCCCACCGCCGCAGCAGCCCGAAGCACGGACGTGACCTCGGGGCGTCTGCTCGCCCGGGCGGCGCTGCTCTCCGCCGTGCTGTCGATCGGCGGGGCGGTGCTCGGGCTCGGGCGGGATCAGGCGCTTGCGCATTTCTTCGGGGCCGGGGCGGACACCGACGCGTTTCTGGTGGCCTGGACGGTGCCGGAGATGGCGTCGACGTTGCTGATCGAGGACGGTATGGCGTTCGTGCTGGTGCCCGCGTTCAGCGTGGCGCTGGCGCGGCGGGCGGCGCGCGGGGCCGGGTCGTCCGATCCCGTGCGGGCGCTGGTCGCCGCCTCGCTGCCGCGGCTGTGCCTCGTCCTCGCCGGTGCGGCCGCCCTGCTCGCGGCCGGGGCGCCGCTGGTGGTGTCGGCTCTCGCACCCGGCCTGCCCGACCCGTCCCTGGCCGTGTCCTGCACCCGGCTGACCGCGACCTGCGTGCTGAGTTTCGGGCTGGCCGGGTACTGCAGCGCGGCGCTGCGGGCCCACCGCAGCTATGTCGCCCCCGGCGCCATCTACATCGCGTACAACCTCGCGATCATCGCCACGATGGTCGTCCTCGCCGGGCACTGGGGCGTGCGGTCCGCCGCGCTCGGGGTCGCGCTCGGCGGGTGCCTCATGGCCGTCGTACAGGCGCCGTCCCTGTGGCGGCGGATCGGAGGGCGCCCCGGGCCGCCCGCAGAGCGGACGGCGCCGCCTGCGCCGCCGCAGGCCCTCGCGCTCGGCCTGGTCTGCGCGGTCCTGCTGTTCACCCTGTGCCGGCAGTCGCAGGTCCTCATCGAGCGGTACTTCGCCTCCGGGCTGCCCGCCGGTGCCATCTCGCACCTCAACTACGCCCAGAAGGTGGCCCAGGTGCCGATGTCGCTGGCGATGATGGTGTGTGTCGTCACCTTCCCGGTGGTGGCGCGGGCGATCGCCGAGGGCGACACGCTGCGGGCCAGGGACCGGGTCGAGCGGGACCTGGTGCTGATGGCCTGCCTCGTGCTGCTCGGTGCCGCCGTGGTCGTGGCCTGCGCGCCGCAGATCGTCCAACTGCTGTTCCAGCGCGGTGCGTTCACCGCCCAGGACACCGTCGCGACCGCCGCCGTCATGCGGGTGTACGCGGCCGGACTGCTCGGGCACATGCTCGTGGGGGCGCTCGTGCGGTCGTACTTCTCGGCGGGCCGGACCACCTGGTACCCGCTGGGCGCGATGGGCGTGGGCGCGCTCGTCACCGTCGTCGTCGGCGCCTGGGCCGTGGGCCCCTGGGGGGCGCCCGGCATCGCCGCCGCCAACGCCGCCGGCATCACCCTGACGGCGCTGCTCCTGCTGCACGGTCTGGGCCCGCGCAGCGTGCCCGTGCGGGTCCGCCGGGTCGTCGCCGGACTGGCCCGGCCGGTGTGCGCGGCCGTCGGCGCCACCGGGGCCGGGCTGTTCTGCGCGGGGCTGTTCGCCTCGGCCGCGGCGTCCGTGGCCGCCTGCTGCATCTGTGTGAGCGCCGTCTTCCTGCTGCTGGCCTGGCTCCTGGACGCGGCGGACGCCCGCTCCCTCCTGCTTCCCGTCCCGCATTCCGTCCGCAGCTCCCTCCCACGAACGCTCCCCCACAGGAAAGCCCCGTCACACGAAAGCTGAGCCATGGTCGTTGACATCTCCGCCCCTGCGCGCGCGCCCGAACCCGCACCCGAACCGGCCACGAAAAGGCGCCTGAGACGGCGTCCCGCCGCCTGGGTGGCCATGTACCACTCCGTCTCGAACTGCCCTGACGACCCGTACAACATCAGCGTCACCCCCGCGCGTCTCGAACGGCAGCTCGCCTGGATGGCCCGCCGCGGCCTGCGCGGGGTGAGCGTCCGGGAGCTGCTCGCGGCGCGCGCCCGGGGCGCGGAGCGCGGCCTGGTGGGGCTCACCTTCGACGACGGGTACGCCGACTTCGTCACCGCCGCCCTGCCCGTGCTGCGCCACCGCGGCTTCACGGCCACGGTGTTCGTGCTGCCCGGGAGGCTCGGCGGCGAGAACACCTGGGAGCCGAGCGGCCCGCGCAAGCCGCTGCTCGACGAGGACGGCATCCGCCGTGCCGCGGCCGCGGGCATCGAGATCGCCTCGCACGGTCTCACCCACGTCGATCTGACCAAGGCCCCGGAGCACGTCCTGCACAGCGAGGTCGGCGACAGCCGGAACCGGCTCGCCGCCCTCACCGGCGACGAGGTCGAGGGCTTCTGCTACCCGTACGGCCGTATCGACGAGCGTGCCGCGGCCGCCGTACGCCGGGCCGGTTACCGCTACGCCTGCGCGATCGCCCCCGGTCCGGCCGGCTCCGGGGACTTCGCGCTGCCCCGCATCCACGTCGGGCAGGCGGACACCTCGATGCGGCTGGAGCTCAAGCGGCGCCTGGCCCGGGTCTACGGCCGTGCTCTGGAGGCGTCGTGAAGGCGCTGCACATCATCACCGGACTCGGCGTCGGCGGGGCGGAACAGCAACTGCGCCTGCTGCTGCGCCATCTGCCCGCGCAGTGCGACGTGGTGGCGCTGACGAACCCCGGCCCGGTCGCCGAGGGCCTGACCGCCGACGGTGTCCGCGTCACCCACCTCGGGATGGGCGGCAACCGCGACCTCGGCGTGCTGCCCCGCCTGATCGACGTGATCCGCTCCGGCCGCTACGACCTCGTCCACACCCATCTGTACCGGGCCTGTCTCTACGGCCGGATCGCAGCGCGGCTCGCGGGAGTGGAGGCCGTCGTGGCCACCGAGCACTCGATCGGCGAGACCCGGCTGGAGGGCCGGCCGCTCAACGCGGGCGTCCGCGCGCTGTACCTGGCCGGTGAGCGGCTCGGCCGTGCCACGGTGGCCGTCTCGCCGACGGTGGCCGAACGGCTGCGGCACTGGGGTGTGCCGGAGCAGCGCATCCGGGTCATCCCGAACGGCATCGACGCGCCCCGGTTCCGTTTCGACGAGGTGCGCCGCAAGGAGGCGCGGGCGTTCCACGGGCTGCCGGAGAACGCGTTCGTCGTCGGGGGCGTGGGGCGCCTCGCCCCGGGCAAGCGTTTCCATCTGCTCGTGCAGGCGCTGGGCCTGCTGCCCCTCGACGTACGGCTCCTCCTGGTCGGCGGTGGGCCCGAGGAGGAGGCGCTGCGGCGCACCGCCCGGGATCTGGGCCTCGCGGAGCGGGTGGTGCTGACGGGCGAGCGGCCGTATGAGCCCGACCCCGGCGACAAGGCACCCGGTCTGGTCTCCCTGCTGTCCGCGATGGACGTGCTCGCCTCGCCGTCGCCGGAGGAGTCCTTCGGCCTGGCGGTGGTGGAGGCGCTGGCGGCAGGGCTGCCCGTGCTGTACGCGAGCTGCCCGGCCGTCGAGGACCTGCCGCCGGACGCGGCGCCCGGGGCTCGGCGCGTCACGGGTGGCGCCGGGGCGTACGCGCGGGAAGTGCTGCGGCTGCGGGCGGCGGGACCGGGCGAGCGGACCGTCCCGGAGGTCGTCCGCCGCTACGACATCGCGTGCACTGCCCGGCAGCTGATGGATCTGTACACGTCCGCGGTGTCCGGCCCGACCCCGGACGTGTCCGGCTCGGCTTCGGATGTGTCCGGCCCGACCTCGGATGCGTCCGGAACGACTTCGGATGGGTCCGGATCGGCTTCAGATGTGTCCGGCTCGACTTCGGAAGTGAGTTCCTCATGACGGACAACCCCGCTCGGCGTGCCCCGCGGTGCGGCCGTGCGCGCCTGAAGCGGCTGCCCTCGTGGTGGTGGCTGCCGGCCGGCGCGCTGATCGGTGCCGTGGCCGGGGGCGCCTACGGCCAGTTCAGGCCGCCGGAGTACACGGCGACGAGTTCCGTCGTCGCCGTGCCCACCGGCCGGACCGAGTCCGACTGCACCGACGCGCTCGGCTTCGCGCAGGCGTACGGCCGTATGGCCCCGCAGCTCGCGGTGCTCGGGGACGCGCAGGTGTGGGCGGGTGTGCCGGTGTCGACGCTGCGCGACAGCGTGGAGGTCGCGACCTCGCCGGACGCGCCGATGGTCGCGGTCTCGGCGACGTCGTCGAGCCCCGGTCGGGCGGTCGACATGGCCGACGCCGTGTCCCAGGCGCTGATCACGCAGGCGGGCCACACCAAGGACCGGACCGGCATCCGGCTGGAGCGCCTCGCCCGTGCCCTGAAACCCGCCGAGCCGTCGTCCGCGTCCCCGGCGCTGACCTCGCTGGTGGGCGCGAGCGCCGGAGGTCTGCTGGGCGGCCTCGCGCTGCTGGCCCGGCCGCGGCGGGACACGGAGGAGGAGGGCGGCGACATGGGCCGGGCGCCGGTGCCCGGCCCGGCAGGCGCCGCCGACGCCCAGGGAACCCGCGGGTGACCGCATCGGCCCGCGCCCTGTCGGTGGAGGTGTGCACCGAGGAGCGCGCCTTCGCGGAGCTGGCCGGGGAGTGGGAACGGCTGTACCGGGCGTGCCCGTCGGCGACGCCGTTCCAGAGCCATGCCTGGCTGCACTCGTGGTGGCTGTCGTACGGCAGGCCCGGCAGGCTGCGGCTGGTCCTGGTGCGCAGGAGCGGTGAACTCGTGGCGGCGGCCCCGATGATGCGCGTGCACCACCCGCTGCCGGCGCTGGTGCCGATCGGCGGCGCCATCACCGACCTGTGCGATGTGCTCATCGACGACGAGGTGGCCGCGCCGGGCGCGGGGGCGCTGGCGGACGCACTGGCCGACCTGGCCCGCACGGCGCTGATCGACTTCCGCGAGGTGCGGCCGGGCGGTGCGATGGAGCGGGTCTACCTGTGCTGGCGGGGCCCGCGTCACCGGCTGCGCGACTCGATGTGCCTGGAGCTGCCCGCCGTACCCATGGACGAGCTGGTCGAGCGGCTCTCGTCACGGCACGCCCAGCGGGTCCGCAACAAGGTCGGCCGGCTCACTCGGCTCGGCATCGAGTGGCGTGTCGTGCCCCACGACGAGACCGGGGCCGCGCTGCGCCGGCTCCTCGAACTGCACCGGCTGCAGTGGCAGGGCCGGAAGATGTCGGCGGAGCACGTGCGGCCGCGCTTCCTGGAGCACCTGGTCCGGTCGGTGGCGCCCATGGCCCGCTCCGGCCGGGCGGCGGTGACGGAGTTCCTGCTCGAGGGGGCGGTGGTGGCGGTCAATCTGAATCTGCTGTCGGAGGGGATGACGGGCACGTATCTGTACGGCTTCCACCCGCGGTTGCGGGAGCGGAAGGTGGACGTGGCGGCGATGCTGCTGCACGCCTCGACCGAGCACCTCGTGTCCGACGGCCGGCACCGGGTGCTGAGCCTGCTGCGCGGCGACGAACCGTACAAGTACCGCTGGCACCCCGAGCCGGCCCCCAACCAGCGTTTCCTGCTGGCCCGGCGGCGCACCCTCCCGCTGCTGGCCGTCGCGGCAGGCGAGGGGGCCGCGCGGCACAGGGCCAGGAAGGTTCTGCGCGGCACCCCCGGCCCCGCGGATCACCGGTAGCGCTCCTCCCCGTTGAGGCAGACGGTGAGCTTGCCGCCCGTCTGGTGCTCGAGCCAGTCGGGGAGGTGCATCGGTGTGCAGCGGGGCAGCTCGGAGGGCACGGCGGCCGCCGGGTTCATCGCCGTTGGTTTCGGGTCCGGGTCCGTCTTCTCCGGGTCGTTCGTCTTCTCCGGATCGTTCGTCTCGTCCGGGTCGGCGGGAGCCGTGGGCACGGCCGGGACGGGCGCCGACGGCCCCGGTTCCGGACGCGGCAGGAGCGGGGTGGACAGCAGCGCGCGGTACAGGGCGGAGGCCCGGGGGTTGTCGGAGCACAGCCAGACGCCGTGCGGGCAGTAGTCGGTGATGGTGTTGTACAGCGGCTGGTGCTCGTCCATCCACGCCAGCATGCGCAGCATGTACCGGATGTTGTCGCCGTTGCGGAACAGACCCCACTCCGGGTACGAGATCGGCTTGCCGTGCGCCCGCGCGAAGTCCACGTGGTGCTGCAGGCCGTAGGGCTCGGATACCTGCTCGTCGAAGCTGAGGCCGCGCGGCTGGTCGTACGCGTCCATGCCGATGATGTCGACGACGTCGTCCCCGGGATAGCACTCCGGCCAGGGGATGGCGTCCATGCCCCGGCTCGGTGCGAAGTCGAACCGGAACTTCTGTCCCGGGACCGAGCGCATGACGGTGACGATGCGTTTCCAGTACTGCTTCCAGCTGTCCGGGTCGGGGCCGCAGCGGTGGGTGTAGGTGATGCCGTTCATCTCCCAGCCCAGCACGATGACCGTGTCCTCGACGCCCAGGTCGACCAGCCGCTCGGCCAGCGCCTCGAAGTGGTCGTCGTACGCGCCGGACGCGGCGCGCCGGAGCAGATGTCTGACGGCCCGGTCGGGGAGCTGGTCCTCGTTGCGTTCCATCATCGGGACGTTGAGCACGAGCAGCCGGTCGGGCTTGGCCCGCCGCCACTCGGCCCAGCTGTCGAGGAAGCCGTGCCCGCCCTCGATGTTCTCCCACACGTCCCCCGGCAGATAGGTGTGCCCCACGCGCAGTTCGTGCCCGCCCAGCCAGCGGCTGAGCTGCTCCATGCGCTGCACTCCCAGGGGCCCGTAGTGGAGGAACGCACCGAAGGCGGGGTTGTACGCGGCCACTCCCGCCGGGGCGGGCGCGGGACGGCTCGGGTCGGGGCGGGATGCGCTGTCGGCCCCGACGGCCGTACCGGGCACGAGGGACGCCACGGCGACCACTCCGGCGGCGATGAACGCCAGTCCTCCGAGGGCGGACCGACGAGGGTGAGGGGCCATGCGTCCTCCTAGGTGCGGCTCCGTGCAGCTCCGTGCAGCTCCTTCCGTGAGTGATACGTAGTCATATACGGACGTACTGCGCCATGTGAGTGCGGCCGAACGGCCCCTCGGCCGTCGAACGGCCCCTCTGCTACCGAACGGACCCTCAGCTGCGGTACAGCGCCTCGATCTCCTCCGCGTACGCCGCCGTCACCGCGTGCCGCTTGACCTTCAGGGACGGGGTGAGCATGCCGTTGTCCTCGTTGAACTCCCCCTCGACCAAGGTGAACGCACGGATCGACTCGGCCCGGGAGACGGCCTCGTTGGCGTGGTCGACGGCCTTCTGGACGTCGGCGCGCATCCGGGGGTCCCGGATCACGTCGGCCATCGGGGTGTCGGCGGGCAGCTTGCGTACAGCGAGCCAGTGGGCCACCGCTTCGGGGTCGAGGGTGATCAGGGCGGCGACGAAGGGACGGTTGTCGCCGACGACGAGGCACTGGCCGACCGGCGGGCGGCTGCGCAGGCGGTCCTCCAGGACGGCCGGGGAGACGTTCTTGCCGCCGGAGGTGACGAGGATGTCCTTCTTGCGGCCGGTGATGGTGAGGTAGCCGTCCTCGTCGAGGGAGCCGAGGTCGCCGGTGGCGAACCAGTCGTCCTGGAGCACGGCGTCGGTGGCGGCCGGGTTGTTCCAGTACGAGCCGAAGACGATGCCGCCCTTGATGAGCACCTCGCCGTCGTCCGCGATCCGCACGGCGGTGCCGGGAACGGGCCGGCCGACCGTGCCCGGGCGGGGACTCAGGGGCGGGACGATGGTGGCGGCGGCCGTCGTCTCCGTCAGGCCGTAGCCCTCGTAGACGATGATTCCGGCGGCGTAGAAGAACAGGTTGAGGCCCCGGTCGAGCGGGGAGCCGCCGCTGATGGCGTAGCGCATGCGGCCGCCGAGTTCCTTGCGGATACGGCGGTAGACCAGCAGGTCGTACAGGGCCCAGGCGGCGTAGAGGCCGGGGCCGGGGCCCTTGCCCGTGCCGAGGAACTTGTTCAGGTACGCCTCGCCGAAGCGGACGCCGATGCGGTCGGCGCGGTCGAAGGAGGCGCCGCGGCCGATCTTCTCGGCCGTCGCGCGGCCGGTGTCGTGGATCTTCTCGAAGAGGTACGGGACGCCGACGAGGAAGGTCGGGCGGAACTCCCTGAGCGCCGGGCGGAGTTCGTCGGGCTTGATGCTCGGGCAGTGGCCGATCTCGATACGGGCCATCAGGCAGGCGATCTGGAGGGTGCGGCCGAGGATGTGGGCGAGCGGGAGGAAGAGGAGGGTGGACGCTGTCTGGCGGGTGACCTCCTTGAAGATGGGGTGCAGCAGTTCGACCGTGTTGGCGGCCTCGGCGTGGAGGTTGCCGTGGGTGAGGACGCAGCCCTTCGGCCGGCCGGTGGTGCCGGAGGTGTAGCAGACGGTGGCGATGGTGTCGGGGGTGAGGGCTGCGCGGCGCTTGGTGACCTCGTCGTCGGAGAGGTTCTGGCCGAGGGTGGTGAGGGCGTTGACGGCTCCCGCTTCCAACTGCCAGACCCGTGGCCGCTGTTGGTGACCGGACGTGCCCGTCTTCACCGTTTCCGTGTTCTCGTCCGTCTCGGTGACGACATGGCGGGCGCCCGAGTCGCGGACGATCCACTCCACCTGGTCGGCGGAGGAGGTGGCGTAGATGGGGACGGTCTGGCCGCCCGCCGCCCAGATGGCGAAGTCCAGGACCGTCCACTCGTAGCGGGTGCGCGACATGACGGCCACGCGGCCGCCCGGCTCCAGGCCCGCCGCGATCAACCCCTTGGCCACGGCGGTGACTTCGCGGGCGAAGGCGGTGGCGGTGACGGGGTGCCAGGTGGTGCCCCGCTTGCGGCGGAGCACCACGGCGTCGGGCGCCTCGGCCGCGTTGGCGTAGGGGAGGTCGGCGGTGCTGCCGGTGGTGGCCGGCGGCGTGAGGGGTGGGGTGCGCGCCTCGCGGACCACTCCCTCGGCGTCCTTGACGATCTCGACCGTGGTGCGGTCCATCAGGTCGGTGCGCTGCTTGGCCCGCTTCAGATCCTTGCGTACGCCCATGTCGGCTCCCGGTGCCAGTTGGACTTACTCGGGAGTCAACTTACTCACGCGTAAAAGAAGGTCAATGGGTCGGGACGTGGCGAACGTGTGTGCCTCTGTACGTTGCTGTACGACCATCCCCCACGGAAGGAAACCCGTGTCTTCCCGACGTCTCCGGTCCGCCCTGGTCGCCGCCTGCGCCGCCGCGGCCGTGTCCTTCGCCGGCATCGCGCCGGCCGCCGCCGCACCCACCGCGGCTCCTGCTCGGGTGGCCTCCGTCGCCCCCGGACTCAACGGACTCACCTCGCTCACCGACCTGTTCGCCGAGCGGCTCCTGCTCGCCGACAAGGTCGCCGCCGCCAAGTACGGCACCGACAAGCCGATCGACGACCCCGTGCGCGAGCAGCAGATCCTGGACGACGTCGCCGCGCGGGCAGCCGGGCTCGGCCTCGATCCGGATGCGACGAAGGCCGTCTTCCGGGACCAGATAGAGGCCAACAAGCTGGTGCAACGCGGGCTGTACGCACGCTGGGACGCACACCCCGAGGAGCGTCCCACCGAGCGGCCCGACCTGGTCAAGGAGGTACGCCCGGCACTCGACCGCATCACCACCCGGCTGCTGGACACCCTGAAGGACACCCAGCGGCTGCGGACATCACCGTCCTGCGAGCCGCGGCTGGGCATCGCCGCCCTCCGGTCCGCGTACGGCCATGAGCTGGACGCGCTCCATGTGGAGGGGCTCGTACGGGCGCTGCCCTCCGTCTGCGCGGACTGAGCCGCCGGCCGGCACCTCAGTCGATCATCCTGTCCGCCTTGCCGATGGCCTCGGCGAGCTGCCACACCTCCCGGTCCTCCGTTTCCTTCGCCAGGTCCTCGGCGTGTTCCCCGAGGTCACCGAGGGACGGCGCGCCGGGCAGGGAGTTCCAGCGGCCGTCGCCGTCGCGCAGGGCGTCGGCGAAGTAGGCGGCGGTCGCGGTGACCTGGAAGCGCGGGGAGGCGTCGCCCAGGGAGTCGTGCAGGGAGTCCGTCTCCACCCGGCCCGATTCCTCGTGCGGCGCGCGCGTCGCAGGGTCCAGCCAGCGGACGCTCGCCGTGGCGAGGTGGCCTTCGGTGCCGGGCCTGGTGCGGACGGCGTAGAGGGCGGTGACCGTGTGGCCGGGGCCGATCTCGCCGCCGTCGACGCTGTCGTCCCGGAAGTCCTCGTCGGCGACCTGACGGTTGTCGTAGCCGATGAGGCGGAAGTCGGAGACCGTCGCGGGGTCGAAGGCGACCTGGGCCTTGGCATCGCGGGCGGTGAGGTCGATGTTGCGCGGGAGGTCGTCGCAGAAGACCTCCCGGGCGTCCTCGTCGCTGGACACGTACGCCGTGTGCCCGTCGCCCTTGTCGGCCAGGCGTTCCATCAGGGCGTCCCCGTAGTCGCTGCCGACGCCGACGCCGAAGAGGGTGATGCCGTGTTCGCGGCGTTCGGAGGAGATCCGCTCGAGGATGGTGTCCGCGTCGGTGTCCCCCGTGTTGGCCAGGGCGTCGGAGACCAGGACGACGCGGTTCGTGGCGCCCTCGCGCAGACCTTCCACGGCCGTTTCGTAGCCGGTCTCCACGCCCGCGCCGAGGTTGGTGGAGTCGGTGGGCTCCAGGCTGTCGATCGCGTCGTGGATGTCGTCCCGGTTACCGTCGAGGCGGGTCATCGGCAGGACGGTCTCGGCCTCGTCGCTGAAGGTGACGATGGCGACCGAGTCGTCGTCGCGCAGACGGTCGGTCATCACGCCGAGGGAGTCCTTGGCCAGGTCCAGGCGGCCCGGTTCGGCCATGGAGCCGGAGATGTCGATGACGAAGGTGAGGGCGGCGGGCGGGCGTTCACCGGCGTCTTCGGCCGGGCGGGTGGCCAGGCCCACGCGGACCAGGGACCAGTTCTCGGACTCGGTGCGGGCGCCGTCGACCGTGACCGTGAAGCCGTTGCCGTCGGGGCGGTCGTAGTCCTGCCGGAAGCTGTTGACGAACTCCTCCGGGCGGACCGTCGACGGGTCGGGCAGGCGGCCCTCGGCGAGGGTGCGGCGGGCGTAGCCGTAGGAGGCGGTGTCGACGTCCAGGGCGAAGGTGGAGAGGTGGTCGGGGGCGGGGGCGAACTCGCGGGAGTCCGAGTCGTCGGTGCCGTTCTGCTCGCCGGTTCCGCCGATGCCGCCCGTCCCGCCGGTTCCGTTGTGGTCGGGAGCCGGGAAGCCGTTGCCGTTCTTGCTGCCCTCCGCCGTGCTGCCCGCGCTGTCCCCGGCGCTGCAGCCGGTCAGCAGCAGGCCGCCCGCCGCGGTGAGTGCGAGCAGGGCGGCCCGCAGCCGTCGTATGCGGTACCTCTCCATCGTCCGTGCCCCCTTGGTCCGTTGACGTCGACTTCTGTGACTGTGACGGGCCAGGGGGCCGGAACGTGCGTTACGGAGCGTTGCGGATGCGTCTCGAAGAGGGCACGACAGACGCCTGTCGAGACCGGTGGGTGATCTTCCGGTGACCTACGACACCACGTCCTTGCGGGCGAAACCGCGGAAGGCCAGCGCGAACAACACCAGGGCGTACGTTACGGAAATAGCCGTGCCCTGGATCATGCCGGACCACTCGGGGCGGGGCTGGACGGCGTCCGCCCAGGCGAACTGCCAGTGTGCGGGCAGGAAGTGGCGCCAGTCGCCGAGGGCGGTGACCGCGTCGAGGACGTTGCCGACGATGGTCAGGCCCACCGCGCCGCCGACCGCGCCGAGCGGGGCGTCCGTCCTGGTCGAGAGCCAGAACGCGAGGCCCGCGGTGACCAGTTGGGACACGAAGACGTACGCCACCACCACGAGCAGGCGCTGCGCCGCCGTGCCCGTGTCGAGCGAGCCGCCGGTGGGGATCTGGAGGGGACCCCAGCCGTAGGCGGCCGTTCCGACCGCCAGCGCGACCACCGGCAGCAGCACCATCGCGGCCAGGCTGAGACCCAGGCCGACCACGAGCTTGGACCACAGGAGGCGGGCCCGGGGCACGGGAGCCGCGAGGAGGTAGCGCAGGGACGACCAGCTCGCCTCCGATGCCACCGTGTCCCCGCAGAAGAGGGCCACCGGGATGACCAGCAGGAAGCCCGCCGAGACGAACAGGTTCACCGCGGCGAAGTTCGCGCCGGACGCTGTGGCCGTGTCCATCAGGGTGATGCGGTCGCCGCCGCCGTCCGGCTCGCCGCCGATCGCGAAGGCGGCGACCAGCACGAACGGCAGCACGGCGAGGATGCCGAACATGACCTGCGTCCGACGCCGCTTCAGCTGGCGGATCAGCTCCACCCGCAGCGGCAGCGTACGGCCCGCCCGGTAGCCGGAGGCGACCTCGGTGCGCTCGGTGAGCGTGCTCATGCGGAGCCTCCGATCAGGGTGAGGAAGGCGTCTTCCAGGCGGCGGTGCGGGCCGACGGACTGGACGGGCACCTCCAGCCGTACGAGTTCGGCGACCAGGCGCTGGGCGCTGCCGTCGCCGTTCAGGCGGACGAGCAGGCCCTCGTCGGTGGTGATCGCCGAGGCGATGCCGGGCAGCGCCGCCACCTTCTCCACGACCGGCTCCTCGACGGGCGCCGCCGTGCCCACGAGCAGCGTGTCGCCGGAGCCGACGATCTCGGCGACCGGACCGGCCTGCACGAGGCGGCCGCGGTCCATCACCACGAGGTGGGTGCAGGACTGCTCGACCTCCGCCAGCAGGTGGCTGGAGACGATCACCGTGCGGCCGGCGGCCGCGTAGCGGATCATCACCTCGCGCATCTCGCGGATCTGGGGCGGGTCGAGGCCGTTGGTCGGTTCGTCGAGGATGAGGAGGTCCGGCAGGCCGAGCATGGCCTGGGCGATGGCCAGGCGCTGGCGCATGCCCTGGGAGTACGTGCGGACCGCGCGGGCCAGTGCGTCCCCGAGGCCGGCGATCTCCAGGGCCTCGTCGAGGTGGGCGTCCTCGGGCGGGCGGCCGGTGGCCTGCCAGTACAGCTCCAGGTTCTCGCGGCCGGACAGGTGGGGAAGGAAGCCCGCGCCCTCCACGAAGGCGCCGACCCGCGAGAGGACGGGCGCGCCCGGGCGGATGGCGTGGCCGAAGACGCGGATCTCACCGGCGTCCGGCTTGATCAGGCCCATCAGCATGCGGAGTGTCGTCGTCTTGCCCGCACCGTTCGGGCCGAGGAGGCCGAGGACTTGGCCCCTCTCGACGCGGAAGGACAGATCCCGTACCGCGTACCGGTCCTGCGAGCCCGCGTACCGCTTGCTCAAGTCCGTGATCTCCAGCGGAACTTCGGCCAGTCCCGGGTCGGGCGCGGGGGTGGCGGTGCGGCGGCGGGCCGTCAGCAGCAGGGCCAGGGCGATGAGCGCGCCGGTGACCGGCAGCCACCACACCCAGGACGGCAGCGGGGCCGCGGCGGTGCTCACGCCGGGGGCCGTCGGGACCGACAGGTCGCCCTTCAGGGAGACCGTGTACGTCGCCGGGGCGGCCGGGGAGGCGTAGCCGAGGTCCGTGGAGGACAGGACCAGGCGCAGGCGGTGACCCTTCTCGATGCCGTAGTCGATGGCGGGGAGCGTGAGCGTCACGTCCTTGCCGGCCTTGGCGCCCTCGACGCGCAGGGGCGTGACCAGCTGCGACGGCAACACCTGCTGGGTGCCGTCGGGGCCGACGTCGTAGACCTTGGCGAAGAGCACCGCGTCCTCGCCGGTCGACTTCACGTGGACGGTCGCCGTCGGGGAGCCGGTGATGCGCAGGTTGTCGGTGACCGGCGCCGACTGGAAGGCGGCGAACTGGCCGGGGAAGTCCAGCGAGATCCCCACGCCCAGCGAGGAGAGCTGGGCGAGGCCGCCGGAGCCGCCGAGGCCGGGCAGCGCGGAGACGGCGGGCGGGTTGGCTCCGGCCGGGTTGGCGAAGCTCTGCTCGCCGCCGCTGAGTGGGATCGGCTTGCGGCCGCTCTCCAGGCCGGGGTACGCGTCCGCGCTCGCGCCCCGCAGCTGGGCCTGGCCGTCGGTGGAGTCGACGCCTCCGGTGCGGGTGACCCGGAAGGCCGGGCCCGTGTCGGCGCTCTTGTCGTCCTTGAGGTAGCGGTCGAACCAGGACACGACGCGGTCCTGGATCCGGCTCGTCTCCATGTCGCCGCCGTCATGTCCGCCGGCGATCCAGTCGACGTCGACGGGGGCGCCGCCCGCCCGGATGGCCTCGGCCGCCTGGTCGGCCTGGCCGAGCGGGAAGAGGGAGTCCGACTGGCCCTGCACGAGCAGGGTGGGCACCTTGATGCGGTCGCCGACGGCGGACGGCGAGCGCTCCTCCAGCATGGAGCGGGCCTGTGCGTCCGGGGTGCCGGACTCGGCAACCCGGTCGTACATCTCGCAGATCTGCTTCTCGAACCTGTCGCAGCCGCCGCCCGTGTTGACGAAGATGCCGGCCCAGAGCTTCTTGAAGACGCCGTTCGGGAACAGGGCGTCCGCGAGGTTCCAGTACGTGATCGCCGGGGCGATGGCGTCCACCCGGTCGTCGTGGCCGGCGGCCAGCAGCGCGATGGCTCCGCCGTAGGAGCCGCCTGCCATGCCGACCCGTGGGTCGCCGGTCTTGTCGAGTTCGACCTGGGGCTGCTTCGCCAGCCAGTCGAGCAGTCCGGAGACGTCGGCGACCTCGCCCTTCGGGTCGTTCAGCCCGATCTTGCCGGTGGACTTCCCGAAGCCGCGGGCCGACCAGGTCAGCACCGCGTAGCCGTCGCGGGCGAGGTCCTCGGCCTGCTGCCGTACGTCGTTCTTGCTGCCGCCGAAGCCGTGTCCCAGCAGGACGGCCGGGCGGCGTCCCGAGGTGCCGGACGTGAAGAACGAGGTGTCTATGCGTACGCCGTCTCCCATGTCCATGACCCGGTCGGCGCGGCGCACCTGTGGCGTGTCGTCGGCGGCGACGGCCGTCCATGTGCCGGCACCGGCGAGGACGACGACGGAGGCCGCGGCGGCGATCCACCGGCGCGGCCTCCGTACGCGTCCTCGCAGTCCGGACAGTCGAAGATCCATGTTTCAACGGTACGGGGTGAAGCTGTCGGCAAGTTATCTACCGAGGGCTGAATCGCGGGCCCTTCCGTGGGGGTACAGGGGTCCTTTTGTCTACCGCGTTCGTGGTACGGCGGGTGAGAGCTCGGGCCGTTCCGTGGTCTGCCGGCTGCGGGTGCGTTGTGGCTTGTCGCGCAGTTCCCCGCGCCCCTTAGGGCGTCTCGTCCTCCGGAATCGAGACCAGCCACCGCGTTTCCCTGCGGGGGCGCAGGTACAGGGCCCAGTACAGAGTGGCCACCGCCGTGATGCCTCCCGTCCACAGCAGGTACTCCGTCTCCTGCTGGCTCAGGATGTACACCAGGACCACGATCAGCAGGATCGGCATCGCCGGCCACAGCGGCATGCGCCATGCCTGTCCGTGCTTGTGCGCGCCTCGGCGGGCCAGTAGGGCGGCCACTGCGACGAGCAGGTACATGCCGGTCACCGAGACGCCTGTGACGCCGTACAGCGTGTCGAGGTTGACGAAGCAGAGGGCGGCGCCGGGGACACCCACCGCGAGGGTGGCTACCCAAGGGGAGCCGAAGCGGCCGAGCTTGGCGAGGACGGTGTTGACCGGCTGGGGCCAGGCCTTGTCGCGGGCCGAGGCGAACAGGACGCGGGAGTTCTGGATGACCATGACGATGCCCGCGTTGACGATCGCGAGGGCCACGCAGAGGCTGACGAAGGTGCCGACCGCGGTGTTGGACCAGGCGGTGACCATGGAGCTGATGTCGCCGCCGGTCAGTTCGGCGAGGTCGGAGGCGCCCAGGGTGATGGCGACGACCGGGACCAGGATGATCACGGCGGAGATGCCGAGGGTGGCGAGGACGGTGCGGGCGACGTTGCGGCGCGGGTTCTCCAGTTCCTCGGAGAGGTAGACCGCGGTCGAGAAGCCCTGGGTGACGAAGAGGGCGATCGCGAGCCCGGTGACGATCAGCAGGGCCGTCACGGTGTCCGTGCCGCCGTCGGTACCGGCCACCTGCATCGAGACCAGGCTGTCCGGGCCCCGCTCGGCGTGGGCGAAGCCCAGCACCGCCACCACGCCCGCCGCGACGACCTCCAGGACCAGGAAGACGCCGGTGATCCAGGCGTTGGCGCGCAGGTCGAGCAGGCCGGCGAGGGTGGCGAGCAGCATGACGCCGGCGCCGGTCATGGCCGGGTCGAGGTGGACGACCGGGGCGAGGTAGTCGGCCGTTCCCATCGCGATCACCGGTGGGACGACCATGACGACCAGGAGGGAGAGGACGAAGACGAGCCAGCCCGCCAGCCGGCCGGCCAGCGTCGACACCATCGCGTACTCTCCGCCCGCGCTGGGGATCAGGGTGCCGAGCTCCGAATAGCAGAACGCCACGGCGATGCAGAGGAGGGAGCCGATGGCGATCGTGAGGGCGGTGGCGGTGCCGAGCGAGCCGAACAGGTCGGGGACGACCACGAAGAGCGTGGAGGCGGGCGTCACGCAGGAGATGGTCAGCAGGGTGCCGCCGACGACCCCGATGGAGCGCTTGAGCTTCTGGGGGCTGTCGGGCGCCTGGACGACGGCGGTCTCGACAGGGCGGAGCGTGTCGGTCATACGGGCGGTTCCGATCGACTCGGGCAGCGGATTGGCTGCATGGAACCCCGACGAAAACCGTCACGTCAATGCCTGTTTACCTACGGAATCCGTAGCCGCAAGACGCCTTCGCTGATCATTTGAGCATCACACGCCAGTCGGATGAAGCTGCTTGGCGCCCTACGGGAACCGCAGGGCGCCAAGCGAAAAAACTCAGTGGTTGCGCGGGAAGCCCAGGTCGACGCCGGACGGGGCGTCGGCCGGGTCGGGCCAGCGGGTGGTGACGACCTTGCCTCGGGTGTAGAAGTGCGTGCCGTCGTTGCCGTAGATGTGGTGGTCGCCGAAGAGCGAGTCCTTCCAGCCGCCGAAGCTGTGGTAGCCGACGGGGACCGGGATCGGGACGTTCACGCCGACCATGCCGGCCTCGATCTCCAGCTGGAAGCGGCGGGCGGCGCCGCCGTCCCGGGTGAAGATCGCGGTGCCGTTGCCGAACGGCGAGGCGTTGATGAGGGCCACGCCCTCCTCGTACGTCTCGGCGCGCAGCACGCACAGGACCGGGCCGAAGATCTCGTCCTGATAGGCCTTCGCGCTGGTCGGCACCTTGTCGAGGAGGGAGATGCCGATCCAGTGGCCGTCCTCGAAGCCGTCGACCGTGTAGCCGGTGCCGTCGAGGACCACCTCGGCGCCCTCGGCCGCCGCGCCCGTGACATAGGAGGCCACCTTGTCACGGTGCGCGGCGGTGATCAGGGGGCCCATCTCGGAGGTCGGGTCGTTGCCGGGACCGATCTTGATCTTCTCGGCGCGCTCGCGGATCTTCTCCACCAGCTCGTCGCCGATCGCGCCGACCGCGACGACGGCGGAGATGGCCATGCAGCGCTCGCCCGCGGAGCCGTAGGCGGCGCTCACGGCGGCGTCGGCCGCCGCGTCGAGGTCCGCGTCCGGCAGGACCAGCATGTGGTTCTTGGCTCCGCCGAGGGCCTGGACGCGCTTGTGGTTGGCGGAGGCG
Organism: Streptomyces sp. NPDC107522; assembly: GCF_055657525.1. NCBI lineage: Bacteria > Bacillati > Actinomycetota > Actinomycetes > Kitasatosporales > Streptomycetaceae > Streptomyces > Streptomyces sp. NPDC107522. The sequence continues at coordinate 236,812 of NZ_JBVKAU010000010.1, read as the reverse complement.
GTGGTGTGGATGTAGCGGGCGATCGGGGTCGAGCCGACGAAGGAGACGGCCTTGACGTCCGGGTGCTCAAGGAGGCGGTCCACGGCCACCTTGTCGCCGTGGACGACGTTGAAGACGCCGTCCGGCAGCCCGGCCTCGGCCAGCAGCTCGGCGATCTTGATCGAGGCCGACGGGTCCTTCTCGGACGGCTTCAGTACGAAGGTGTTGCCGCACGCGATGGCGATCGGGAACATCCACATCGGCACCATCGCCGGGAAGTTGAACGGCGTGATGCCCGCGACTACGCCGAGGGGCTGGCGGATCGAGGCCACGTCCACCCGGCTCGCGACCTGCGTCGACAGCTCGCCCTTCAGCTGCACGTTGATGCCGCACGCGAGGTCGACGATCTCCAGGCCACGGGCCACCTCACCGAGGGCGTCGGAGTGCACCTTGCCGTGCTCGGCGGTGATCAGCTCGGCGATCTCGTCGCGGTGGGCGTCCAGCAGCGCCCGGAACTTGAACAGGACGGACGTGCGCTGCGCCAGCGAGGACTGGCCCCAGGTCAGGTACGCGTCCTTGGCGGCCGCGACCGCCGCGTCCACCTCGTCGACCGAGGCGAACGCGACCTTCGTGGTGACCGCGCCGGTCGCCGGGTCGGTGACCGGCCCGAACGTGCCCGACGCGCCTTCGACGGTCTTGCCGCCGATCCAATGGTTGACGATCTTCGTCATGACCGGTTACTCCTTCACAGATGGCGGCGTCGGGTCGAGACGTGCCGTTCGTACAGCTCACGTGCCTTGACCGCGGACGCTCGGGTCGCGGTCTCGGCCACGGGAACATCCCACCAGGCCTGCGCGGGCGGCGCGCCCGACACTGTGTCTGCCGTTTGGGTCTCGACGTAGACACATGTGGGAGTGTCCGCGGCACGGGCCTCGGCGAGCGCCTCGCGCAGATCGCTCACGGTCTTCGCGCGCAGCACCCGCATGCCGAGGCTCGCCGCGTTGGCGGCCAGGTCGACGGGGAGCGGGGGCCCGGTGAACGTGCCGTCGTCCGCGCGATGGCGGTAGGCGGTGCCGAAGCGCTCGGCACCCGTCTCCTCCGACAGGCCGCCGATGGACGCGTACCCGTGGTTCTGCACGAGCACCACCTTGATGGCGACGCCCTCCTGCACGGCGGTCACGATCTCCGTCGGCATCATCAGATAGGTGCCGTCGCCGACCAGCGCCCACACGGGCCGGTCCGGCGCCGCCATCTTCACGCCGATCGCGGCCGGTATCTCGTAGCCCATGCAGGAGTAGCCGTACTCCACGTGGTACTGGTCCCGCGAGCGCGCCCGCCACAGTTTGTGCAGGTCGCCGGGGAGGGAGCCGGCCGCGTTGATGATCACGTCCGTCTCGTCGACGAGCGCGTCCAGCGCGCCCAGCACCTGCGGCTGGGTGGGCCGTACGTCCGGCTCGTCGGCCTCGTAGCAGGCGTCGACGCGGTGCTCCCAGCGGTCCTTGTCCTCGGTGTACTCGGCGACGTAGGAGTCGGCGACCCGGTAGGCGTGCATGTCCAGGGCCGCGGTCAGCTCCTGCAGGCCGCTGCGGGCGTCCGCGATCAGCGGCATGCCGGCGAGCTTGTGGCCGTCGAAGGGCGCGATGTTCAGGTTGAGGAAGCGGACGTCCGGGGTGCCGAACAGGGTGCCGGAGGCGGTGGTGAAGTCGGTGTAGCGCGTGCCGACACCGATCACCAGGTCGGCGGTACGGGCGAGTTCGTCGGCCGCTGCGGTGCCGGTGTGGCCGACGCCGCCGACGTCCTGGGGGTGGTCCCAGCGCAGGGAGCCCTTGCCGGCCTGGGTGGAGGCGACCGGGATGCGGGTGACCTCCGCGAACTCGGCGAGGGCCTCCTCCGCGCGGCTGTGGTGGACGCCGCCGCCCGCGACGACCAAGGGCCTTTTCGCTGCCCGGATCGCCCGTACGGCCTCGGCGAGTTCGGTCGGGTCGGCGCCCGGCCTGCGGACGGCCCAGGTGCGCTCGGCGAAGAGGTCGTCGGGCCAGTCGTACGCCTCGGCCTGCACATCTTGGGGCAGCGCGAGGGTGACCGCGCCCGTCTCCACGGGGTCGGTGAGCACCCGCATGGCGTTCAGGGCGGACGGGATCAGGGCTCCCGGCCGGGTGATCCGGTCGAAGTACTTCGACACCGGGCGCAGACAGTCGTTGACCGACACATCGCCCGCGTACGGCACTTCGAGCTGCTGCAGGACCGGGTCGGCGGGGCGGGTGGCGAAGATGTCGCCGGGGAGGAGCAGGACCGGGAGGTGGTTGATGGTGGCGAGGGCGGCGCCGGTGACGAGGTTGGTCGCGCCCGGGCCGATGGAGGTGGTCACCGCGTGCGTGGAGAGGCGGTCGGACTGGCGCGCGTAGCCGACCGCCGCGTGCACCATGGCCTGTTCGTTGCGGCCCTGGTGGTACGGCATCTCATCGCCGTACTCGAGCAGCGCCTGACCGATCCCGGCCACGTTGCCATGGCCGAAGATGCCCCAGGTGGCTCCGATCAGACGCTGTCGTACGCCGTCGCGCTCGGTGTACTGGGCGGACAGGAAGCGGACGAGCGCCTGTGCGACCGTGAGCCTCGTCGTCGAGGTCATCGGTAACCCTCCGTGTGGTCCGGGCGGTAGTGGATCCGCCACTCCCGGACGGCTGCGCCGCCCCGTGGGACTCGACAGCGCGGGTCGGGGACCTCCGGCGCGGGGCCGTAGCGGGCGGGGAGTCTTCGCTCGCACTTCGCTCCTGCCAAAGCAAAGCGGCTACCCGCGCCGGAGGCGATCTGGGGACGGAACGTGCGGCTCGTGGTCATGGGGATCTCACAGCAGTCCTACGGCAGTGTCCACCGCGGCGGCAACGTCCCCGTCCGCCGGGTACAGCAACGAACGGCCGACCACCATGCCCCGCACGGTGGGCAGTTGGAGGGCGCCGCGCCACTTCTCGTACGCCCCCTCCTGGTCCTCGCCGACCTCGCCGCCGAGCAGGACGGCGGGCAACGTGGAGGTCTCCATGACCTCGGCCATGTCGTCGGGGTTCTCGGTGACCGGCACCTTCAGCCAGGTGTACGCCGAGGTGCCGCCGAGGCCGGAGGCGATGGCGATGGACTTGGTGACGGCCTCTGCGGACAGGTCGTTCCTGACCTTGCCCTCGGGGGTTCGGTGGCTGATGAACGGCTCGACGAAGACCGGGAGTCGGCGTGCGGCCATGTCGTCGATGGCGCGGGCGGTGGACTCCATGGTGGTGAGGGAGCCGGGGTCGTCGTAGTCGATCCGCAGGAGCAGCTTGCCGGCGTCGAAGCCGAGGCGCTGGATGTCCTCGGGGCGGTGGCCGGTGAAGCGGTCGTCGAGTTCGAAGCTGGCGCCCTGCAGGCCGCCGCGGTTCATCGAGCCCATGACGACCTTGCCGTCGAGGGCGCCGAGGAGGAGCAGGTCGTCGAGGATGTCGGCGGTCGCGAGGACGCCGTCGACGCCGGGGCGGGAGAGGGCCAGGCAAAGGCGTTCGAGCAGGTCCGCGCGGTTGGCCATGGCGAACTTGCGGTCGCCGACGCCGAGGGCGCCGCGGGCCGGGTGGTCGGCGGCCACGATCATCAGGCGGCCCGAGTCGCCGAGCAGCGGGCGGCGCGGGCGGCGAGCAGCGGCCTCGGCGATCGCCTCGGGGCGCTGGGTGCGCAGGCGGACGAGTTCCGCGATGTCGACGGTCACTTGACGGCCCCCGCGGCGATGGCGGCCTCGATCTCGTCCGGCGTCGGCATCGCGGAGGAGCACTCCAGGCGGGAGGCGACGATGGCGCCGGCGGCGTTGGCGTGCCGCATGGTCTTCTCCAGGTCCCAGCCGGCGAGCAGCCCGTGGCAGAGGGAGCCGCCGAAGGCGTCGCCGGCACCGAGGCCGTTGAGGACGTCGACGGGGAGGGGCGGGACCTCGGCCGACTCGCCCTTGCTGTCGACGGCGAGGACGCCCTTGGGGCCCTGCTTGACGACCGCGAGCTCGACGCCCGCGTCCAGGAGCGCGCGGGCGGCTTGGTGCGGGTCGCGGACACCGGTCGCGACCTCCACCTCGTCGAGGTTGCCGACAGCGACGGTGGTGTGCTTGAGGGCTTCGGTGTAGAAGGGCCGTGCGGACTCGGGGTCCTTCCAGAACATGGGGCGCCAGTCGAGGTCGAAGACCGTCGTCCCCGACTTGGCGCGATGAGCGAGGGCCGCCAGCGTCGCCGTACGGCTCGGCTCCTCGCTCAGGCCCGTGCCGGTGATCCAGAAGATACGGGCGTCGCGGATGGCGTCGAGGTCGAGCTCGTGGGCGTCGATCTCCAGGTCCGGGGCCTTGGGCTGCCGGTAGAAGTACAGCGGAAAGTCGTCCGGCGGGAAGATCTCGCAGAAGGTGACCGGCGTGGGCAGGCCGGGGACCGGGGTGACCCAGCGGTCGTCGACGCCGAAGCCCTTCAGGGCCTCGCGCAGGTAGGTACCGAAGGGGTCGTCGCCGGTGCGGGTGATCACCGCGGTCCGCCGTCCCAGACGGGCCGCGGCGACCGCGACGTTCGCCGCCGAGCCGCCGAGGAACTTGCCGAAGGACGTGACCTGCGGCAGCGGGACGCCGGTCTGCAGCGGGTAGAGGTCCACTCCGATCCGCCCCATGGTGATCAGGTCGTGCGCCATCGCGTTCCCTTCGTATCGGCTCTCCCGGCTTTGTAGTCCGCCGCACACAGCCCTGTCAATGTTTTGTCCAGACATTCGGACCAGACCTTGACAGCGGGTTCCCGCGCCCGGAGGCTGACCGGCATGACGTCGTTGTCACCTCAGTCGCCTTCTTCTGCTCTCTCCCGCATCCGCATCGGGTCGGCGCCCGACTCGTGGGGTGTGTGGTTCCCCGACGATCCCCAGCAGGTCCCCTGGCAGCGCTTCCTCGACGAGGTCGCCGAGTCCGGCTACGAGTGGATCGAGCTGGGCCCGTACGGGTATCTGCCGACCGATCCGGCGGTCCTCTCCGAGGAGATCGCGCGCCGGGGTCTCAAGGTGTCGGCCGGCACCGTGTTCACCGGCCTGCACCACGGCGAGGGCGTCTGGGAGAAGACCTGGGCGCACGTGGCGGACAACGCGGTGCTCGCGCAGGCCATGGGCGCGAAGCACCTCGTCGTCATCCCCTCCTTCTGGCGGGACGACAAGACCGGTGAAGTGCTGGAGTCGGACACGCTGACGCCGGAGCAGTGGCGGAACCTGACCTCGCTGACCGAGCGGCTGGGGCAGCGGGTGCGGGAGGAGTACGGGCTGCGGATCGTCGTCCATCCGCATGCCGACACGCACATCGACAGTGAGGACAACGTCGTCCGGTTCCTGGACGGGACGGACTCCGACCTGGTGTCGCTGTGCCTGGACACCGGGCACTACGCGTACTGCGGTGGGGACAGCGTGAAGCTGATCGAGACGTACGGCGAGCGCATCGGGTACCTGCATCTCAAGCAGGTCGATCCCGAGATCCTTGCCGACGTTCGGGCGAAGGGAACGCCGTTCGGGCCGGCCGTGGCTCAGGGGGTGATGTGTGAGCCGCCTTCGGGTGTGCCCGCGCTGGGGCCCGTCCTGGAGGCCGCGCAGAAGCTGGATGTTGATCTGTTCGCGATTGTCGAGCAGGACATGTATCCGTGCGATCCGGACAAGCCGTTGCCCATTGCTCAGCGGACTCGGGCGTTTTTGAGGTCCTGTGGGGCGTAGGGGCGCCTGATGGGGTGCCGGGTTCTGGGCGTAGGCGACTGCGGGTCGCGTGTGGCTTGTCGCGCAGTTCCCCGCGCCCCTTGAGGGGCGTTGCACCATGGTTGGATGACAAGTGCCGTTCGTGTCCGGTCGGAACACGGGCCCTGGGGGTCCTGGGAGGTCGCTCTCGCTCTGCCCCACCCCCGGCTACGGCCCGGTGTGATCAGTTATCGCGGGGTGCGGCTCGCTCTGGAACTGCCGCGGCGGCGGCTTGAGGCGCCGATCGGTGCGGCTACGTTGCTGCTCGGTTTTGACGAACCGGTACGCATCACGCGCGCGGGTCGAGCCCCGGACACACTCGTCTCCGTCTACTGCGGGCCCACGACCACCCCCGCCGTCGGTGAGCACAGTGGTCGTCTCGCCGGGATCGAGGTGCTGTTGATGCCCTGGGCGGCGTTCACGTTGTTCGGGACGCCGCAGTACGAGCTGGCCAATCGGACCGTCGATCCCGACGAGCTGCCGCACACCCTGCACACACGCGTCGGTGAACTCGCCGCCGCGCTCGCCGCGTTGCCGACCTGGGCGGCCCGGTTCGGGCTGCTCGACGAGGTGTTCGCGCGGTGGTCGGAGGCAGGGACGCCGTGCTCGGGCCGGGTGGTGCGAGCCTGGGCGGAGCTGGTGCGTACGGGTGGTGCGGTGCCGGTGCCGCGGCTCGCCGACGAGGTGGGGTGGAGCGTACGGCACCTGGAGAACCGGTTCCGGGAGCAGATCGGGCTGGGCCCGAAGGCCGCGGCGCGTGTGCTGCGGCTGCAACGGGCGCGTCGGCTGCTGGCGGCGGGGCGCGGGCAGGCGGAGACGGCGGCGGCCTGCGGGTTCTACGACCAGGCGCACCTGAGCGGCGAGTTCAAGGCGATGACGGGGTGCACGCCGCGCGAGTTCACGGCGGCGCGAGAAGTGCCGGCCGGGACGCCGGCGTCGGACCGGCTGGCGGGCGAGGCGACGAGTCTTGTCCTCGCATCCGACCGCAGTGCGCATTTTTCCAAGACCCGCGACCTTGGCTGAATGCAGTCTGTGACCCTCGGCGACCGAGCCACGGGGAGGCGGGGGAGCTGGTGGGCCGGTCCCGGCGCAGCGGGTCCGGCCCACCGTCTGCCTGCGGTTGCCTGCGGCGCCTGGCGGGATCGCGGTTGACCGCCCTGCGGAACGCCCGTCCACAGCGGTCCAGGGTCAGCGATCAGGGGTCGGCGGTCTGTGGTTTGCCACATGCGCGTCACAAACTCGCCCCTTCCGTCACGCCCGTCACATGTACGCGCGCCCCGCGTCACACCCTGGCACGGCCCCTCTCCCCTCCTCACTGTGTGTCGTTGACCGGACACAGGCTTTGTGATCGCCAGCGCAGCGCCACGGTCCCCCCGACGACCGCCCCCGGTCGCCACCGCGGCGCGCGCGGGGAGGTGCAACCGATGACCGACCGAATCCTCTGGTCCTACAAGGAGATCGCGGCACACATCAAGGTGCAGCCGGACACCGTGCGGTCGTACCGCAAGCACGGGCTGCTGCCGCCACCCGACCACGTGGAGGGCGGCAAGCCCTTCTGGTACGCCGACACCGTCCGGGCCTGGGTGGCGTCCCGGCCCGGCAACCGCGGCCGAAGGACGGACTGACCTCCCGTGACACCGCCTGTGCCCCACCGTTCGCCGTGGGGCACAGTGGCCCCATGAACTTCTCCGTCCAGCCGACGCTCGCCGGTGAGAAGACCGTGCTCCGGCCGTTCCGCGAAGCCGACGCCGAGGTCATGTGGGAGATCGTCACGGACCCCGAGGTCATGCACTTCGCCTTCGACCCCGGCACCGAGCTCACCCGGGAGCGGCTGCGCTCCTGGTACGGCACCCGGTCCGAGCAGTCCGACCGCCTCGACCTCGCCGTCACGGACCGGGCGACCGGTGAGCTGCTCGGCGAAGTCGTCCTGTGCGGCTGGGATCCGGACGCCCGCTGCTGCACATTCCGCACGCTCATCGGCCCCCGCGGCCGCGGCCGGGGTGTCGGCACCGAGGCCATCCGGCTGATCCTCGAGCACGGGTTCGAGCAACTCGGCCTGCACCGCGTCCAGTTGGGCGCCTACAGCTTCAACCACCGCGCCCTGCACGTGTACAAGAAGGTCGGCTTCGTGGTCGAGGGCGTACGCCGGGATGTCCAGGTGCGCGACGGCGAGTGGATCGACGAGGTCCTCATGGCCATCCTCGACCACGAGTGGGCCGCCCTGAGCTCCGCCGGCCGATAACCGTCAGCTCCACGGCTCGATGACCGTCACCCCCGCCCCCGGCCCCGTCCCGATCGCCGTCAGTGCCGACGGCACCGCGTCCAACGGGATCGTCGACGTCACCAGCAGATCCGGCCGCAGCACCCCCGCCCGCACCAACTCCAGCATCGGCGGGTAGGTGTGCGCCGCCATTCCGTGGCTGCCCAGGAGTTCGAGTTCGAGGGCGATCGCGCGGGCCATGGGGACGGGGGTCGTGCCGGACGTCGAGGGCAGCAGGCCCACCTGGATGTGCCGGCCCCGACGGCGCAGTCCGTTGACGGAGGCGGCGCAGGTGGCGGGAGAGCCGAGGGCGTCCAGGGAGAGATGGGCGCCGCCGCCGGTCAGGTCGCGGACCGCGGCCGCCGTGTCCGGCACGCTCGACGCGTCCACGCACTGCGCCGCCCCGAACTTCCGCGCCAGGTCCAGGGCCTGCGGTGAGACGTCCACCGCGACGACCCGCGCGCCGGACGCCGCCGCGATCATCACGGCCGACAGACCGACCCCGCCGCAGCCGTGCACCGCGACCCACTCCCCCGCCGCCACCCGGCCCTGCTGCACGACCGCCCGGAACGCCGTGGCGAACCGGCACCCGAGCGAGGCCGCCGTCGCGAAGGACATGCCCTCCGGCACGGCGACGAGGTTAACGTCGGCGTGGTCCAACGCCACGTACTGCGCGAAGGAACCCCAGTGTGTGAAGCCGGGCTGGGTCTGGCGCTCACACACCTGCTGGTCGCCCGCCGCGCATGCTCCGCAGGTTCCGCAGGCGCACACGAAGGGCACGGTGACGCGGTCACCGGGGTGCCAGTTGCTCACGGCGGCGCCGGCTGCCTCCACCACACCGGCGAGCTCATGTCCGGGCACATGAGGGAGCGCGATGTCGGGGTCGTGGCCCTGCCAGCCGTGCCAGTCACTGCGGCAGAGGCCGGTGGCCTCGACGCGTACGACTACTCCGTGGCGGGCCGGTCGGGGGTCGGTCACCTCCCGTACCTCGGCCGGCTCCCCGTATTGTTCGAACACCACAGCCCGCATTGCGCTCCCATCGCCGTTCATGCCTGCTGGCTACATCGTGGCTGGTCGCACCCCGCGGCGGAGCCTCCTGTCGAGGCTGCCCCGCGCCCCTGAAGGGGCAGTTTCAGCTCGGCGCACCTACCTTGTGCCGATTCTCTGCCTCCGCTGCAGGCGCTCGTTCGCCCTCCCCCTCACTCACCCCGAACCGCTCATGGAACCGCCTCAACGGCCCCGGCGCCCACCAAGTCGCCCGCCCCGTGAGGCGCATGACCGCCGGCACCAGCAGGCTGCGGACGATCATCGCGTCCATCAGCACCGCCAGGGCGATGCCGAGGCCGAGCATCTTGGTGTTGGTCACCCGGGAGGTGCCTATCGCGACCATCACCACCGCGAGGATCACTGCGGCCGCGGTGATCAGGCCTCCGGTGCGCTGCAGCCCGTGGCGGACCGCCTGGTCGTGGTCGCCCGTCGTGTCGTACTCCTCCTTGATGCGGGAGAGCAGGAACACGCCGTAGTCCATGGACAGGCCGAAGGCGACGCAGAACATCAGCACCGGGAGGGTCGTCTCGATCGAGCCGGGGCTGGTGAAGCCGAGCAGGCCGGAGAGATGGCCGTCCTGGAAGACCCAGACCACCGCGCCGAACATCGCGGTCAGGCTCAGTGCGTTGAGCACGACCGCCTGGACCGGTATCAGCACACTGCCGGTCAGCAGGAACACCAGCAGCAGGGTGACGATCGCGATGAACGCGGCCGCCAGGGGCAGGCGTTCGGCTATCGCGTCCTTGGAGTCGACCAGGACCGCCGCCGCGCCGGTCACCTCGGTGTCGAACGGCGCCTGTGTGGCGCGCAGTTCACCGACCAGACGCTGGGCCGGGTCGTCCACCGCCTCGCCCTTCGGCAGCACCGTGAAGTACGCCGCGTCGCCCTTCACCAGCGGGCCGTCGACCCGAAGCACTTCGGGGAGCGCGGCGATCCGCTCCTTGTAATCGGCGTACTGCGCCTGCGTGGCCCGGCCCTCGGCGAACACCTCCAGACCGCCGCCCGGGCTGCCCGGGAAGCCGTCGCGAATGTGCTGCTGCACCACATGGGACTCGGCGCTGGAAGGCAGCTGCCGGTCGTCGGCGGTGCCGAACTTCACGCCCAGGAAAGGCAGTCCGAGCAGGACCAGGACGGCGGTGGTGCCCAGGGCGAAGAACGGAGCGCGGCGCATGACGAGGTTCGCCGTGCGGGTCCAGGCCCTGCCCTCGGTGGCCGCCGCTGCCTGCTCGGACGGCTTCGGGCGCCCGCGCCGCAGCAGGCGGCGCAGGTCGAGGGAGTTGACCCGGTGGCCGAGCAGGACCAGCGCCGCCGGGAGCAGGATCAGCGCGGCCGCCGCGGCCAGCAGCACGACGGCGATCCCGGCGTAGGCGAAGGAGCGCAGGAAGTACTGCGGGAAGAGCAGCATCGCCGCGAGGGACACCGCGACCGTCAGAGCGGAGAAGAGGACGGTGCGGCCGGCCGTGCGCAGGGTCGTGCCGACCGCCGCCAAGGGCTCGGCGCCGGTGGTGAGTTCCTCGCGGAAGCGGCGCACGATGAACAGGGCGTAGTCGATGGCGAGACCGAGGCCGAGGGCCGTGGTGAGGTTCATCGCGAAGACCGACACGTCGGTGAACTCGGTCAGGCCCCGCAGCACCGCGTTCGTGCCGAGGATCGCGACGATGCCGATGCCGAGCGGCAGCAGGGCGGCGACCGCGCTGCCGAAGACCATCACCAGCAGCACCAGGGTCACCGGCAGGGCGATCACCTCGGCCCGGGTCAGATCCTCCTGGATGGTCGTCTGCATCTCGTGCCGCACGGCGACCGGGCCGCCGATGCTGACCTCCACCGGGCCGTGCGCGCCCCGGAACTCGGGCGCGAGGCGGTCCAGGGTCTCGCCCATCTCCTTCTCGTCGCCGGTGATGCGGGCAGCGATCAGCGCCTCGTGGCCGTCCTTCGCGCGAAGGCCCGGTGCCGTAGCGGGGTCGGCCTGCCAGTAGGAGCTGACGCCCGTCACGCCCTGCTCGCCGGCCAGACGTGCGGTGAGGCGGTCGGCCTCCGCCGCGACCGCCGGGTCGTCCACCGAGGCGCGGCCCGAGTCGACCAGCAGCAGGAGGTTGGGCTGGGAGGCCGGGAACTCACGCTCCAGCGCCTTGGTCGCGTAGGTGGATTCGGCGTCCGGGTCCTCCCAGCCGCCGGCTCCCAGGCGGTCCGCGACCCCGCTGCCCGCCAGCACGGCGAGGACGGTCAGCACCAGGGCCGCGAGCAGCGACAGCCTGGGACGGGCGGTGACGAAACGGGTCCAGCCGCCGACACCGGGTGGGCTGTTGACTTCGGTCATGGTGCGGTGTCCCCTTCACCGTGGAAACCGTAAGCTGGCAAACACGAGACTCCGCTCGCGTTTCTCTAGAATGCGAGCGACCTCTCGCGTTTGTCAATGATGTTCGGAGAGCTGGGGATAACGCGTGCCCGACAACCAGGAGAAGGAACAGCCGCGCCGCCGCCAGGCCCGCGGTGAGCGCCGCATCGCCCAGCTGCTGGAGGCCGCGGCCACCGTCTTCACCACCACCGGCTACACGGCCGCCAGCACCAACGCCATCGCCCGCGAGGCGGGCGTCTCACCGGGCACGCTGTACCAGTTCTTCCCGAACAAGGAAGCGATCGCGATCGAGCTGGGCGACCGGCTCATGCACGAGATGCGCGAGACGTACGGCGAGGCGCTCGCGCCGGTCGACCCCGCGACACCCCTGGAGGAGGCGGTCGGCTCGGCCGTCGACCGGTTCATCGCCTTCAACTGCGAGCACCCGGTGTTCTTCGCGCTGATGCACGGCCCCGACATCCCCGGCCGCATCGCCGAGGAGCACGACGCCCTGCACGCGACCCTGCTCTCCCGGATCGAGGGCCTGCTCTCCTCGCTCCTGCCGGGCACTCCGCCGGCCGACCTCGCCCGGATCGCCCACATGTGCCTGGGCCTGTACAAGGCGGGCCTGGAACTGATCCTGGCCCACGAGGGCACCGAGCGCGACGCCTACGTCCGGGAGCTGAAGAACGCCCTGGTCCGCTACCTCGACCCCCTCGTGGGCGACCGGCTGGGACACGCCGGCTCCCGCTGAGGCGACGCACCGCCCCGGCACGCACCCGTCCGCCCCACCCCGGACCCCTCTTGGGGAAATACCCCGCAGGGGTATAGCGTGGGATACGGAGGCCCCCCGTGGGCCCCCTCGGCCCCACATGCCCCGACGAGGAGAACGACATGAGCGCCCAGACCGACACCCCGGGTTCCGTCACCGCCGTCTACAAGGTGAGCGGCATGAGCTGCGGGCACTGCGAGGGTGCCGTATCCGGCGAGATCTCCGAACTCCCCGGTGTCAGCTCGGTGAAGGCCGTCGCCTCGAGCGGCGAGGTCACCGTCGTCTCCGCGGCCCCGCTGGACGAAGAGGCCGTACGCGCGGCCGTCGACGAGGCGGGCTTCGAGCTGGTCGCCAAGATCTGAGCCTGAAATGCCCCGCACCACCGACCAACCGCCGATACCCGGGACGGCCGGCACAGCCGACACCACCGGCACGACCGCCGGCGCCCCCGGCACGCCGCCCCACGCCTCCGGCACGCCCGCCGACCACCCTGTCGCGTCCGCCGGCACCTCCCAGGTCGAGCTGCTCATCGGCGGCATGACCTGCGCCTCCTGCGCCGCCCGCGTCGAGAAGAAGCTCAACCGCATGGACGGCGTCACCGCCACGGTGAACTACGCGACGGAGAAGGCGAAGGTCAGCTATCCGGCCGGCATCCAGGTCGCCGACCTGATCGCCACGGTGGAGAAGACGGGGTACACGGCCGAGGAACCGGCTCCCCCGCAGCCCGCGCCACAAGAGCCGCACGAGCCGCACGAGACTTCGGAAGACCCCGAACTGGCCTCCTACCGCCACCGGTTCACCGTCTCCGCCCTGCTCGCCGTACCCGTCATCCTGCTGTCGATGATCCCGGCGCTGCAGTTCGACAACTGGCAGTGGCTCGCGCTCACCCTCGCCTCGCCGGTCGTCGTCTGGGGCGGGCTGCCCTTCCACCGGGCCGCGTTCACCAACGCCCGGCACGGTGCGGCGACCATGGACACGCTGGTCTCCCTGGGCACGCTGGCCGCGTACGCCTGGTCCCTGTGGGCGCTGTTCTTCGGGGACGCCGGCATGACCGGCATGCGCGACGACTTCGAGTTCACCGTCGCGCGCGTGGACGGCGCCTCGCAGATCTACCTCGAAGTGGCCTCCGGGGTCGTCACCTTCATCCTCCTCGGCCGCTATCTGGAGGCCCGCGCCAAGCGACGCGCGGGAGCGGCACTGCGCGCCCTGATGGAGCTCGGCGCGAAGGACGTGTCCGTGCTGCGGGCCGGGCGCGAGGCGCGGATCCCGGTCGACCAGCTGAGCGTCGGCGACCGGTTCGTCGTGCGGCCCGGCGAGAAGATCGCCACCGACGGCACCGTCGTCGAGGGCACCTCCGCGGTGGACGCCTCCATGCTGACCGGCGAATCGGTGCCGGTGGACGTGACCGTCGGGGACGTGGTCACCGGGGCCACGGTCAACGCGGGCGGGCGGCTCGTCGTCGAGGCGACCCGGGTCGGCGCCGACACCCGGCTCGCGCGGATGGCGAAGCTGGTGGAGGAGGCGCAGAACGGCAAGGCCGAGGTGCAGCGGCTCGCCGACCGCGTCTCCGCGGTCTTCGTACCCGCGGTCATCGTCCTCGCGGTCGCCACCTTCGGGGCCTGGCTCGGCACCACCGACGACACGGTCGCCGCGTTCACCGCGGCCGTCGCGGTGCTGATCATCGCCTGCCCGTGCGCCCTGGGACTCGCCACACCCACGGCCCTCATGGTCGGCACGGGACGCGGGGCGCAGCTCGGCATCCTCATCAAGGGCCCCGAGGTGCTGGAGTCCACGCGCCGGGTCGACACCGTCGTCCTGGACAAGACCGGCACGGTCACCACCGGCCGCATGACCCTTCAGAAGGTGTACGCGGCCGAAGGCGCCGACGAGGAGCAGGTGCTGCGGCTCGCGGGCGCCGTCGAGCACGCCTCGGAGCATCCCGTGGCCCGGGCGGTCGCCGCGGGCGCGGAGGAACGGCTCGGGCGGCTGCCGGAGGTCACGGGGTTCGAGAACGTGCCGGGGCGGGGCGTACGTGGGCGCGTGGAGGGCCATGACGTGGCCGTGGGGCGCCTTTTCGAGGCGCTGCCCACCGAGCTCGCCCGCGCGAGGGAAGAGGCCGAGAGGGACGGTCGTACGGCCGTCGTGGTCGGGTGGGACGGGGCGGCTCGCGGTGTCGTCGCCGTCGCGGACGCGGTGAAGGGGACCAGTGCCGAGGCGGTGCGCGAGCTGCGGGCGCTGGGGCTCACCCCGGTGCTGCTGACCGGGGACAACCGCGCGGTCGCCGAGGCGGTGGCGCAGGCGGTCGGTGTCGATCAGGTGATCGCGGAGGTCCTGCCCGAGGACAAGGTCGAGGCGGTACGGCGGCTGCAGCGCGAGGGGCGGTCCGTCGCCATGGTCGGCGACGGCGTCAACGACGCGGCCGCGCTCGCCACCGCCGATCTGGGTCTCGCCATGGGGACGGGCACGGACGCGGCGATCGAGGCGGGCGACCTGACGCTGGTGCGCGGGGATCTGCGGGTGGCGGCGGACGCGATCCGGCTGTCCCGCAGGACGCTCGGCACGATCAAGGGCAACCTCGTGTGGGCCTTCGGGTACAACGTCGCCGCGTTGCCGCTGGCCGCGGCCGGTTTGCTGAACCCGATGATCGCGGGCGCCGCCATGGCTTTCTCGTCGGTTTTCGTGGTGACGAACAGCCTGAGGCTGCGGACGTTCCGGTGAGTTCCCGGTAAGAACCCCACTGGGCCCCTCTGGAGTCCGACGCCCGGCTCACATAAGCTCTTCACAAGACTCGCGCATCGTCCTTACGCTTGGGTCCCGATCGCCATATCGGGTCTCTTGCGCATCTAACGGACATATGCAAGAGACGCAGATCACAGTGATGTGAACGTAACCATCGAAGGGGTTCGAAGGTCTAAGTTGACGATGTCAGGCAGCGTCTTGGGGGGCGCTTACTGGCATCTGAGGATGTCTTGGGGGACTTCCTCAGAGTTGCGTTGCCGGGGCACGTACGTCGGGAAGCTTTGAGCGGCCCTCCCGGGCGTGCGCTGTCCCGGCAGATCGCACACACAACCACATAGATGAGTACGTCGAGTTTTGCTCGTTCTGCTCAACGCAATACCGAAAGACAGCGATTCAGGCGCTGCTCTCTCAGACGCCCGGCCGGATCCCGTGGGGGGAATCCGCACCGGGACATGGGAAGGCGCCCTGGACGTCGGCCCGTGGGGGGACCGGCGCCAGGGCGCCTTCTTTATTGCAGATGCTGAAGCGCACGCTCAGCACTTGACCGACGGGCAGCCGACCGACCAAGGGGCGCGGGGCCGCATCGATATGCGGCCCCGCCGCGTGGGCGCGACCAGCCACAACGGCCAGCAGTCGCCCACGCTCCTTCAGCGACGAGCTCTCAGGCGAACGGCGCCCCCACCGGCAGGTGTCAGCGCTCTTCCACCGGCACGAAGTCGCGCTCCACGACACCCGTGTAGATCTGACGCGGCCGGCCGATACGCGAGCCCGGCTCCTTGATCATCTCGTGCCACTGGGCGATCCAGCCCGGGAGGCGGCCGAGGGCGAACAGGACCGTGAACATCTCGGTCGGGAAGCCCATCGCGCGGTAGATCAGGCCGGTGTAGAAGTCGACGTTCGGGTAGAGGCTGCGCGAGACGAAGTAGTCGTCGGAGAGCGCGTGCTCCTCCAGCTTCAGGGCGATGTCCAGCAGCTCGTCGGACTTGCCGAGGGCCGAGAGGACGTCGTGCGCGGCGGCCTTGATGATCTTGGCGCGCGGGTCGAAGTTCTTGTAGACCCGGTGGCCGAAGCCCATCAGGCGGACGCCGTCCTCCTTGTTCTTCACCTTGCGGATGAAGGAGTCGACGTCGCCGCCGGCGTCGCGGATGCCCTCGAGCATCTCCAGCACGGACTGGTTGGCGCCGCCGTGCAGCGGGCCCCACAGGGCGTTGATGCCGGCCGAGATCGACGCGAACATGTTGGCCTGGGACGAGCCGACGAGGCGGACCGTCGAGGTCGAACAGTTCTGCTCGTGGTCGGCGTGCAGGATGAGCAGCTTGTCCAGGGCCGAGACGACGATCGGGTCGAGCTCGTACTCCTGCGCCGGCACCGAGAAGGTCATGCGCAGGAAGTTCTCGACGTAACCGAGGTCGTTGCGCGGGTAGACGAACGGGTGGCCGATCGACTTCTTGTACGCGTACGCCGCGATCGTCGGGAGCTTGGCGAGCAGGCGGATCGTGGAGAGGTTGCGCTGGGTCTCGTCGAACGGGTTGTGGCTGTCCTGGTAGAAGGTGGACAGCGCCGAGACGACCGACGACAGCATGGCCATCGGGTGGGCGTCGCGCGGGAAGCCCTTGTAGAAGTTCTTGACGTCCTCGTGCAGCAGGGTGTGCTGGGTGATGTCGTTCTTGAACGTCGAGAGCTCGTCGACGGTCGGCAGCTCACCGTTGATCAGCAGGTAGGCCACCTCCAGGAAGGTGGAGCGCTCGGCCAGCTGCTCGATCGGGTAGCCGCGGTACCGGAGGATGCCCGCCTCGCCGTCGAGGTAGGTGACGGCGGATTTATAGGCGGCGGTGTTGCCGTACCCGCTGTCCAGCGTCACCAGACCGGTCTGGGCGCGGAGTTTGCCGATGTCGAAGCCCTTGTCGCCGACGGTGCTGTCAATCACCGGGTAGGTGTACTCGCCGTCGCCGTACCGCAGTACTACAGAGTTGTCGCTCACGTCTTCCCTCACCGACGTTGTGCCTCATCTTCGAGGTTGCCCTGACTGTCTCTACCCTCCCCCATTCGGCTCAGGAGAGTGCACTCGGGGTCGACCATTGGGCCTATTGGCGGCACTGAGTGCCGCCAACTTGTCATCCTGCCCCCTGTTTTCCCCATCCGGAAGTGCTCTGTGACCTTCACGACTCGTTTGATCGATCATTTTTTTTGATGTCTCACGAATCGCCAGGTCAGGAGGGTGACCCGGCAGCGGGCCGGAAGCAGGTCAGAAGCCCGCGAGCCGGAAGTCGAGCGCCGTGCAGCGCCGCCCCGCCGACACCGTGCGCACGGCTTGGCCGATCGCCTTGCGTGAGCCCACGAGGACGACCAGTTGCTTGGCGCGGGTCACGGCCGTGTACAGCAGGTTCCGCTGGAGCATCATCCATGCTCCCGTGGTGACGGGGATCACCACGGCGGGATATTCACTGCCCTGTGAGCGGTGAATGGTCACCGCGTACGCATGCGCCAGTTCGTCCAGTTCGTCGAATTCGTACGGGACCTCCTCGTCCTCGTCCGTCAGCACCGTGAGGCGCTGGTCGACCGGGTCGAGCGAGGTGACCACGCCCACGGTGCCGTTGAAGACACCGTTCTTCCCCTTCTCATAATTGTTGCGAATCTGGGTGACCTTGTCGCCGACTCGGAAGACCCGGCCGCCGAACCGCTTCTCCGGCAGATCGGGCCGCCCGGGAGTGACGGCCTGCTGGAGCAGGCCGTTCAGCGTGCCCGCGCCCGCCGGACCGCGGTGCATCGGGGCGAGGACCTGGACGTCCCTGCGCGGGTCGAGCCCGAACTTGGCCGGAATACGACGGGCCGCCACGTCCACCGTGAGCCGTCCGGCCGCCTCCGTGTCGTCCTCGACGAAGAGGAAGAAGTCCTTCATGCCGTCGGTGACGGGGTGCTGCCCGGCGTTGATCCGATGCGCGTTCGTCACGACTCCCGACTGCTGGGCCTGGCGGAACACCCGGGTCAGCCGCACGGCGGGGATCGGGCTGCCGTCCGCCAGAAGGTCCCTGAGGACCTCCCCCGCGCCGACACTGGGCAGCTGGTCCACGTCCCCGACGAAGAGCAGATGGGCGCCCGGCGGTACGGCCTTGACCAGCTTGTTGGCGAGCAGCAGGTCCAGCATGGACGCCTCGTCGACCACCACCAGGTCGGCCTGGAGGGGACGGTCCTTGTCGTACGCAGCGTCGCCGCCGGGCTTGAGCTCCAGGAGCCGGTGGACGGTGGAGGCCTCGGCGCCGGTGAGCTCGGCGAGGCGCTTGGCGGCCCGGCCGGTGGGCGCGGCCAGCACGACCCTGGCCTTCTTGGCGCGGGCCAGCTCGACGATCGAGCGCACGGTGAACGACTTGCCGCAGCCGGGGCCGCCGGTCAGGACGGCGACCTTCTTCGTCAGGGCCAGCCTGACGGCGGCCTCCTGCTCGGGGGCCAGGTCCGCGCCCGTACGGCCCTTCAGCCAGCCCAGCGCCTTGTCCCAGGCCACGTCATGGAAGCCCGGCATCCGGTCCTCGTCGGTGCGCAGCAGGCGCAACAGCTGGGCGGAGAGGGAGAGTTCGGCCCGGTGGAAGGGGACGAGGTAGACCGCGGTGACGGGATGGTCCGAGCCGCCCTCGGGGCCGGGGACCTTCTCCCGTACGACACCGGGGTCGCCGCCGTCCTCCGGGACCTGGGCCAGCTCCGCCAGGCACTCGATGACGAGCCCGGTGTCGACCTGGAGGAGCTTCACCGCGTCCGCGATCAGCTGCTCCTCGGGGAGGTAGCAGTTGCCCTGGTCGGTGGCCTGCGACAGGGCGTACTGCAGGCCCGCCTTGACGCGCTCCGGGCTGTCGTGCGGGATGCCGACGGACTGGGCGATCTTGTCGGCGGTGAGGAAGCCGATGCCCCAGACATCGGCCGCGAGCCGGTACGGCTGGTTCTTCACGACGGAGATCGAGGCGTCGCCGTACTTCTTGTAGATGCGCACGGCGATCGACGTCGACACCTCGACCGTCTGGAGGAAGAGCATGACCTCCTTGATCGCCTTCTGCTCCTCCCAGGCGTCGGCGATCTTCTTGGTGCGCTTGGGGCCGAGGCCGGGGACCTCGATGAGGCGCTTGGGCTCCTCCTCGATGATCTTCAGGGTGTCCAGGCCGAAGTGCTGGGTGATGCGGTCGGCGAAGACCGGGCCGATGCCCTTGACCAGGCCCGAGCCGAGATAGCGGCGGATGCCCTGGACGGTGGCCGGCAGCACGGTCGTGTAGTTCTCGACGGTGAACTGCTTGCCGTACTGCGGGTGGGAGCCCCAGCGGCCCTCCATCCGCAGCGACTCGCCGACCTGCGCGCCGAGCAGCGCGCCGACGACCGTGAGGAGGTCGCCGCCGCCCCGGCCGGTGTCGACGCGGGCGACCGTGTAGCCGTTCTCCTCGTTGGCGTACGTGATCCGTTCGAGAACGCCTTCGAGTACGGCGAGCCGCCGCTCACCCGTCGGATTCCCCGCCTGGTTGGACATGGTCCGACGGTACCGGCCCGGTGTGACAGCGGCGGGGTCCGTCGGTTCGGCCGGGCGAACTGCCCGGTGGGCAGGGCGGGTTACTGGCCGGTTCACAAGGCTTTGTATGATCCACCTCGACCAAGGCAAGCCCATATTGGGGGAAACACATGACCAAGCGCATTTCCGCCCTGGCCGTCTCCGCGGCCATCGTCGGAGGCCTCTTCATCACGTCGGCGCCCGCTCAGGCCGCCCCGTCGGCCGGCCAGGACGCGTTCGCGACCAGGGCCGCCGTCACGTGCAACAAGGGCCAGATGCGCCAGCAGATCGCCGACCTCAAGCAGAAGGCGGCGAAGCTGAAGCAGCTGGGCGAGACCGCGGCGGCCAGGAAGGCGCTCAACGACGCGGCCGCCATCGAGAAGAAGCTCGACGCGTGCATCAGGGCCGAGGAAAACGCGAGCAAGCCGTTCCCCGGCTAAGCATCGGGTAACCATCGGTTCCGTGTGTGGCGCCGCCCACCCCGCTCGACGGGGAGGGCGGCGCCACACGCATGTCCGGGCACCCCGGGACGTTCATCACGATCCGGTCTCGGGATGTGGTTGAGGGCTTGATCAACCCCCGTGTAATCGATTCCAATCCTCTCTACACATCGATGTAATCGATTCCACGAGCATCGATCACAGAACGACCGAACGATCCACGAGGAGGTGGAGCGGCGATGGCGAGCATCAAGGACGTCGCTGCCGAGGCGGGCGTCTCCGTCGCCACGGTCTCGCGCGTCCTGAACGACCATCCGTCGGTCAGCGCCGAGGCACGCACGCGCGTGCTGGCCGCCGTCGAGGCCCTGGGCTACCGCCCGAACGCCGTCGCCCGTTCCCTGCGCACCGACCAGACCCACACCCTGGGGCTGGTGATCAGCGACGTGATGAACCCCTACTTCACTGAGCTGGCACGGTCCGTCGAGGAGGAGGCCCGCGCGCTCGGCTACAGCGTCATCATCGGCAACGCCGACGAGCGGCCCGACCTCCAGGACCACCACGTACGGAACCTGCTCGACCGCCGTATCGACGGCCTGCTGGTCTCCCCCACCGACGGCGGCTCGCCACTGATGCTGGACGCCGCGCGCGCGGGGACGCCGATGGTCTTCGTGGACCGGTGGATCCCGGGCGTGGACGTACCGGTGGTGCGGGCGGACGGACAGGCGGCCGTACGGGATCTCGTCGCGCATCTGCACGGGCTGGGGCATCGCAGGCTCGCCATCATCGCGGGCCCGGCGGCCACCACGACCGGACGGGAGCGTGTCGAGGCCTTCAGGGAGGCGCTCGCCGCCTACGGCCTCGAACTCCCCGACGCCTACATAGGACAGGGCGACTTCCAGGCCGACAGCGGACGCCGGGTCACCGAGGGCTTCCTCGACCTGTCCGAGCCGCCCGAGGTCGTCTTCGCGGCCGACAACCTGATGGCGCTCGGCGCGCTGGACGCCGTACGCGCGCGTGGGCTGCGCGTGCCGGACGACATCGCGCTGGCCGCGTTCGACGACATCCGGTGGTTCGTGCACACCGATCCGCCGATCACCGCGATCGCCCAACCCACGGGCGAGCTGGGCCGGGCCGCCGTACGGGCCCTGGTCGACCGCATCGAGGGACGGCCCGGCGAGTCCGTCACCCTCTCCGCCCGTCTCGTCGTACGCCGCTCGTGCGGCGAGAACCCCACCCCAGTGCAAAGGAGCACGTCGTGAGCAACCCGGACGAGTTGCTGCGCATCGAGGGCATACGGAAGACCTTCCCGGGCGTGGTCGCGCTGGACGGCGTCGACTTCGATCTGCGCCGGGGAGAGGTGCATGCGCTGCTCGGTGAGAACGGCGCGGGCAAGAGCACGCTCATCAAGATGCTCTCCGGTGCCTACACGCCCGACGCCGGGCGGATCCTGGTCGGCGGCGAGGAGACGCGCATCCACGGTGCGCAGGACTCCGAGCGCCTCGGGATCGCCACGATCTACCAGGAGTTCAACCTCGTTCCCGATCTGACGGTCGCCGAGAACATCTTCCTGGGGCGCCAGCCGCGCCGCTTCGGGATGATCGACCGGAAGCGGATGGAGGCCGACGCCGAGGTCCTGCTCAAGCGCGTCGGCGTCCACGTGTCCCCACGCGCGCGTGTGCGTGAACTCGGCATCGCGCGCCTGCAGATGGTCGAGATCGCCAAGGCGCTCAGCCTGGACGCCCGTGTGCTGATCATGGACGAGCCGACGGCCGTGCTGACCTCCGAGGAGGTCGAGAAGCTGTTCGCGATCGTGCGCAAGCTGCGCGAGGACGGCGTCGGGATCGTCTTCATCACGCATCACCTGGAGGAGATCGCCGCCCTGGGAGACCGGGTGACCGTCATCCGGGACGGCAGGAGCGTCGGGCAGGTCCCGGCGTCCACACCCGAGGACGAGCTCGTACGCCTCATGGTGGGCCGCTCGATCGAGCAGCAGTACCCGCGTGAACGGGCCGACAAGGGCGCCGCGTTGCTCACCGTCGAGGGCCTGACCAGGGACGGCGTCTTCCACAACGTCAGCTTCGAGGTGCACGCCGGTGAGGTGGTCGGCATCGCGGGGCTCGTCGGCGCCGGGCGGACCGAGGTCGTGCGGGCGGTCTTCGGGGCCGACCCGTACGACAAGGGCGCCGTGAAGGTCGCCGGCAGCCCTGTCGCCAAGTACGACGTCAACGCGGCGATGACCGCGGGCATCGGCCTGATCCCCGAGGACCGCAAGGGCCAGGGCCTGGTGCTGGACGCGTCCGTCGAGGAGAACCTCGGCCTGGTGACGCTGCGTGCGGCCACGCGCGCGGGGCTCGTCGACCTCAAGGGCCGGCGTGAGGCCGCCGCGCGGATCGCCGGGCAGCTCGGCGTGCGGATGGCGGGCCTCGGGCAGCACGTGCGCACGCTCTCCGGCGGCAACCAGCAGAAGGTCGTCATCGGCAAGTGGCTGCTCGCCGACACCAAGGTGCTGATCCTCGACGAGCCGACGCGCGGCATCGACGTCGGCGCCAAGGTCGAGATCTACCAGCTCATCAATGAACTCACCGCCCAGGGCGCCGCCGTGCTCATGATCTCCAGCGATCTCCCGGAGGTCCTCGGCATGAGCGACCGGGTCCTGGTGATGGCCCAGGGCCGGATCGCGGGCGAACTCGCGGCCGACGAGGCAACCCAGGACGCCGTGATGGCGCTCGCCGTCAGCGCTCCCACCGCTCAGCAGACCGAAGCGAAGACCGGAACGGAGGCCTCCCGTGGCCACTGACACGCTCAAGAGCACGAGGGGCGCGCGTGGCGCCTCGGGCGGCCTGCGCCGTCTCCTGCTCGACAACGGCGCGCTCACCGCGCTCATCGTCCTCGTCGTCGCGATGTCGGCGCTGTCCGGCGACTTCCTGACGACGGACAACCTCCTCAACGTCGGTGTCCAGGCGGCCGTGACCGCCATCCTCGCCTTCGGTGTCACCTTCGTCATCGTCTCGGCGGGCATCGACCTGTCGGTCGGCTCGGTCGCCGCCCTGTCAGCCACCGTCCTCGCCTGGAGCGCCACTTCGGAGGGCGTCCCGGTCCTTCTCGCCGTACTGCTGGCCATCGCGACCGGCATAGCGTGCGGTCTGGTCAACGGCTTCCTGATCTCGTACGGCAAACTCCCGCCGTTCATCGCGACGCTGGCCATGCTGTCGGTGGCCCGCGGTCTGTCCCTGGTGATCTCGCAGGGCTCCCCGATCGCCTTCCCCGAGTCGGTCTCGCACCTCGGCGACACGCTCGGCGGCTGGCTGCCCGTGCCGGTGCTCGTGATGGTCGGCATGGGCCTGATCACGGCGTTCGTGCTCGGGCGGACGTACATCGGCCGTTCGATGTACGCGATCGGCGGCAACGAGGAGGCGGCCCGCCTCTCCGGTCTGCGGGTGAAGAAGCAGAAGCTCGCCATCTACGCGTTCTCCGGCCTGTTCGCCGCCGCCGCGGGCGTCGTGCTCGCCGCCCGGCTGTCCTCCGCGCAGCCGCAGGCCGCGCAGGGCTACGAGCTCGACGCCATCGCGGCGGTCGTCATCGGCGGCGCCTCGCTCGCGGGCGGCACCGGCAAGGCGTCCGGCACGCTGATCGGCGCGCTGATCCTGGCGGTGCTCAGGAACGGCCTCAACCTCCTTTCCGTGTCCGCCTTCTGGCAGCAGGTCGTCATCGGCGTCGTCATCGCCCTGGCGGTGCTGCTGGACACGGTGCGGCGCAAAGCGGGGGCGACCCCGGCGCCGGCGGGTGCAGGTGCGCCCGGCAACCGGAGCAGGCAGGCGGCGACGTACGTCCTCGCGGCCGTGGTCGCGGCGGCGATCGTCGGGGCCACGTCCCTCCTGCACAGCGGCTCGTCCTCGGCGACGACGCAGAAGGTCGGCCTGTCCCTGTCGACCCTCAACAACCCCTTCTTCGTGCAGATCCGGGCTGGCGCGGAGGCCGAGGCGAAGAAGCTGGGCGTCGACCTGACCGTCACCGACGCGCAGAACGACGCCTCCCAGCAGGCCAACCAGCTGCAGAACTTCACCTCCGAGGGCGTCGGCTCGATCATCGTCAACCCGGTGGACTCGGACGCCGCGGGCCCGTCTGTGCGTGCCGCCAACAAGGCCGACATCCCGGTCGTGGGCGTCGACCGCGGCGTCAACGAGGCCGACACGGCGGCGCTGGTCGCCTCCGACAACGTCGAGGGCGGCAGGCTGGGCGCCCGGGCGCTCGCCGAGAAGCTGGGCGGCAAGGGCACGATCGTGATCCTCCAGGGCCAGGCCGGCACGTCCGCCAGCCGTGAGCGCGGCGCGGGCTTCGCCGAGGGCCTGAAGGCCTACCCGGGCATCAAGGTCGTCGCCAAGCAGCCGGCCGACTTCGACCGCACCAAGGGCCTCGACGTCATGACCAACCTCCTCCAGGCCCACCCCGACATCGACGGCGTCTTCGCCGAGAACGACGAGATGGCGCTCGGCGCGATCAAGGCGCTCGGATCCAAGGCCGGCACGTCGGTCCAGGTCGTCGGCTTCGACGGCACTCCGGACGGCCTGAAGGCCGTCGAGGCGGGCACCCTGTACGCGTCCGTCGCGCAGCAGCCCAAGCAGCTCGGACGGATCGCGGTGGACAACGCGGTGCGGGCGGCCGAGGGCAAGAAGGTCGAGGAGACCGTCAAGGTGCCGGTGAAGGTGGTCACGAAGGAGAACGTGGCCGGCTTCGGCGGCTGACATCGGCGAAACGGCGAACGGGCGGGCGGCCGTTGCAGGAGCATGGGGCCGCCCGCCGTACGTCACCACGGGGACTATCAGGGGAGCAACCTCATGTACGACTACGACCTGCTGGTCGTAGGGTCGGCCAACGCCGACCTGGTGATCGGTGTCGAGCGCCGGCCGGGCGCCGGCGAGACCGTGCTCGGCTCCGATCTGGCCGTCCACCCGGGCGGCAAGGGCGCGAACCAGGCGGTCGCCGCCGCCCGGCTCGGGGCCCGTACGGCCCTGCTGGCCCGCGTCGGCGACGACGCGTACGGCCGGCTGCTGCTCGACTCGCAGCGGGCGGCCGGTGTCGACACGGTGGGCGTCCTGGTCGGCGGAGCGCCGACCGGCGTCGCGCTGATCACGGTGGACCCGTCCGGGGACAACAGCATCGTGGTCTCGCCGGGGGCCAACGGCAGACTCACTCCGCAGGACGTACGGGCCGCCGCGAGCCTCTTCCAGGCGTCACGGGTGGTCTCCGCCCAGCTGGAGATCCCGCTGGAGACGGTCGTGGAAGTGGTCCGCAGTCTGGCGGACGGCAGCCGATTCGTCCTCAACCCCTCCCCGCCCCGCCCGCTGCTGGCCGAGGTGCTGGCGGCCTGTGACCCGCTGATCGTGAACGAGCACGAGGCGAAGGTCATCCTCGGCGACTCCGCGGTGGGCGAGACACCGGAGGACTGGGCACGGATCCTGCTCGCCAAGGGGCCCCGCTCGGTGGTGGTGACCCTGGGTTCGGAGGGGGCGCTGGTGGCCTCCTCGGCCGGGGTGACGCGGGTTGCGTCCGTGAAGGTGGACGCGGTGGACACGACGGGCGCGGGCGACGCGTTCACGGCCGCGCTGGCCTGGAAGCTCGGCACGGGCTCGTCCCTGGCGGAGGCGGCGGCGTACGCGGCCCGGGTCGGGGCGGCGGCGGTCACGAAGGAGGGCGCGCAGGAGTCCTTCCCCACGGCGGCGGAGGTCGAGGCCCCGTGAAGAAGGCCGGAATCCTGAACCGTCACCTCTCCGGCGCCCTGGCCGAGCTGGGCCACGGCGACGGCGTGCTGGTGTGCGACGTGGGCATGCCGATACCCGGCGGGCCCCGGGTCGTGGACCTGGCGTTCCGGGCCGGGGTGCCGTCCTTCGCCGTAGTGCTGGACGGTCTGCTGGCCGAGCTGGTGGTGGAGGGCGCGACGGCGGCGAAGGAGACGCGGGACGCCAATCCGGCGGTGGCCGCACTGCTGGAGGGCGAGTTTCCCGAGCTGGAGCTGGTCACGCACGAACGGCTCAAGGAGCTGTCGGCCGGGGCGCGGCTGGTGGTACGGACCGGTGAGGCACGGCCGTACGCGAATGTGCTGCTGCGCTGCGGGGTCTTCTTCTGACCCGCTGATGTGCGACCCGCCGGACGTTTCGAGGGGCCCGGTCCGTCGACCGAGCCCCTCGGGTTTTCCCCTCCCGTCAGGACCCCCGCGATCCCCCCAGATCCCCCTCCAAGAGTCCTGATGCCAAGTACGACCCGCGAGGTGGGGGAAGGGTTGCACGGTCGCCGCGGATTTTTTTCGGACTGTCCCCGGCATGCGCCCGGCGCGCGTCCCGGCGGCGTATCCCGGCGGCGCTCGGCGTGCCGAGGAATCAGGGCAGACGTAGCGTTTCAGACATGTCAGAGGTAGACGAGAACCCCCTCATGTCCCTCCAGGACGACGTGCTCGACGAGCTCGGCGACGACCGGATCGGGGACATCGCGAGGCTGCTGGGCACGGACGAGACGGGCGCCCGGCAGATGGTCGGTACGACGGTGGCGGCCCTGTCCGGCGAGGCGGAGGCCGTCGCGACACCGCACGAGGCCCCGCTCACGGGCGTGGCCACGCTGGGCGGCTTCGCGACGGGCGGCCTCATGGCCGGGGTACTGGCCGAGGAGGCCGAGTCGGTGGCGCGGGCGGTGGCCCGCAGGACGGGCCTGCCGCCGGATGCGGTGTCCCGGGTCGTGGAGATGGTGATTCCGGTGGAGCTGGCGGTGCTCACGAAGCGGGCCGCCGGGAAATAGCGATCGGGAGACAGTGGTCCGCCGCACGAGACGAGTGGGATGAGCGCCTACGGCACGTAGGTGCCGCACGTGCACACGACACGTACGGCACCTACGGCGACCGCCCCTCAGTGGCGGGCAGGCCGCCTCCTCACCCTCATCACCGGGAGGCCGGTGTGGGGGCCGGAGCGTCGAGGACCACTCCCCAGCTGTCGTCGTCCCCGATGCGGACGGTGAGTTCCTGGGTGCGGCGGGGCCCGGCGAAGTGCAGCACCACGTCCTGGCGTACGGAGCCCTCGTCGAGGAAGTCCGCGGTCACCTCCGCGCCGGCCGCCTTGCCGTACGTCTCGACCCAGTCGCGGGCCGCGGAGCGGGCGTCGCCACCCTCCGTGTCCAGCGCGGCCAGAGCGTCGACGTCCCCGTCCGCGAGCCGCCAGACCACCTGCTGCACCGTCTCCAGGCTCCCCGTCGAGGGGTAACCGGTGACGCGCAGCGGGCGGTGATTGGCGTAGTCGGTCTGGTAGTCCAGCCCGTCGTCGGAACAGGCCGTCAGCAGGGCGCCGGCGGACAGGGTGAGGAGGGCGACCAGGGCGGCGGCCCTCGGGGTCTTCCTGCTCATGGTCAGCTCCTCGACTTCGGGCGGAGGATGACCACACGCTCGATGTAGTTGGCCTTGTTCCTGTAGCGGGCGATGGCGGCGCTCAGGGTGGTCTTGTTCACGCCTCCGTGCTGCCTCAGCTGGAGGTCGCGGCCGGTGTTCCCGACGACCACCGCGGCGTGATTGTACACCTTCTCCTTCTTCCACTTGAACATCACGATGTCGCCCGGCCTGGCGTTCTTCTTCGACACCGACGGCGCCTTGCGGTACTTGGTCATGTGGCGGCGGAAGTTCTCCGCGCCCGACCAGGTGTAGCTCTTGTTCTTGATCGTGCCGAACAGGTAGTACTGCTGCCACCAGGCGCGGTCGTGCTTGCGGCCGCCCATGCGGGTCTTCATCTTCCCGCCGTAGTAGAGAGCCTTGGACACGAAGTTCGTGCAGTCCTGGCCGTACTCCCACTTGGTGTTGATGTTCTTCGAGGCCCACTTGGCGGTGCCCGAGCCGGAGACCGCCGCGGCGCGCAGGGCCACCGGCGCCGGTCCCGTGGGCTCGTCCACCGGGAAGCCGTCCGCGTCGAGGGCGATCGGCTCGTCGGGTACCTCGTCGGCGTCCTGCTCCTGGGGCGGCGCGATGTCCAGTCCCTGCCAGGCGGACGGCGACTCGGTCAGGACCTTCTCCGCGGCCGGGGCGTCGGCCTCCAGGTGCAGGATGGGCGAGCCGGTGTTGGTGCTGAAGGTGAACCGCTGCTCCTGGAGCCCTTCGTCCGTCTCGCCGGTGCCGTCCTGGGTCAGCACGGCGGTCTCCGCGACCGACGCCCGCAGGTAGGGCGTGCCGCCCGCGTCGACGCCGACCAGCACGTCGGACAGGGTCGTGGCGGCGTCCGTGTAGGTACGGCCGTGCCGGGCGAGGGCCGCGCGGGCCTCCAGCAGGGCCGGTGCCTGGGCGTTCAGCAGATCCGCGAAGGCGGCCCCGCGGGAACTCGCGGCCAGCGCGGCGGCGGCCGTGGAGTGACGGCCGGTGAGCAGGCCGGTCCGGGCGTCGAGGTACTGCTGGACGATCTGCCGGTAGGCGGCGGCACCGCCGGGAACGGCCGCGGTGGTCACCGTCTCCGACAGGGCGGCGGCGCTGGTGCCGTGCGCGGTGCGGGCCTGGACCGACACGCGGTAGGCGGTCCTGTCGGCGAGCCCGTCGACGACGGCGCGGGGGGCGGACGTGGTCAGGCGGGCCACCTCGGTGCCGTCCTGCTTCTGCACGACGACCGTGTATTCCGGTCCGTCACCGGACGTGCCCTCGTCCTGCGGCGGGTTCCAGGTGGCGACCAGTCCGCCGTCACCGGAGGTGGCCCGCACGTCCTGCGGGCGGCCCGGCGCGGCCGGCGGCACGTAGTCGACGACCAGACGCGGCCGCTGGGCGGCGTCCTTGGCGCGGCCGGAGTGGTAGGCGACGGTGCCGGTCGAGCCGGCCGGCAGGCGCAGCGCCAGCCCCTCGCCGGTCTCCTGCTCCAGCCAGGACTGGACGACGGGTGCGAGGTCCTGGTCGCCCGGGCGTGCCGCCTCGGCGAAGGGTGCCTCGTCGAGGGCGGCGAGGAGGCCACCGCCGGTCTGCGGGGCCGTCCAGGGATCCAGCAACTCGTAGATCTCCACCGGGCGTTCGGTGCCCTGGACGGGTGTGAGCTCCAGCCGGGCCCGGACGATGCGGGCCCCGGCGGGCAGCTTGGAGAGGTCGGGCCTGAGCCAGACGGCGCGCCCGGCGTCGAGGGTCAGCCGCTCGTCGCGCACGGCGGCCGCCTGCTCGCCCAGCGGCGCGGTGGCGTCGTCGAGCGAGCCGCCGCTCAGCGTCAGGGACTGGGTCTGAGGAGCCTTGGCCGCGGGGCTGTCCTGCGCGGTGAACTCCTGCTCGTACGACCAGGCCGAGCAGCCCGTGTCGGTGCAGGCGCGCATCGCCCAGCGGTACGTGCTGCCGGCGCGCAGGGCGCCCGCGGGCACCTGGGCGGCGGCGCGCAGGCCGCTGTCCACCCAGGCGTCGGGGACGGTCACGCCCGCAAGCGGCTTGCCGTCCTCGTCGCGCAGGGCGAACTCGGCGCGGACGCGGCCCTGTTCGGGGCTGCTGACGACGCCGGAGAGCAGCGGGGTGAGCGTGTCCGCGGCGCCGTACTCCAGGGCCTGCGGCATGTCGGGCAGTCCGCCGGGCCGACGGCCGGTGGTGACGGTGAAGGTGCTCCACTCGGACCAGGCGGTGTTGAAGTGGGTGCCGTCGTAGGGGCTGGTGCGGAAGCGGTAGGTGGCGCCGTCCTTGAGCAGCCCGTCGGGCAGGGTGACGGCGGCGGCGCGGCCGGAGTCCACGAACGGGGAGACAAGGTAGTCGCCGACGCGCTTGCCGGTGGCGGCGTCCACCACCTCGAAGGTCCCGTTGATCTTGTCGCCGTCCTTGTCGGTGAACGTGTCACGCAGCGTCGGCGTCGTGGTGTTGACCTGCCAGGTGCCGGAGGCGTCCTTGGCGTAGGGCGGTCCGGCCTGGCGGTTGTTCCCGGAGCGGGGACGGAAGTTGTACGTCACCGTCAGCTTGGGCGGGTTCGCGGTGGCGTTGGCGGAGTTGACCCGCTTCCACTGTCCGACGGCCGACTCGTCGGCGGCGCGCAGAGCCATCGTGGACTGCGGGGCCTTGGCCGAGGCCCAGCTCTGCACCAGCGAGGTCACGTCGGCGTCGATCCAGCCGTCGTCGCCGCAGGCGGGGTTGCCCTTGGTGGCCGTGGCGGTGGCGTACTTGGTGTGCAGGGCCGGCCGGTTGGTCCAGCGGCTGGAGACGGTGGCCGGGTCGGCCGACCACACCTCCCACGCCTGCGGCTTGCAGTCGGTGTTGGCCGAGTGGAAGTTCCACAGGCTCAACTTGGCGCTGCTGACCAGGGCGTCGGCGACAGGGGCGGTGCCCCAGGTGACGTACGACTGCGCGGTGCGTGGGGTGCCGTTGGCGTTCTTGGTGCCGGGGTTGCCGAAGTCGAGCTCGGTGTCGGTGGACCAGTCGCGGGTCTCGCCCTGCTGGACGTAGGTGTCGAAGACGTTGCCGAGCGCGGAGGTCGACGGGTCGACGGTCACCGGGTAGCGGGTCTTCGGGTCGGCCAGGAAGTCCGCGTCCGGGGTGACCACGAGGTCGAGCGAGTCGTCGTCCTTCTCGACGACCTCCATGTCCACCGGGAGGCGACGGGTGTGCTCGCCGGACCGCTCGTCGACGGTGGCGTCCCACATCACCGGCGCCGGCATCACGGCCCGTTCCTGGCCGGTGCGACGGTCGGTGAACAGTACGCTGCCGTCGGCCTGCCGCTCGGCACGCAGCCCCTCGGCGCGCAGCGGCAGCGTGTAGCGGTAGCCGGCCTCCTTCGGGCGCTTCTTGATCTCGACGTACTGCTCGAAGCCCGTCCGGGTGGCCTCGACGATCACGTCGGCGCCGGGCACGGCCTCGGGGTACTCGGCCCGGTTGCCGTCGAGCCGGGGCTCGGGCAGGCCGCCCTTCCACTGGAGCGCGACCTGCCGGTCGCCCTCGCCGAGGGTGACGAGGTCGCGGGGCTCGGCGGTGCGGGTCTCGGCGAGGGAGTCGGCCGGGTCTCCGCCCTGGCCGGCCAGGGTGAGGCCGGCGGGGTGGGCCTTGGGCGCCACGGAGCCGTCCGCGCGTTCGGCGAGGTCGGTGTCGACGGTGACCCAGCGGCCACCGCGCTCGAAGCGGATCGGACCGGCGGTCAGTTCGGTGGTCAGGGAGCCGTCCCCGTGCACCCAGGTCGTGGAGGTCTCGGTCCGCTCGGACAGCGCCTCGACCCGGTGGCCGGAACGCCGTGCGGCGGCCAGGGCCGACGGTACGTCAGGTGCCTGTCGTACGGCGGGAGTCGGCGGGGCGTCGGGCTGCGCGGCCGCGGCGTGCACCGGGCCCGCGGGCAGCAGGACGGACAGGAGAACCAGGCCGGAGACACCGGCCTTGGGTATGCGCATGTGTGTGCTGAGCCTTTGGTCAATGGCGGGCAATGCGACGGCAAAGCCTAGGAGGAACGGCCGAATCGCACATGCCAGCCGATGACCGGTTTAGGGGTATCTATTCAGCTATCGCACGAGTGATATTGATCATCACCGATATAGGGAACGCCGACGGCCCGAAAGCCGTCGGCGCTCCCCTGATCCCTGTGTGCCGCAGCCCGCCGCGCCCTGCGCGCGCTAGCCCGCGTGCTCCACGAACCGCGCCGCCGTCTCCGCCAGCACCTCCCGGCCGTCCCGGGCCCACAGCCCGTCGTTGAACAGCTCGACCTCGATGGCCCCGGCGTACCCGGCCGCCTCCACGTAGCCCTTCCACTCGCGCATGTCGATCGCGCCGTCCCCGATCTGGCCGCGCCCGGTGAGCACGCCTTCCGGCAAGGGGGTCGCCCAGTCGGCGAGCTGGAAGGTGTGGATACGGCCCGAGGCGCCCGCCCGGGCGATCTGCTCCGGCGCCGTGTCGTCCCACCAGATGTGGTACGTGTCCACCGTGACGCCGACCTGCTGGGCCGGGAAGCGTTCCGCGAGGTCCAGGGCCTGGGCCAGGGTCGACACCACGCAGCGGTCGGCGGCGTACATCGGGTGCAGCGGCTCGATGGCCAGCTTCACACCGCGCTCCTCGGCGTACGGGCCCAGCTCGCCCAGCGCGTCGGCGATCCGCTCCCGGGCGCCGTGCAGGTCCTTGGAACCGGCAGGCAGCCCCCCGGACACCAGCACCAGGACGTCGGTGCCCAGCGTCGCCGCCTCGTCGACCGCCCGGCGGTTGTCGTCCAGCGCCGCGGCCCGCTCCTGCGGGTCGATCGCCGTGAAGAAGCCGCCGCGGCACAGCGTGGTCACGGTCAGACCGGCGTCGCGGACCAGCTTGGCCGTCGCCTCCAGGCCGTACGACTGGACGGGTTCGCGCCACAGGCCGACGTTCACCACACCCAACTCGCCGCAGGCATCGACCAGTTGGGGCATGCTCAGCTGCTTCACCGTCATCTGGTTGATGGAGAAGCGTTCGAGTCCGGTGCTCACTGGGCCACTCCGTACAGGGCGAGCAGGTTCTTCATCCGCTCCTCGGCCGACTTCGGGTCCGGGAACAGGCCCAGGCCGTCGGCGAGTTCGTAGGCGCGGGCCAAGTGCGGGAGGGAGCGGGCCGACTGCAGGCCGCCGACCATGGTGAAGTGCGACTGGTGACCGGCCAGCCAGGCCAGGAACACCACGCCCGTCTTGTAGAAGCGGGTGGGCGCCTGGAAGAGGTGGCGGGACAGCTCGACCGTCGGGTCGAGGAGTTCGCGGAACTCGGCGACGTTCCCGGTGTCGAGCACCCGTACCGCCTCCGCCGCCAACGGCCCCAGCGGGTCGAAGATGCCGAGCAACGCGTGGCTGAAGCCCTGCTCGTCGCCGGCGATCAGCTCGGGGTAGTTGAAGTCGTCGCCGGTGTAGCAGCGCACGCCCTGCGGGAGGCGGCGGCGGATGTCGATCTCGCGCTGTGCCTCCAGCAACGACACCTTGATGCCGTCCACCTTGTCGGGGTGCGCGGCGATGACCTCCAGGAAGGTGTCGGTGGCCGCGTCCAGGTCGCTCGACCCCCAGTAGCCCTCCAGCGCCGGGTCGAACATCGGGCCCAGCCAGTGCAGGATCACCGGCTCGGCGGACTGGCGGAGGAGGTGGCCGTAGACCTCGAGGTAGTCCTCGGGGCCGGAAGCGGCCGCGGCCAGCGCACGCGAGGCCATCAGGATCGCCTGCGCCCCGCTCTCCTCGACGACGGCGAGCTGCTCCTCGTACGCCGCCCGGACCTCGGCGAGCGAACCGGCGGCGATCTGGTCGGTGCCCACACCGCAGGCGATCCGCCCGCCGACCGCCTTGGCCTCGGCGGCGCTGCGGCGGATCAGCTCGGCCGCGCCCGCCCAGTCCAGGCCCATCCCGCGCTGCGCGGTGTCCATGGCCTCGGCGACGCCGAGGCCGTGCGACCACAGGTGGCGGCGGAAGGCGAGGGTGGCGTCCCAGTCGACGGCGGCGGGCGAGTCGGGGGACACGTCGGCGAACGGGTCGGCGACGACGTGCGCCGCCGAGAAGACCGTACGGGAGCTGAAGGGCGCGCCCGGGGTGAGGACGAGCGGCTCGGTGCGGGACTCGTACGCCCGCAGGCCGCCCCGGGAGTCGGGCAGGTGGATGGTCACAGCGAGATCTCCGCTACGTCGATACGGCGGCCCTCGGCCGAGGACCGCAGGCCCAGCTCGGCGAGCTGGACGCCGCGGGCGCCGGCGAGGAGGTCCCAGTGGTACGGGGCGTCGGCGTAGACGTGCTTGAGGAAGAGCTCCCACTGGGCCTTGAAGCCGTTGTCGAACTCGGCGTTGTCGGGGACCTCCTGCCACTGGTCGCGGAAGACCTCGGTGGCGGGGATGTCCGGGTTCCATACCGGCTTCGGCGTGGCGGAGCGGTGCTGCACCCGGCAGTTCCTGAGGCCCGCGACGGCCGAACCCTCCGTACCGTCGACCTGGAACTCGACGAGCTCGTCGCGGTTGACGCGCACGGCCCACGAAGAGTTGATCTGGGCGATCGCGCCGCCGTCCAGCTCGAAGATGCCGTACGCGGCGTCGTCGGCCGTGGCGTCGTAGGGCTTGCCGTTCTCGTCCCAGCGCTGCGGGATGTGGGTGGTGGCGATGGCCTGGACGGACTTCACGCGGCCGAACAGCTCGTGCAGGACGTACTCCCAGTGCGGGAACATGTCGACAACGATGCCACCGCCGTCCTCGGCGCGGTAATTCCAGGACGGGCGCTGGGCGGCCTGCCAGTCGCCCTCGAAGACCCAGTAGCCGAACTCGCCGCGGATCGACAGGATGCGGCCGAAGAAGCCGCCGTCGATGAGCCGCTTCAGCTTCAGCAGGCCCGGGAGGAAGAGCTTGTCCTGGACGACGCCGTGCTTGATGCCGGCGTCGGCGGCGAGCCGGGCGAGCTCCAGGGCGCCCTCCAGCCCGGTCGCGGTCGGCTTCTCGGTGTAGATGTGCTTGCCGGCGGCGATCGCCTTCTTGATCGCCTCCTCGCGGGCTGAGGTGACCTGGGCGTCGAAGTAGATGTCGACGGTCGGGTCGGCGAGGACCGCGTCGACGTCGGTCGAGATGTTCTCGGGGGCCAGGCCGTGCCGCTCGGCGAGCGCCTTCAGCGCGTGCTCGCGGCGGCCGACCAGGATCGGTTCCGGCCACAGCACGGTGCCGTCGCCGAGGTCGAGGCCGCCCTGCTCACGGATGGCCAGGATGGAGCGGACCAGGTGCTGGCGGTAGCCCATGCGCCCCGTCACACCGTTCATGGCGATACGCACCGTCTTGCGTGTCACGTCGTTCCCTTCGTACGCGGAGTCTGCGCCGTGTATCGCCCTGTTGTGCACTGGTGAGCGTCGCAGCAAGCGCTTTCTATGGGATAAGAAGCTAGCCTCTGAGCAGCGGTCTGGACAAGACCGTGACGAGGTTGAGTTGTTCGAGGGGACGAACAACGGGGGTTTCTGGCCGTAAGGTCTGCTCGACACAGTCGGAACCAAGGGCCCCGGGCGGCCTGTCTACGAGCACGGATGCGGTGGTACGACGAGATGCGCGACCGGAGGACGACGAGATGACGGTGACCCTGGCGGACGTGGCGGCCCGCGCCCAGGTCTCCCCCGCGACGGTGTCGCGCGTACTGAACGGGAACTACCCCGTGGCCGCCACCACCCGGGAGCGGGTGCTGCGGGCGGTGGACGAGCTGGACTACGTACTCAACGGCCCCGCGAGCGCGCTGGCCGCGGCGACGTCCGACCTGGTCGGCATCCTGGTCAACGACATCGCCGACCCCTTCTTCGGGATCATGGCGAGCGCGATCCAGTCCGAGATCGGCGGGCCGGGCGGCCGCGCGGGCGGCGAGCGGCTCGCGGTGGTCTGCAACACCGGCGGCACACCTGAGCGCGAGCTGACGTACCTGACCCTGCTGCAGCGGCAGCGCGCCGCGGCGGTCGTGCTGACCGGCGGCGCCGTGGAGGACGAGCCGCACGCGGCGGCGGTCGCGGCCAAGCTGCGCAAGCTGGCGGACGCCGGGACGCGGGTGGTGCTGTGCGGGCGTCCCCCCGCCCCGGACACCGGCGCGATCGCGCTGACCTTCGACAACCGCGGCGGCGGGCGCGAACTGACCGAGCACCTGATCGGCCTGGGCCACCGGCGGCTCGGCTACATCGCGGGCCCGGAGGAGCGCACGACGACCCGGCACCGGCTGGAGGGCCACCGGGCCGCGCTCGAGGCGCACGGCATCGAGGAGGACGCGCGCTGGACGGTCCATGGGCGCTACGACCGGCAGTCCGGTTACGAGGCGACGCTGGAGCTGCTGCGCCGGGACCCGTCGTTGACGGCCGTGGTCGCGGCGAACGACTCCGTCGCGCTGGGGGCGTGCGCGGCGCTGCGGGACTCCGGGCTGCGGATTCCGGACGACGTGTCGGTGGCGGGGTTCGACGACCTTCCGTTCAGCATCGATGCGGTGCCCTCTCTTACGACGGTGCGGTTGCCGTTGGCGGAGGCGGGGGCGCGGGCCGGGCGGATCGCCATGGGGCGGGAGGAGCCGCCGCCCGGGGGGATCGCGACGATTCGGGGGGAGCTGATGGTTCGGGGGTCTTCCGGGGGGCCTCGGGGGTAGCTGCCCTGTTGAGGCTTCCCTGTCAGTACACGATGGACACGATCTGACAGGCGGCTTCCGCGAGACGGACGTCACCGTCGATGCGGGCGCGGGTGAGCGCGTCGGCAGGTTCGATCCCGCGAACGCACAAACGCCAGGCGGTCTCCGCGTCGAGGTGGAGGACGGCAGTGGTGCGGTCGGCGGGAGGTTCGGCCAGGGACCACTCGCCCTCGGCGGTGGTGGCGGTGGCTGTCCAGACGCCGCCGGCGGGGCCGTCCACCTGGACCTGAATCCGGGTGCCGACGGGAGCGGTCGTCTGGCGCAGGGTGTGCGGCAGGGCGCGCATGAAGGTGTCCAGGACCACCGCGAGGCGCTTCGGGTCGGGGTCTGTGCCCTGGCCGGTGGCGTGCCGGATCTGCTGGCGGTGGGTCCAGTACTCGGTCAACTCCCGGGCGGTGTCGAGCCACATCGGCGCCGGGTCCGCTCCGGCCCAGGAGACTCCCAGCGAGGGCGCCTCCGGGTCGGCGCCTTCGAAGAGGCGGGCGACCTGTCCGCCGACCAGGTCGAGGGTGTCGGTGAGTGCGGCGGGGCTGACTCGGGCGTGGGCGTAGACCCACTCCTGGTTGATGCGGTGGATGTACGTCGCCAGATCCTCACCGGGTGCGAAACCGGGGCCCTCCCCGTACCCGTCCCGGTGCCGGGCGAGGCGGCCGTAGCAGTCCCCCAGCAGGTGCGCGGCGACATGGTGCACGCTCCAGCCGGGCACCGCCTCCCGCGACCAGTCGGCCGGGGCCAGCCCGCGCAGGGTGGCGATGAGGGCGGCGTGCTCGTGGACGAAGAGGGGGCGGGCGTCGATCGGGGGGCCGAGCCAGGGGTGGCTGGGTGGGGCAGCGGGCTGTGGGTCCATGAACTGAAGGCTGCCGAAGGGGGGTTCGCTGGGCCACCGGATATTTGTCGGGCAGGCGGCCGCGAGGCGACCTCGGGCAGTCGACCCCCGAGACAGCCCCGGGCAGGCGACCCCGAGACGGCCTCGGGCAGACGGCCTTGGGCAGGCGAACTCGGGCAGGCGGCCTAAGCGTCCAACCCCCGGTCGGCAGCTGTCCGAGCCGCGAGTTCCACCCGCTCCCGGTGCTTCTCCCACCACTGCGCGTCGCCCGGCGCCATGTTGCCGTCCCCCATGCGCAACCCCGTGCCCCCGTCGACGAGTTCGCGCACGATGTCCGCGTGGCCGGCGTGCCGATGGGTTTCGCCGATCATGTGGACGAGGACGCGGTGGAGAGTGATGTCGCCCGGGGTGTCCCCGGGGATGCGGCCGACCGTGTCCAGGGGCAGCGCCTCGATCGTCGCGTTCGCGTGGGCGCAGACCCTGCGATAGCCGTCGACGATCCCGTCGCGTGTCTCGTCGGCGGTCGCCCACAGGTCGGCGTTCGGCTCGGAGGCGTCGCCGGTGATCCAGAGCGGAGGTGCCGGGCAGGGGCGTCCGAAGGTCTCGCCGAAGTAGAAGGCCTCCGCGCCGGTCAGATGCTTGACCAGGCCGAGCAGGTTGGTGCCGGTGGGGGTCATCGGGCGGCGGATGTCGTACTCAGAGAGGCCGTCGAGCTTCCAGAGGAGGGCGTCGCGGGCGTCCTGGAGGCAGCGGCGGAGGTCTTCCTTGGGGTCCGTGGCGGTCATCGGGGCAGTGTGCCAGTTGCGTGATCTTCGCTCATCAGGGTTTCCGCCAGGTGTGCGCCCTCTCCCGCGCGTCCCGTCCCGCGCGCCCTCTCCCGCGCGTCCCGTCCCGCGCGCCCTCTACTGAATCCCTGGTTCCGCACATAGGACTCCCCCACCGATGAGTTTCCGGCCGCGTTCCGGTCTCTCATGCCGTCCTCACCCGAGCGAGAAACAGGAGCGCCTCTCATGCGCATCGTCATCACCGAGTTCATCAGCCTCGACGGCGTCGTCCAGGCCCCCGGCGGCCCCGAGGAGGACACCGACGGCGGCTTCGCGCACGGCGGCTGGTCGCACCCGTACTTCGACGAGGAGGTGCTCGGCCCGGCGTTCACCGAAGGGCTGGAGAAGGCCGAGGCGCTGCTGTACGGGCGTCGGACCTACCTGACCATGGCGGGTGCCTGGCCCGAGCGGGCCGGTGACCCGTTCGCCGACCGGCTGAACTCCCTGAAGAAGTACGTCGTGACCGACACGCTCACCGACTCCGAGCTGACCTGGAACAACACCACCCGCATCCCCGGCGGCGAGGCCGTCGCCCGGATCCGTGGGCTGCGCGAGAGCGAGGGCGGTGACCTGGCGATGATGGGCAGCCCGACCCTCGTCCGCACCCTCATCCAGGAGGGTCTGGTCGACGAGCTGCAGCTCATCGTCATGCCGGTGCTGCTCGGGGGCGGCAAGTCGATCTTCCCGGCGGACGGCGGGAAGCGGCCGTTCGAGCTCGTGTCCACGGTCTCCGGGAAGACCGGCGTGCAGGTGTGCGTCTACCGGCCGGCCGTCGAGGGGTAGCCGCGGAGGCGCGGGCGTTCTAGGCTCGACGGAGACATCTCTGACTGAGTCAAAGATCCTGGGTCCACCGCCCGGGGTCCACCACCCTGAGCCGAACATCCGGGGGTCGACGCTCATGACCGTCCAGGACATCCGCGCCTTCAACCGCTTCTACACGAACGTCATCGGCGCCCTCGACTACAGCCGCCACCTCTACGCCCCGTACACCCTCACCGAGTCCCGCGTCCTGTACGAGCTCGCGCACTCCCCGCGGACCGACGCGGCCGACCTGCGGGCCGAACTCTCCCTGGACGCCGGGTATCTGAGCCGGATCCTGAACAAGTTCGAGCAGGACGGGCTCATCGAGCGCACGACGTCCCGGCAGGACCCCCGCCGCCGGCGCGTCACGCTCACCGCGCGCGGCCGGGAGACCGGCAAGCTCCTGGAGGAGCGGTCGAGCGAGGCGGTCGGCGCGCTGCTGGCGACGGTGCCGGCGGCCGAACGGCCGCGCCTCGCCGAGGCGATGGCGACCGTGCGCACCCTCCTGTCCCACGGCCGCCCTCCCCGCAGCGAGGACGTCCTCCTGCGTGACCCCGGCCCCGGCGACCTCGGCTGGATCGTGCAGCGCAACGCCGCGCTGTACGCCGCGGAGTACGGCTGGAACGCCGACTACGAGGGGCTGGTGGCGAGGATCGTCGCGGACTTCGCGGAGGACCACGACCCGCACCTGGAGCGGGTGTGGATCGCCGAGCTGGACGGGCGGCCGGTGGGCTGCGTGATGTGCGTACGGGACGAGGCGCCGGGCACGGCCCGGCTGCGTCTCCTCCTCGTCGAGCCGGAGGCCCGCGGCCTCGGCATCGGCGACCGGCTGGTCAGCGCGGTCGTCGACTTCGCGCGCGGCGTCGGCTACCGCGATCTCGTCCTGTGGACCAACGACGTCCTGGCCGCCGCCCGCCGTATCTACCAGCGCCACGGTTTCGTCCTCGTCGCCGAGAAGCCCCACCGCTCCTTCGGCAAGGACCTGACCGGACAGGACTGGCGCCTGGATCTGCACGACGTCGACGGCGTGGGCTGAGCCGGGACGGTGGTTGTGGGCGTCCCCTCGTTTCCCTGGCAAGGTGGGGTGCATGAAACTGGCGTTCTCCACCCTCGGCGTCCCCGGTCTCCCCCTCCCCGACGTACTGCGGCTCGCGACCGCGCACGGCTATCACGGCGTCGAACTGCGCACGCACCCCGAGGAGCCGGTGCACCCGGGCCTCGGTCCCGCCGAACGGGCCGACGTGGCCGCCGAGTTCAAGGCCTCCGGCATCGAGCTCCTGGGGCTCGCCGGGTACGCCCGGGTCGCCGCGCCCGGGGACGACGGACCCGTGATCGAGGAGATCCGCACCCTCCTCGACCTCGCCCACGACCTCGGCGCCGGCTTCGTGCGCGTCTTCCCCGGCGCCGACCCCGAGCAGAGCCGGGAGGCGGCGGACGCGATCGCCGCGCGGCGCCTGGGTACGGCCGCGGAGTACGCCGCCGACATCGGCGTACGGATCCTGCTGGAGACCCACGACTCGCACCGCACCGGCGCCGAAGCGATCCGTGTCCTCGGCCTGGTCGGCCACCGCCACGTCGGCTCGCTGTGGGACGTCATGCACACCTGGCTGGGCGGCGAGCAGCCCTCGGAGAGCTACGCGGCCCTCGCCCCGTACCTCGGCTACGTCCAGGTCAAGGACGTCGCCTCCGCCGACGACACGACCCCGCTGCCGCTCGGCGCCGGGGTGCTGCCGCTCGCCGAGTGCGTGGAGGTGCTCTCCCGGCACGGCTGGGACGGCTGGCTGTGCTGGGAGTACGAGAAGCGCTGGTACGAGCAGGCCGCCCCGCTGCCCGAGCTGCTCGGCGCGGGCCGGGAGCACCTGGCGCGTTTGCTGAACGAGTCGGCGTAGGCGCCGGCTTGCGGCGGCTGCCACCCGTGAGCGGCTGCCGCGGGTAATTCGGTGGCCGGGCGCGACGGCCGCCGTATAGCGTCGCGCCTCGTGCCCGATTCCGCCCCGCGCCCCGCCATGCCGTCATGAGTCTCGCCCGTACGCTGATCGACGTACGGCCGCTGCGCACGTCCCCCGTCTTCCGGCGGCTGCTGATCGGGCGGACGGTATCGCTGCTCGGCGGCTTCATGACGATGGTGACCGTCATGTACCAGGTCTGGGACCTGACCCACAGCACGGTCTGGAGCGGTGCGGTCGGCCTCGCGCAGGTGGTGCCCATGGTGGGCGTGGGCCTGTTCGCCGGGGCATGGGTGGACCGGGGCGACCGACGGCGGATCTTCCTGGTCGCCACCGTCGGGCAGGCGGTCTGCGCGCTGCTCCTCGCGGTGCAGGGCTTCACCGGGGGTGTGCCGGTGGTCGGAATCCTCGCCCTGGTGGCGGCCGGCTCCTGCTTCGGTGCGGTCGGCGGCCCGGCGGCGGGGGTGTTCGTGCCGCGGCTGCTGCCGAAGGAGCAGGTGGCGGCCGGGCTGGCCCTCAACCACGCCACCGCCCAGGCGATGATGCTCGTCGGCCCCGCGCTGGGCGGAATCTTTCTCGGCTGGTTCGGCATCGGCGTCTGCTATCTGCTGGACGCGCTGAGCTTCGGCCTCGCCTTCTACGGCGCCTTCGGCCTGCCCGAGCTGCCGCCCGAGGGCGAGCCGTCGCGGGCCGGGCTGCACGGCGTGCTGGACGGCGTGCGCTTCCTGGCCGGCCACCGGGTGGTGCGCGGCGTGCTCGTCACCGACCTCGCCGCCACGGTCCTCGCCATGCCGGTCAGCCTCTTCCCCCTGGTCAACGCCGAACGCTTCGGCGACGACCCGCGCACCCTCGGCCTGTTCCTGTCGGCCCTCGCGGTGGGCGGTGTCACGGCGACGGCCCTGTCGGGTGCGGTCACCCGCCTGGGGCGCCCCGGTCCGGTGATGCTGTGCGGGTCGGCGACGTGGGGCGCGGCGCTGGCGCTGTTCGGCCTGATGACCGACCCGTGGGCGGGGCTCGGGCTGCTGGTGGTGGCGGGTGCCGCCGACGCCCTGGCGGTCATATCGCGCGGCACGATCGTCCAGACCCGTACGCCGGACGCCCTGCTCGGCCGGGTGACGGCCGCCGAGCAGATCGTCGGCCAGGGCGGCCCGCACCTCGGCAATCTGCGCGGCGGCCTCGTCGCCGGCTGGTCGTCCGGCGCGACCGCCCTCGTCACGGGCGGGCTGCTGTGCGTACTGGCGGTGGCCTACGTCGCCACGAGCACACCGGAACTGCGGGACGGCGCGGCTACGCCGGACGAGCAATGATCTTCGCGGTGGGATCCAGGCACCACTGCAGTACGGCGGGCCAGGGACCGTAACCGGCGTGGACGGGACGGCCGTACTCGACCTCATGACGCCGGACCGGCTGAAGGACGCGGACCGGCATCGACAGGGGCCCGGTCACAGCGGTGGTACGCGAGCGACTCGCAACCGCGGCTAGGTAGTAGCCGGCGGCTTCGGCAGGAACCCGGCCACCCGCCCCTCCAACCGCCCCCGGCACTCCGCCCACTCCGCCGCCGTGATGGAAAAGACCGCGGAATCACGCAACCGCCCCTCCTCCCCCGGCGCCCAGGAACGGGACCAGTTCCGCAGGACGCCCTCGAAGCGGGCGCCGACGCTCGCGATCGCCGCGCGGGAGCGTTCGTTGCGGGCGTCGGTCTTCAGGTCCACGCGGGACACGCCCCATTCCTCGAAGGCGTGCCGGAAGAGGAGCAGCTTGGCTTCGGCGTTGATGCCGGTGCCCTGGGCCGAGCGGGCCAGCCAGGTGAAGCCGACCTCTATGGCGTCGAGTCGGCCGTCGGAGCGCCAGCTGCGCGGCTCCCAGTACGAGGTGGCGCCGACCGCCCGTCCCGAGGCGACGGAGACCTGCGCGTACGGCGCCAGCTTTCCCGTCGCGGCGCGGCCGAGCTGCGTGTCGATGTAGTCGGCGATCTCGTCCGCCCTCGGCACCCACGTGAACGCGTAGGTCCCGCGGTCCTCCTCCGCCGCCACCGCCAGATCCGCGGCATGCCGGTGTTCCAG
Organism: Streptomyces sp. NPDC107522; assembly: GCF_055657525.1. Classification (NCBI taxonomy): domain Bacteria; kingdom Bacillati; phylum Actinomycetota; class Actinomycetes; order Kitasatosporales; family Streptomycetaceae; genus Streptomyces; species Streptomyces sp. NPDC107522. The sequence goes on along the minus strand of NZ_JBVKAU010000010.1, from coordinate 194,463 downwards.
CGGTTCCAGACGCACCAGCGCGCCCTCGAGGAGCGGCCCCTCCAGCCTGAAGCTCATCCGTCGACCCCCGTCACTCGTCACAACCGCGCGCGCAGCGCCCCGAACTCCTCGTGGAAACCCGGGAAAGTCTTCCGTACGCACCCGGGGTCGTCGAACGAAATACCGGCCGCCCGCAGCCCGGTCACCGCGAACGACATCACGACGCGGTGGTCGCCGTACGACTTGATCTGCGCCCCGCTCGCGGCAGGGGCGCCCGGGTGGATCTCGATCCAGTCCGGGCCCGTCGCCACCTCCACCCCCAGCCGCCGCAGGTTCTCCGCGCACGCCTCCAGCCGGTCGCACTCCTTCACCCGCGTGTTCGCCACGTCCTCGATCCGCACCGGGCCGGAGGCGAACGGCGCGATGGCCGCGAGCGTCGGCATGGTGTCGGAGATGTCCCGCATGTTGACGGTGATGCCGCGCAGTTCGCCGGTTCCGCGGACCGTGGTGCCGTCCGTGCCGGTCTCGACCTCCGCGCCCATCCGCCGCAGTACGTCCACGAAGCCCAGGTCGCCCTGGAGGGCGCCCTCGCCCAGGCCCGGCACCGTCACCTCGCCGCCCGTCAGAGCGGCCGCCGCGAAGAAGTAGCTCGCGGTCGACGCGTCGGGCTCGATCTCGTAGGTCGTCGCCCGGTAGCCACCCGGCGGGACGACGAAGGCGTTCCCCTCCCGCCCTACCTCCACCCCGAACGCCCGCATCATCGCGATGGTGATCTCGACGTAGGGCACCGAGACCAGGTCGGTCACCGTGATCCGCAGGCCCTTGCGGGTCAGCGGGCCGAGCAGCAGCAGGGCCGTGAGGTACTGCGAGGACTGGCCCGCGTCCAACGTGACCTCGCCGCCCTCGACGCCGGCCGCGACGACCGTCAGCGGATGGTGGCCCTCCTTCTCCTCGTGCCGCAGGTCCACGCCCAGGTCACGCAGCGCCGTACTCAAAGGCCCCAGGGGGCGGCGGCGCATCTGGGGCGAGGCGTCGAAGCGGTAGGTGCCGTGGCCGGTCGCGGCCAGCGTCGGCAGGAAGCGGGCCGTCGTCGCGCCGTCGCGGCAGTAGACGTCCGCCTCCGCGACCGCGGGACCCTGCGGGCGGCCGTCGACCTGCCAGGTGTCCGGGGTCCGGCCCACGCGGTAGCCGAGCCGGGTCAGTCCCTCGGCGAAGCCCTCCGTGTCGTCGGAGCGCAGCGGCCGTACGAGGGTGGTGACACCGTCGGCCGCGGCCGCCAGGAAGAGGGCGCGGGCGGTGATGGACTTGGAACCGGGGATGTCGACTGCGGGCATGGCCTCATGATCGCCCGGCCGTCGTCGTCACCGCCGCGGCGTCCACGGGATGGACCCGTGTCCGACCCTCGCTCGTTGCTCACCCGTCACGTCGGCCACCGGCTCACCGACTTCGCCGATTCCGGCCGTCTCCGGGAACCCAGCCCCACCCCCGCTCGTCCAACCGGCGAGCTGCCGGAGAGTCACCGTGGTGCGGTGTCGGCCCTCGCTGCTGGCTGCGATCGCTGACCACCCTCTCCGCCGTGCCGCGGCCGGCAGCACGCCGTCATCGGCGCGCCCCCCTCCAACTGCGCCGATGGCGGCCCCTCTTCCCCTCTTCTTCCTCCTTTCTTCCGTCTGCTTCTTCCCGTGTTCGGTTACGGCCCGTTCCCTTGACTGGCAGAAACTTCCCGGTTATTGGTGACTTCTCGGAAGTTTCCTTCAGCGCACCACCTCCGGAAGGAGCGCACGTTGCCCGACACCAGCACGGGAAGCACGGGAAACACCGCACCGCCTTCAAGACGTACGGTCCTCGCGGCCACCGCGGGCGTCACCACCGCCCTGGCCCTCGGCGGCACCGCCCACGCCGACGCCCCCGACGACAAGAAGCTGCGCGCCCTCATCGCCCGGATGACCCTGCCGGAGAAGGTCGGCCAGCTCTTCGTCATGCGGGTCTACGGCCACTCCGCCACCGCCCCCGACCAGGCCGACATCGACGCCAACCTCAAGGAGATCGGCGTCCGCACGGCCGCCGAACTGGTCGCCAAGTACCGCGTGGGCGGCATCATCTACTTCACCTGGGCCCACAACACCCGCAGTCCGCATCAGATCGCCGACCTGTCCAACGGCATCCAGCGGGCGTCCCTCACCCAGCCCCGCGGCCTGCCCGTCCTCATCTCCACCGACCAGGAGCACGGCATCGTCTGCCGCGTCGGCAAGCCCGCCACCCTCTTCCCGGGCGCCATGGCCATCGGGGCCGGCGGCTCGCGCACCGACGCCCGCACGCTCGGCCGTCTCGCCGGACAGGAACTCAGGGCGCTCGGCATCCGGCAGAACTACTCCCCCGTGGCCGACGTGAACGTCAACCCGGCCAACCCGGTCATCGGCGTGCGCTCCTTCGGCGCCGAACCGGACGCGGTGGCCGGCATGGTCGCCGCCGAGGTGGCCGGATACCAGCGAGCGCAACAAGTCGCCGCCACCGCCAAGCACTTCCCGGGTCACGGCGACACCGCCGTCGACAGCCACTACGGCTTCCCGGTCATCACGCACACCCGCGAGCAGTGGGACGAGCTGGACGCGCCGCCCTTCCGGGCCGCCGTCCGCGCCGGCATCGACTCCATCATGACCGCGCACATCATGGTCCCGGCGCTCGACGACTCCGGCGACCCGGCCACCCTCTCCCGCCCGATCCTCACCGGCATCCTGCGCGAGGAACTGGGCTACGACGGGGTGGTCGTCACCGACTCGCTCGGCATGGAGGGCGTGCGCACCAAGTACGGCGACGACCGCGTCCCGGTCCTCGCGCTCAAGGCCGGTGTGGACCAGCTCCTCAACCCGCCGTCCCTCGACATCGCCTGGAACGCGGTCCTCAGGGCCGTCCAGAACGGTGAGCTGACCGAGGCGCGGCTGGACGAGTCGATCCTGCGGATCCTGCGGCTGAAGGCGAGGCTGCGGCTGTTCGACGAACCGTACGTCAGCCGGGGCGGGGTCGACAAGAACGTCGGCACCGCGTCCCACCTCGCCACCGCCGACCGCATCGCCGACCGTACGACGACCCTGCTGGTCAACGAGGGGGCGGTGGTGCCGCTGTCCCGCCGTACCCACCCCAAGGTGCTGGTCGTCGGCGCCGACCCGGCCTCCCCGTCCGGCACCACGGGACCGCCGACCGGCGTGCTCGCCGCCGCCCTCACCGAGCTGGGCTTCACCGCGAGTGCCCTGTCGACCGGTACGGCACCCTCCGCCGCGACCATCGCCAGGGCCGTCGCGGCGGCGCGGGAGGCGGACGCGGTGGTGGTCGGGACGTACAACGTCACGGCGGGCAGTGCGCAGCGGACGCTGGTCGGGGAGCTTCTCGGGACGGGGAGGCCGGTGGTGGCGGTCGCCATCCGCAACCCCTACGACGTGGCCCAGTTGCCCGCCGTCCCCGCCTATTTGGCGTCGTACTCCTGGACCGACGTCGAACTGCGGGCGGCCGCCCGGGTGATCGCGGGACGGGTGGCGCCGCGCGGGAGGCTGCCGGTGTCGGTACAGCGGGCGGACGATCCGACGCGGGTGCTGTATCCGGTCGGGCACGGGCTGTCGTACGGGAGCAGCTAGCAGGGCGTAGCGCCATGGGCGTAGCACGCGTACGCCATATAACAGCCGCACTCACCCCCAACCGGCGCAAAGGACCCCACACGTCTGGCGTGCGCCCGCTGCGGCGGGTCACGCTGGACGGGGGTACCCGGGGGGAGTGCGATGCGTGGGAGAAGTGCTGCGGGGGTGGCCTGGACGTTGCCGGCGCTGCTCGCCGTGCTGTTGACGGGGTGCCAGAGTGCGTCGGGGGCGGCGGAGGAGAACGGGCGGCTCGGGGAGAGCGCGAGCCGCGGTGAGGAGCAGGTGGCGCCGGCCCGGCCCTCGGGCTACGGCGCGGTGTTCCTCGGCGTCGACGAGTGCAGTTCGTTCGGTACGACGAGCTTCACCGAGGTGTCCTGCACCGGTGAGCGGGCGGCGGCGCGGGTCGTGGCGCGGCACGACGGCACGGTGGGCGACGGGCCGCTGTGTCCCGGGACCACGGACTTCGTCCTGCACATCAGCGAACAGAGCCAGGTGTCCGACGAGGACGGCGACGGCGCGATCCCCCAGGGCTACGCCTGCATGCGCAACCTCGCCGCACCCCACCCCGGCGATCCCGGCGGCGGAGGCGGTCCGCGCACCATCGTCGGCGACTGCGTCTACAGCTCCGGCGACGGCCAGGTCCGCGAGACGTCGTGCGACGGCGAGGGCGGGCGCAAGCCGCAGTACAAGGTGACGAAGGCCGTCGACAGGCGAGCCGAGTGCCCGCTGTCGACGGCCCTGTACGTCCAACTGGGCGGCGAGAAGCCGGTGGGCTGCGCCCGGCCGGTGTGACAGCGCACAACGGCCGGGCGCGGCCCTGGAGTTACGGCCGCAGCGTGGGCTCGCGCTCCACGTCACGCACGTCCAGCTTCGCGTCGTACTTCGCAAGCGGCTTCGCCCGGGACACGGCGGTGGCCGGGACGCCCGCCCAGTCCAGGATGCGGGCCGTGGCGAGGGCCTTCTCGTCGTCGACGAGGCCGGCCACGCGGGCGCCGTGGTTGGCGCCGGGGGCGGTGAAGACGTACGAGTCCTGCGCGCCCTTGCCGAGGCGGAACGGCTCGGCGCCCCACGGGTCGTTCTGACCGTAGACGTAGAGCATGTGGCGGGCGTTGTGCTTCACCCAGCTGTCCACGTCGCGCATGGCCCACGGCTGGAACTTCGTCGGGATGTCGCGCGGGACGAAGTTGCGCGGGGGCTGGTAGCCGTAGCGGATGTACTTCTTCTCGATGTGCGGGAAGCGGATCGTCGGCGCGCCGAGCTGGGTGGCCGCCTGGTAGTAGTACGGCGTGTACGGCTCCAGGCCCTGGTCCGTGTAGTTGGCGAAGCCGGAGACCGTCTCGATCGACGTCCAGATCTGGTCGTCCGTCGCGTTCTTCGCGTCCGGCGGGATCAGCGTGTCGTCACCGCAGTTCTCCAGCAGGTTGTACTGCCAGAAGCCCCAGACGTAGTCGAGGACGACCGCCTCGTACGCCTTGTCCAGGCTGCCGACGGTGCGGAAGGTGTAGTTGTTCTCGGCGGCGTAGGCCTCGTACTTCTTCTCCAGCGGCTCCCGGCGCACCAGCGCCTCCCGCTGCACGGCGTTCAGCCGGTCGCGGCACTCCTTGGTGCCGACGCCCGCGAAGAAGCGGTCGTAGGCCGAGTCCTCGTGGTTGACGACGTCGTTGGGGGCGACGTAGGCGACGACGCCGTCCATGTCCTTCGGGTAGAAGCGCTCGTAGTAGGTGGCGGTCATGCCGCCCTTCGAGCCGCCCGTGGAGATCCAGTTCTGGGAGTAGATCTTCTTCAGCGCCTTGTATATGCGGTGCTGGTCGCTGGCCGCCTGCCAGATGTCCAGCTTGGTCCAGTCGGCCGGGTCGGGCCGGGACGGGGTGAAGAAGCGGTACTCCATGGATATCTGGTTGCCGTCCACGATCTGGGTCGGCTCGCGGCGGCTCGGTGTCGTGGAGACGCTGTACCCGCTGGTGTAGAAGACCGTCGGCCGGCTGACGTCCTTGTGCAGCACGGTGATCCGCTGCTGGAACGTGCCCTTGGACGGGCTGCGGTGGTCGACCGGCTGGGTGTAGTTGAGGACGAAGAAGCGGTAGCCGGTGTAGGGCTTCTCCTCGATCAGGCTCATCCCCGGTATGGAGAGCAGCTCTTCCTTGATGTCGGTGGTGGCTGCCTCCGGCCCGGCGGCGGTGGCCGCTCCTGCCGTGCCCGCCGTTCCCGCCGTGCCCAACGTGCCGATCAGCACGGTGAGCGCCAGCAGCCATCTGAGCGCTTTGCGCATGCACCCTCCCCTGTGAGTCAGATGTGCCTGCGGAAGCTATCGGAGCAACTCCCTGACGCACCAGGGGAGATAAAGAATTGCGTCAGCAGAGAATCCAGCCCTTGCTCACCGAACCCCGCCCCACCTTGCCCTTCACCCACACGCAGCGCTGCCCGGCGTGCACCGTCACGGGCCCCGCCTGGTAGCTGTAGTACCACTCGTCGACAACGGGGTTGGCGCGGCGTGCCTGCACGCTGACCATCATCCACTGCCGCCGGCCGGGGTCCTTGGACTTCGTGATGGCGCAGACGTAGCCGCCCCGCTTGTAGACGTACAGGGTGCCGGTGGAGAACGGGTACGTCTTGACCTTGCGCCCTTCGCAGCGCGTGGGGGCGGCGGCCTGCGCCTGCCCCGGGGCCGCGACCGCGAGCACCCCGGACGCGGTCAGCAAGGCCAGCCCGACCGCCAGCCGTCGGCGTATCGCACCTCTGTCCACAGTGATGTCCTCCCCGTACACCGGCAATGAGCGTACTGGTGTACGGACGCACGACGTATGCCGAATGGTTGCACGGCCGTCAGGAGGACACCTTCGCGGGACCTGCGGCGGACACTTTCGCGGGACCTACCGGGGACGCTTTCGCGGACCTACCGGGCCGCGCCGACCGGCTCCTCCGGCTCGGACTGCCCGAGAAAGGTCCGCCACAGCTCCGCATACCGCCCACCCAGCGCCAGCAACTCCTCGTGCGTGCCGTCCTCGGCGACCCGGCCGTGATCCATGACGACCACGCGGTCCGCCCGTGCGGCCGTCGTCAGCCGGTGGGCCACGACGAGTGTCGTACGGCGGCCCGCCAGGCGGTCCGTCGCCTGGTTGACCTGGGCCTCCGTGGCCAGGTCCAGCGCGGCCGTCGCCTCGTCGAGGAGCAGGATGTCGGGGTCGACCAGCTCGGCGCGGGCCAGGGCGATCAGCTGGCGCTGCCCGGCGGAGAGGTTGCGGCCGCGCTCGGCGACCTCGTGGAGGTAGCCGCCGTCGAGGGTGGCGATCATCTCGTGGGCGCCGACCGCGCGGGCCGCGGCCTCGACCTCGGCGTCCGTGGCGTCCGGGCGTCCGTAGGCGATGGCGTCGCGGACGGTGCCCTGGAAGAGGTACGCCTCCTGCGGGACGACGCCGAGCCGGTGGCGGTACGACGTGATGTCGAGGGCGCGCAGGTCCGTGCCGTCGACCGTGACGCGGCCGCCGGTCGGGTCGTAGAACCGCGCCACGAGCTTGACCAGGGTCGACTTGCCGGCGCCGGTCTCGCCGACGAACGCGACCGTCTGCCCGGCGGGGACACGCAGGTCGATCCCGCCCAGCGCCTCCTCGGTTCCGTCGGCGGAGCCGTACGCGAAGCGCACGTCCTCGAAGGCGATCTCGCCCCGCAGCGACAGCACCTCCAGCGGCTCCTCGGCCGCCTTCGTCGACGTCGGCTCCTGGAGCAGCTCCTGGATGCGGCCGAGGGAGACCGTGGCCTGCTGGTAGCCGTCGAAGACCTGGGAGAGCTGCTGGACCGGGGCGAAGAACAGGTCGATGTAGAGCAGGTACGCCACCAGCGCGCCGGTCGTCAGCGTCGCGTCGTCGATCCGCATCCCGCCCACGATCAGCACCGCCGCCGCGGCCACCGACGACAGGAACTGCACGAAGGGGAAGTAGACGGAGATCAGCCACTGTCCCCGGATGCGGGCCCTGCGGTAGCTGTCGCTGCGCTCGGCGAACCGCGCGCCGCCGTCCCGCTCGCGCCGGAAGGCCTGCACGATCCGCAGCCCGGACACCGACTCCTGGAGGTCGGCGTTCACCGACGACACACGCTCACGGGCGAGTTCGTACGCCTTCACACTCGCCCGGCGGAAGAAGTACGTCGCGATGATCAGCGGCGGCAGGGTCGTGAAGACGACGAGCGCGAGCTGGATGTCGAGCACCAGCAGGGCGACCATGATGCCGAAGAAGGTGACGACCGAGACGAAGGCGGTGACCAGGCCCGTCTGTAGAAATGACGACAAAGCGTCGACGTCGGTTGTCATCCGCGTCATGATCCGGCCGGTCAGCTCGCGCTCGTAGTAGTCGAGTCCGAGCCGCTGGAGCTGGGCGAAGATCTTCAGGCGCAGGGAGTACAGGACGCGTTCGCCGGTACGCCCGGTCATCCGCGTCTCGCCGACCTGCGCCGCCCACTGGACGGTGACGGTGAGCAGGGCGAGCAGCGAGGCCGCCCAGATGGCGCCGAGGGCCATCTGGGTGACACCCGAGTCGATGCCGTGCCGGATCAGGACGGGCAGCAGCAGGCCCATGCCGGCGTCCACGGCGACCAGGCCGAGGCTGATCAGCAGGGGGAGCCCGAAGCCGCGCAGCAGCCGCCTCAGGCCGTACGACTCCTCCGGCAGGACCGCGCGGGCCTCGTCGATGTCGGGGGTGTCGGCCGCCGGGGGCAGGGCCTCGACCTGGGCGAGGAGTTCCGGGGTGGCCGGGGACTCGGAGAGCGCCAGGTCCTTGCGCTCGCGGTCGCCCGTCCACAGCCTCGGCGTCACCCCGCGCTCGGCGTCGAACTCGGCGTCCAGTTCGTCGCGTACGGAGGTGTCCTCGTGGGGGCAGGCCGGCTGGGCGTGGCCGGGTGAGACACCGCCGAGTTCGTCGGGGTCGGTGAGGAGGCGGCGGTAGAGGGCGGAGCGTTCCTGGAGCTCCTCGTGGGTGCCGATGTCGGCGAGGCGGCCGGCGTCGAGGACGGCGATGCGGTCGGCGAGGTTGAGGGTGGAGCGCCGGTGGGCGATCAGCAGCGTCGTCCGGCCCTCCATGACGTGCTTCAGCGCCTCGTGGATCTCGTGCTCCACGCGGGCGTCCACCGCCGACGTCGCGTCGTCGAGGACGAGAAGACGGGGGTCGGTGAGGATCGCGCGGGCGAGCGCGACGCGCTGGCGCTGGCCGCCGGAGAGGGTGAGGCCGTGCTCGCCGACCTTGGTGTCGTAGCCGTCGGGGAGCTCGGCGATGAAACGGTCCGCCTGGGCGGCGCGGGCGGCTGTGCGGATCTCCTCCTCGGTCGCCTCGGGGCGGCCGTACGCGATGTTGTTGCGGACGGTGTCCGAGAAGAGGAAGGAGTCCTCGGGCACCAGCCCGATCGCGGCCCGCAGCGAGTCGAAGGTCAGCTCGCGGACGTCGTGGCCGCCGACGAGGACGGCGCCGCGCGTGACGTCGTAGAAGCGCGGGAGGAGTAGGGAGACGGTGGACTTGCCGGAGCCGGAGGAGCCGACGACGGCGAGGGTCTCGCCGGGCCGGATCTCGAAGCTCAGCCCGTCCAGGACCGGCCGGCCTCCCTCGTACCCGAAGGACACGTCGTCGAACTCGACCGTCGCCGGCGCGTCGGCGGGGAGGGTCTTGGTGCCCTCCTTGATGGACGGCTCGGTGTCGATCAGTTCGAGCACGCGCTCGGTGCCCGCCCGGGCCTGCTGCCCGACGGTGAGCACCATGGCGAGCATCCGGACCGGGCCGACGAGCTGGGCGAGATACGTGGAGAAGGCGACGAACGTACCGAGCGTGATGTGCCCGCGGACCGCCAGCCAGCCGCCGAGGGCGAGCATGGCGACCTGCCCGAGCGCCGGGACGGCCTGCAGGGCCGGGGTGTACTTGGAGTTGAACCGGATGGTGCGCAGCCGCCCGGCGAAGAGCCGCCGGCTGACGTCCCTGAGCTTCCCGGTCTCCTGCTCCTCCTGCCCGAACCCCTTCACCACGCGTACGCCGCTGACGGCCCCGTCGACCACGCCCGCGACGGCGGCGGCCTGGGCCTGGGCGTACCAGGTGGCCGGGTGCAGCTTGGTCCGGCTGCGCTTGGCGATCCACCACAGGGCGGGCGCCACGGCGAGGGCGACCAGGGTGAGCGGTATGGACAGCCAGGCCATCACGGCCAGGGAGATCAGGAAGAGCGCGAAGTTGCCGATGGTCATCGGCAGCATGAAGAGCAGGCCCTGGATCAGCTGGAGGTCGCTGGTGGCCCGCCCCACGACCTGTCCGGTGGACAGCTCGTCCTGCCGCCGCCCGTCGAGCCGGGTGATCGTCCCGAACATCTCGGTCCGCAGGTCGTGCTGGACGTCGAGGGCGAGGCGGCCGCCGTAGTAGCGGCGTATGTAGGTGAGGACGTAGACGGCGAGCGCGGCGGCTATGAGCAGGCCCGCCCAGACGGCCATGCTGCGGCTGTGGCCGCCGATCACGTCGTCGATGATCACCTTGGTGATCAGCGGGACGACCGCCATGACGGCCATGCCGACGAGCGAGGAGCCGAGGGCGAGGATCACGTCCTTGGGGTAGCGCCAGGCGTATCCCCACAGTCGCCGTGCCCAGCCCTGTTGCGGTCTCACGCCGGTGCCCTCCGTTTTTCGTCCTGATCTACCGGAAGGCACCAACGCGGACAGAGGCGGATTTCATCCCGCTGTAACGATCGGCGACCGATCAGATACGGACACGCAGGGCGTAGAACCGTGTGGTCTGTACGGCGTTCTGGTTGTCGTCGCTGACCAGCAGCACCTTCAGGCGGTCGCCCGCACGTCCGGTGACCGCCATGCCCTCGATGTTGTCGAGCAGCGGGTTCGGCTGGGGCTGCTTGGCCGTGGCGCCCAGGGACGGGCACGCGGCGATGTCCGCGAGGAGCGTCTTCTTGATCAGACGTACGTCGTCCTGACCCGCCAGGTTCTCGATGCCGCTGGTGTCGGTCGCGCGGCGCGGGTCGGCCAGGTAGAGGCGGACCGTGTTGCCGACGCCGGCGGTGAAGCCGCGCTCCAGGACGAGGAGGCGGCCGTCGGGGGTCGCCTGGACCTCCGGGACGCCGAGCCCGGTGTCGGCGCGGTAGGCGTACTGGCGGCCGAGCTCGAAGGAGCCGCCCGCGGTCCGGGTCCGCTGCCAGGTCTGGAAGCGGACGATGCCCGCGCTGTCACCGTTCAGCGCGTACTCCATCGACGCGAGCAGGGTGCGGCCGCCGGGGAGCAGGGTCAGCCCCTCGAAGGTGCCGTTGGAGACGGCGCGGCCGGCCGGGGCGACGCGGAGGGCGTCCGGGACGGGGAGCCGGTCGAGGATCCTGCCGTCGCGGGAGTAGCGGCGTACGGACGGCTCGGTCTCGGACGAGATCAGCCGGGTGCCGTCCCGGTCGACGACGAGGCCCTCGGAGTCGAGGGCGGCGCCGTTCTCGTCGGCGAGCGGGACGACGGCCTGCGGCGCGAGCGTGCTGCCGTTCAGACCGAAGAGGGCGGAACGGTCGGAGACCGCCGCGAGGGAGCCGTCGCGATCCACGGCGAGCGCGGAGAAGTTGCCGACGAAGGTGCCCTCGTACGTCGTCTTGTCGAGCGCGTCGGAGAAGCGGTCGATGGAGACGGAGGGCGAACAGACGTTGTTCTGCCCGGCGTTGGCGGGTCCGGCGGCGGACAGGCAGGTGGCCGCCGTCAGGGAGGCGGTGACGGTCGCGAGTACGGTTCTCAGGCGCATGGGCGTCACCGTAGGACGGCACGGTGACGGACGGGAGGCCGCAGCGTGAAACGTCAGCTCGCCGCCAGGTCCCGGTGGATGACCTTGGCGACGCCCTGAATGGTCGTGATGCCATAGTTCATGGTGCTGTTGCCATGGGTGAGCACCGTGACCATGTAGTCATGGCCGCCGCCCTTGAACGCGCCGACGCTGTGCACCCGCCAGCCGTTGGTGGAGCGCTGCAGCCAGCCGTTCTTGACGGCCACGGACACACCGGACGGCACTCCGTACGGGGTGCCCCAGCGCTGCGAGGAGATGACCTGGCCCATCAGCTTCAGGATGTACGCGCGGGAGTTGTCGCTGAGGACCGTGTTCCTGGCGGTTATGAGCTTGAGCAGCTTCTGCTCGTCGGTGACGGTGATCTGGGTCAGACCCCAGTAGCCGTTCGCGCCGGGCTTGGTCTGGGTCATGCCGGCTGCGGCGAGGAAGCCCTTGATCTTCGTCATGCCGAGCTGCTTCCAGAGCGTGCTGGTCGCGGCGTTGTCCGACTTGGTGATCATGGCCTTGGCGAGGGACACCTCGCGGTCGGTGAGGTACCGGTTGTGCTTCTTCGCGTCCCACAGCAGCGTGGCCAGCACGGTGACCTTCACGACGCTGGCGGAGTCGAAGGCGCTGGAGGGGCGTAGAGCGCAGGTGGTGTTCGTGGCACGGTCGTAGAGACCGACCGCGATCGTGCCCTTGCGATTGGCGAGCGCGGCGGTGATGTCCCGCTTCAGCTTGTCGGCGAGGCCGGCCTTGGCGGACGTACAACTGACGGTGGGTGTGGTGGCCGCGACGGCGGGGGTGGCGGCGGCGACGGACGCCATGACGACCACAGCGCCCATACCTGCTGCAGCAACCGCTCTCGCGCGTCTCGAAACGCCTGTCGACTTCTCGCTCGTTGTCCCCTGAGTCATGTCCTGTTGACAACGACAGGGCATGGAAGGTTGTACGCATGATGACCGCTGACGGCGTATTTTCCGTCCTGCCCTTGCTCCGAAAGGCGCAGGCCGACGTCTGGACGGGTGGCGGTCGGGGGATCGACGCCCTGATCGGCGAGCAGACGCGCCCGCGGCGGAGCCGGTGCGGGATGCAGCACCGCGGCCTGGACCTGATGCGCCGTCAGAGTCAGGAGGCCGAGGTTATGCAGCGGCGCAGGCGTCGCTCGAGCCTTCACGTCCGTTCCTCTGTCCGCTGTCCTGCTTCGCGGGTCCGGGACCGCCGCGTACTTCTGATCAGCCCTTGTCGTACTCGTCATGGCGACGCAGCCAGTGCATCTGCTCGCCCTCCTCGTGGCGGCCCAGCGGCGCACGGTCGAGGAGGCCGTAGTAGGCCATGGCGGGTTCCAGGCCGCGCGCGGTGGTGACGTACGTGCGGTGGACGGTGCCGTCCGAGAGGGCGTAGGCACTCAGTCCCGGTCCCTCGGTGACGTAACTCGCCACGTCCGTGCCGCACGCCTGCGCCATCTGCCGCACGGTCGCCGGGTAGCCGCTCTCCAGGAACGGCTTCAGCTCCTCGGCGGTGTAGACGAACCCGAGGTCGCGGTGGAAGTCGCTGCCGCCGCTGGAGACCCAGCCGAAGCTCCAGCCCATCCGCCGCCGGTAGCCGAGGAGCTTGTCGAGCGGCGCGCGTGAGGAGCAGACCAGCGTCACGTCACGGGCCTTGAGGTGGACCACCTGGGGGTCGAGCGTGTCCGCGATCGAGGAGCAGACCGGGCAGCCCGCCTCGTACGGCGGGCCGAACATGAAGTGGTAGACGAGCAGTTGCGAACGCCCGTCGAAGAGGTCCGCGAGGGACTTGGGTCCGTCCTCGGTGTCGAAGCCGTAGTCCTTCTCGACCGGCACCCAGGGAAGCTCTCTCCGCTTGCGGGCGAGCTCGTCGCCGCGCCGGGTGAGCTCCTTCTCCTGCGCGAGCAGCTCGGCTCGGGCCGCGTCGAACTCTTCCTGTGTGCCGACCCTGTGCTCGGGCATCGCCTTTCCCTCCTGCAGGGGAGGCCATACGTCCACCGTACGCGCGCGGCGGGGAATTCTCTTTGCGGACTCCTTTGCGTTCTCCTTTGCCTTTTCACAGCCAGGAGCCAGGTATGGCACAGCGCGCACCCACCCCCGATTTGCACGATGCGGCCGTGACCTCTGCGACCTCTGCCACCGATACGCACCCCCGCACGACAGTGCCCCCGGAGCCGCCACCCCAGGAAACGGCGCCCCGCTGGTCGCTCCCCGCCCTGATCGCGATCCTGATCCTGGCGGCGGTGCTGTACTCGTGGAACCTCTCCGGCTCCAGCTTGAACAGCTTCTACAGCGCGGCCGTGCTCAGCGGCACCGAGAGCTGGAAGGCGTGGTTCTTCGGCTCCCTGGACGCGGGCAACTTCCTCACCGTCGACAAGCCGCCGTTCGCGCTGATGGTGATGGGCCTGTCGTGCCGGATCTTCGGCTACGGCACCTGGCAGATGATGCTGCCGATGATCCTGGTGGCCCTCGCGACGATCTGGATCCTGCACGCCTCGGTGAAGCGGGTGTGGGGCCACGGCGCGGCGGCGGTCGCCGCGCTGGTCCTGGCACTGACCCCGATCACGGTCGCCATCAACCGCGACAACAACCCCGACACGCTGCTGGTCTTCCTGATGGTGGCCGGGGCCGCCCTGGCCCTGCGGGCCGTCCACAACGGCAAGCTGGCCCCGCTGGTCGGCTCGGCGGTCTGCTTCGGTCTGGCCTTCAACACGAAGATGCTCCAGGGCTACATCGCGCTGCCCGCCGTCTTCGCGGTCTACCTGTACGCGGCGAAGCCGAAGCTCGTGAAGCGGATCGTGAACCTGCTGATCGCGGGCGTGGCGCTCGCCGTCTCCAGCTTCTGGTGGGCAGCGGCGGTGTCCCTGGTGCCGGCCGACGAGCGCCCCTACATCGGCGGCTCCACGGACGGCACGGCCTGGGACCTGATCACGGGCTACAACGGCCTCGGCCGGGTCCTCGGCGGCGAGGGCAACGGCGGGGGCGGCGGGGGCGGAGGCGGCGGCTTCTCCGGGACCGCCGGGATCGGCCGCCTGTTCAACGACATCCTCGGCGGCCAGATCTCCTGGCTGATCCCCTTCGCGGCCATCGCATGCATCGCCGGTCTGGTGCTGTGCGGCCGGGCCCCGCGCACGGACGCGACCCGCGCCACGCTGCTGATGTGGGGCGGCTGGACCGCCCTGCACTACCTGACCTTCGCGATGGCCGAGGGCACGATGCACCCGTACTACACGACCGCCCTCGCCCCGGGCATCGCAGCGCTGTGCGGGGGCGGCGGCGCGATGCTGCTGCGCGCGTTCCGCGCCGACCGGCGGTGGGCGTGGGTGCTCCCGGCGGGCCTCGCGGTCACGGCGGTCTGGGCCGTCGTCCTGCTCCGCCGGGCCTCCGGCTGGAACACGTGGCTGTGGCCGGCGATCGCGGTGGTCATGGCGCTGGCGATCGTGGGACTGCTGGTCTTCCGCTCCGCGTCCGGGGGCCGCGTGCGGCTGCTGGCGGCCTCGCTGGTGGCGGCGATCGTCGCGGCGGTGGCGGGTCCGGCGGCGTACGCCTGGTCGGTGCCGTCCGGGTCGGGCGGCGGAGGCGGCATGGGCGGCGGTACGAACCCGACGGCCGGCCCCTCCACGGGCGGCGGCTTCGGCGGCGGCCCCGGCGGCGGCCGGGGCGGCTCCCCGGGCGGCGGGAACGGCGGCCCCGGCGGCATGCAGCAGGACGGCCAGAACAACCAGGCCGGCGGACGGACCGGCGGACAGGCCAACGGCCAGGCCGGGGGCGGCTTCCCCGGCGGGCAGCAGGGGCAGGGCGGTGAACTGCCGGGCGGCCAGATGACGCCGGGTGGCGAAAGCACCGGTCAGCTGCCGGATGGCCAGAACAACGGCCAGTCGGGCCCGAGTGGTCAAGTCCCCGGCGGCAACGCGGAGATGGGCGACGTCCCCGGCGGCGGAGGCATGGGCGGCGGCATGGGCGGTGCGAGCAGCGAGCTCATCGCCTACCTGAAGAAGCACCAGGACGGCGCCAAGTGGCTCCTGGCGGTGCCGAACTCGCAGAGTGCCGCGCAGCTCATCCTCAGCAGCGGCGAGCCCGTGATCTCCATGTGGGGCTGGACCGGCAGCGACAAGGCGATGACCCTCGCCAAGCTGAAGGAGCTGGTGAAGAAGGGCGGGCTGCACTACATCCAGGTCGGCGGCGGCATGGGCGGCGGTCCCGGCGGCGGTTCCGACCTCAGCTCCGAGGTGACGGAGTGGGTGCAGGAGCACGGGACGGCGGTGAAGGAGAGCGACTACAGCTCGACCTCGTCCGACTCGAACTCGTCCACCTCGAACTCGTCCACCTCGACGATCTACCGCCTGGACCCGTCGGACGTCACCTGACACCCGACCACTCCGCCGGCCAACGGCCCCCGACCTCCCGTCGGGGGCCGCCCCCATGTCCCGCCACCGGCGTCAACTCGCGTAGACAAGCCCCGATTTGCCGTTTCACGTCACCCAAAAGACACGCAACAACCCTCGACACCACCGCATGTCCATGCCACTCTCCCCTCTGCCGCCTCCATTCAACCCGCGTAGATGGGACACCCCACATGCTGGCGACACGCATACGCAGCTGGAAGTCAGTGGCCCTGACGACCGCCGCCGTCCTGGTCGGCCTCACCGCCCCCGCGGTGACCGCGACCCCGGCCGCCGCCACCACGACCGCGTACGACTCGACGTACTACAAGAACGCGATCGGCAAGTCCGGCACCAGCCTCAAGTCGTCGCTGCACACAATCATCAGCAGCCAGACGAAGCTGTCGTACTCGGCGCTCTGGGAGGCGCTGAAGGTCACCGACCAGGACCCGAACAACAGCAACAACGTGAAGCTGCTGTACTCGGGCATCTCCCGCAGCAAGTCCCTCAACGGCGGTGACGTCGGTGACTGGAACCGTGAGCACGTGTGGGCCCAGTCGCACGGCGACTTCGGCACCTCCGCCGGCCCCGGCACGGACCTTCACCACATCCGCCCCGAGGACGTGCAGGTCAACGCGATCCGCGGCAACAAGGACTTCGACTGGGGCGGCAGCAGCTTCACCAACTCGGGCGGCAGCCTCACCGACTCCAACTCCTTCGAGCCCCGCAGCGCCGTCAAGGGCGACGTGGCCCGCATGATCCTCTACATGGCCGTCCGCTACGAGGGTGACGACGCCTTCGCCGACCTGGAACCCAACGACTCGGTCACCAACGGCAGTTCCCCGTACCACGGGCGCCTCTCCGTCCTGAAGCAGTGGAACGAGCAGGACCCGCCGGACGCCTTCGAGGAGCGCCGCAACCAGGTCATCTACGACACCTACCAGCACAACCGCAACCCGTTCATCGACCACCCGGAGTGGGTCGAGGCGATCTGGTAGACGACCGGCCCGGTTCAGCAGCCGTGGACGCGCCAGGGGCCTCGTCGGCCCTCCCCGGCCCTCGTCGGCCCCCGGCGCGCTCGGTCACCACCTGTGCAGCCGAGTGACCCGCACCGATCCGATGCCGTTGACCCGGCTATGAAGAAGATCAGCGCACTCGTCGCGTTCACCCTGGCAGGCCTCGTACTCGCCGCCCCGGCCCACGCCGACGGCGACGGCGACGGCAACCGGGGCCGCATCACCATCGCCGGCCGGGACCTCACCACCACCAACCTCTGCAGGGAGGCACTCGGGCTCGTCCCGGTAGTCGCACCAGGGATCACCACCGAGGTGGACGCCGCCTGTTACGACCGCGACCACGTCGACGACACCCGCGACTAGTCCGAGCCCGTGCCCAAGTGCCGCTGAGGCATCACTTCGTGAGGTGCGTCGCCGCGAACATCCGCAGCACCACCGGAAGCACCACCACCGCCGGCCCGGGCTCGGAGAGCGCCTTCGACAGGTCGGCCTCCAGCGTCTCCGGGGTCGTACGGACCCCGGGGACCCCGAAGGACTCTGCCAGCGCCACATAGTCCGGCCGCGTCAGCTCCGTCGCCGTCGGCTCGCCGAAGGCGTCCGTCATGTACTCGCGCAGGATGCCGTAGCCGCCGTCGTCGACGATGAGCCAGGTGACGTTCAGGTCGTACTGGCGGGCCGTCGCGAGCTCGGCGATCGAGTACAGCGCGCCTCCGTCGCCGGACACCGCGAGCACCGGGCGCGTCGGGTCCGCGGCCGCCGCGCCGAGGGCCGCCGGGTAGCCGTAGCCGAGGCCGCCGGCGCCCTGGGCGGAGTGCAGGAGGTTGGGGCCCTTGGCGTCGAACGCCGACCAGGCCCAGTAGGCCAGGATGGTCATGTCCCAGAAGGACGGGGAGTCGGCGGGGAGGGCCCGCCGTACCGACGCCAGCACCTCCTGTTCCAGGGTGAGTTCCTGGGACGCGATGCGGTCGGTGACCTTCGCGAGGACCTCACGGACGCGCTCCGGCGCCGTCGCGTCCTCCCGCTCCGTCACCGTCTCCAGCAGCGCCTGCAAAGCGAGGCGCGCGTCCGCGTGGATGCCGAGCGCCGGGTGGTTGGACTCCAGCTTGCCCAGGTCCGCCTCGATCTGGATGACCCGGCCGCGCGGCTTGAACGTGTGGTAGTTGGAGGAGAGCTCGCCGAGGCCCGAGCCGACGACGAGCAGGACGTCCGCGTCCTCCAGGAAGTCCGTCGTGTGCCGGTCCTCGATCCAGGACTGGAGCGACAGCGGGTGCTTCCATGGGAACGCGCCCTTGCCGCCGGGCGTCGTGACGACCGGGGCCTGGAGCATCTCCGCCAGCTGCTTCAGCTTGCCGGACGCGTCCGCCCGTACCACTCCCCCGCCCGCGATGATCGCCGGGCGGGCGGCGCGGGACAGCAGGTCGGCCGCCACCGCCGTCAGTTCGGGGCGCGGCGGCAGCTCCTCGGGGAAGGCGTCGCCGCCCGTCACCACCGGGATCGACGTCTCGGCGAGCAGCACGTCCTGCGGGATCTCCACCCACACCGGTCCGTGCGGGGCCGTCAGCGCCGACTTCCAGGCCGCCTCGATCGCGGAGGGGATCTGGGACTGGGTGCGGACGGTGTGGACCGACTTCACCACGCCCCGGAACGAGGCTGCCTGGTCCGGGAGTTCGTGGAGGTAGCCGTGCCGGCCGCCACCCAGACCGGCGGTCGGGATCTGGCTGCTGATCGCCAGCACGGGGGCGCTCGCCGCGGCCGCCTCCTGGAGCGCGGCCAGCGAGGTCAGCGCGCCCGGCCCCGTCGAGAGCAGCAGCGGCGCCGCCTCGCCCGTGATCCGACCGTAGGCGTCCGCCGCGAACCCGGCGTTGTTCTCCACCCGCAGGCCGATGTACCGCAGGTCGGAGCGGCGCAGCGCGTCGAACATGCCCAGCGCGTGCTGGCCGGGCAGCCCGAAGACCGTCGTCGCGCCGAGCCCGGCCAGCGTCTCCACGACCAGGTCTCCGCCGTTTCGGCCGGCCGGAGGATTCAGGGCGGCGGCGATCTGCGCCTGAGTCGGGCGGAGCACCAGGTCGTGGTCGTGAGTCACTTCGCTTCCGAGTCCTTCCGGGCCGCCGCGATCTGGCGGGACATGATCGTGGTCAGTTCGTACGCCGTGTGGGACGCGGCCACCGACGTGATCTCGGCGTGATCGTACGCGGGCGCCACCTCGACGACGTCGGCCGAGACCAGGTTGCAGGACGCCAGGCCGCGCAGGATCTCCAGCAGCTCGCGGGAGGTCATGCCGCCCGCCTCGGGGGTGCCGGTGCCGGGCGCGTGGGCCGGGTCGAGGCAGTCGATGTCGATGGAGATGTAGAGGGGCCGGTCGCCGATGCGCTGGCGCAGCTGGTCGGCGACCTCGTCGGCGCCGCGGCGGTAGACGTCCGCCGAGGTGACGATGCCGAAGCCCATCTTCTCGTCGTCGGTCAGGTCCTGCTTGCCGTACAGCGGGCCGCGGATGCCGACGTGGGAGAGCGCCTCGGTGTCGAGGATGCCCTCCTCCACCGCGCGCCGGAAGGGCGTGCCGTGGGTGTACTCCGCGCCGAAGTACGTGTCCCAGGTGTCGAGGTGGGCGTCGAAGTGGAGCAGCGCCACCGGGCCGTGCTTCTTGGCGACCGAGCGGAGCAGCGGCAGCGCGATGGTGTGGTCGCCGCCGAGGGTCATCAGGCGGGCGCCGGTGCCGAGGAGCTCGTCGGCGGCCGCCTCTACGGTCTCCACGGCCTCGTTGATGTTGAACGGGTTGACGGCGATGTCGCCGCCGTCCGCCACCTGCGCCAGCGCGAACGGGGAGGCGTCCTGCGCCGGGTTGTACGGGCGCAGCAGCCGGGACGCCTCGCGGATGGCGTTGCCGCCGAAGCGGGCGCCCGGCCGGTACGAGACGCCCGAGTCGAACGGCACGCCGACCACGGCGACATCGGCGCGGCCGACCTCGTCGAGGCGCGGGAGCCGGGCGAAGGTCGCGGGTCCGGCGTACCGCGGGATGCGGGAGGAGTCGACGGGGCCGCGGGGCGTCTCGTTGCCAGTCATAGTGAAATGCCTTCTTTCCTACGCTTCGTCGCGTATGCGGGTTTTGCTCCTACGACTCTACTGGGGAGCCGGCACCGGTTCGGACACGAGTTCGGGAGCCCGCCCGGCGAGGCGCTCACGCCAGGCGGCGAGGACGGCCGCGTCGGTCGGCCTCGTCATCAAGGAGACGGCGATGTAGGCGGCGAGGGAAGACAGCAGGCCGTAGTAGACGGGCTCGTTGGCGAGAATGCCGTGGGTCGCCATCAGCGTGATCACCGCCACACCACCGACGACGACCGAGGCGAGCGCGCCCTGCACGGTTCCGCGCCGCCACAGCAGCCCGCCCAGGATCGGCACGAGCAGCCCGCCGACGAGCAGGTTGTAGGCGACGGTCAGCGCCTCGACGACGTTGTTCAGCGCGATGGCCGTACAGATCACGGCCACGCCCATGACCAGGATGAACGCGCGGTTGCCCTTGACCTCGTCGTGCGCTTCCGCATCCGGCCGTACGACTCCCCGCAGCCGCGACCAGATGTCGTTGTTGGCGACGGTCGCGCAGGCGATGAGCGCGCCGGAGGAGGTGGACATCACCGCGGCGAGGGCGGCGGCCAGCACCAACCCCCGGACGCCGACCGGGAGTTCGTCCTTGACGATGGTCGCGAAGGCGTCGTCCGCGCTGCCGAGCTTGGGGTAGAGCACCCGGGCGGCCGTACCGATGACGGCACCGGCGACGGCGTAGGCGAGGCAGTAGGTGCCGGCGACCGTGCCGCCCCACTTGGCGGTCCGGTCGCTGCGGGCGGTGAAGACGCGCTGCCAGATGTCCTGACCGATGAGCATGCCGAAGGTGTAGATGAGGACGTACGTGAAGATCGTCTCGCCGCCGATGCCCAGCGGGTCGAAGTACTCGGTCGGCAGCTGCGCCTTCATCTCGCTGAACCCGCCGGCCTTGACGACGGCGATGGGCAGCAGGAGCAGCAGCACGCCCACGGTCTTCACCACGAACTGCACCATGTCGGTGAGGGTGATCGACCACATGCCGCCGAGCGTCGAGTAGGCGACGACGATCGAGCCGCCGAGGACGATCGCGGCGGTGCGGTTCATGTCGAACAGGACGTCGAAGATCGTGGCGTACGCGATGGTCGACGTGACCGCGAGCATGAGGGTGTACGCCCACATCACGACACCGGAGATGACTCCGGCCCGGCCGCCGTAGCGCAGGTCGAGCATCTCGGAGACGGTGTAGACCTTGAGGCGGGCGATGCGGGCGGAGAAGAAGACCGACAGGGCGAGCAGTCCGAGCCCGATGGTGACCACCATCCAGGCGCCGGAGAGGCCGTACTGGTAGCCGAGCCCGACGCCGCCGATGGTGGAGGCGCCGCCGAGGACGATCGCCGCCATGGTGCCGGAGTACATCGTGGGGCCGAGCCGGCGCCCGGCGACCAGGAACTCGCTCTTGGACTTGGCGCGGCGCATGCCCCACCAGCCCATGGCCAGCATTCCGGCCAGGTAGACGACGATCACGGTGTAGTCGATAGCCACGGGGGCCCTCCTTCGCTCGGTCTCGCCGGCGGGTGACGTGGGTCGACACTAGGTGGCTGGAAAGCGACTGCGAAGTGTACGTTTCATCCACCTGCGGGCAGCTGTATGGAGGGAACGCACACATGCCGGAACCAACCGTTCCTCCCACCCCACCCGTCCCGCTCTCCGCCCTGCTGGCCCGGGAGGACCTGGCCCTGCGCCAGATCGCCGGGCCGTCCGACCCCGGCATCGTGATCCACTGGGCGCACACCTCGGAGATGGCCGATCCGTATCCCTATCTGCTGGGCGGTGAGCTGCTGCTGACGGCGGGCGTGCACGTCCCCGAGGCGGCGGGCTCGGGCACCTACTTCGACGACTACGTCTCCCGGATCGTGGCGGCGGGCGGCGCGGTGCTCGGCTTCGGGCTCGCTCCCGTCCACGACACGGTGCCGCGCGCGCTCGTGGCGGCCTGCGAGGCGTACGGGCTCCCGCTCCTGGAGGTCCCGCCGCAGACCACCTTCTCCGGCGTGGCCCGCGCGGTCTGGCAGCTGATGGCCCAGGCCCGCCACGCCGAACTGCGCCGCGTGACGGAGGCCCAGCAGAGTCTGGCGGCGGCCGCCTCGCGCCCGGATCCGGTCCGGGCGGTGCTGCGGCAGCTGGCGCAGCGGGTCGGGGGCTGGGCGGTGCTGTACGGGCCGGAGGGCGCGGCGCTCGGGGAGGCGGGGCGGGGGCCGGAGGACGCGGTGAGCGGGTCGCTGGCCGAGCTCGCGGCGGTCGTCCGTCCCTCCGGTCCGGGGACCCCCACGTCCGCCACCGACACCGCCCCCTCCGGCACCCACCTCGCCGCCTACGCCCTCGGCGCCGGTCGCGGCTTCGTCCTCGGCGTCGCCGCCCCGCGGCGCGACCCCGGCGACCACACCATCGCCTCCGTCGCCGCCGTGCTGCTGTCCCTCCTCACCGGCGAGCACCAGAGCGGCTCCGGAGCGGCCCGGTCCTCGGCGCTCGTACGGCTGCTGCTGGGCGCCGAGCCGCAGGCGGTGGCCCCGCTGCTGGGCGACGGCGACTGGCTCGTGGTCCACGGCCGCCCCGACGCCCAGCCCTGCGACCCGATGGCCGCGTCGGCGCTGGGCGCGGCGCTCGGCTCGCCGCTGGTCGACCTGGCGCGGGACGTCGTACGCGTCCTCGTCCCGGCGGACCGCGAACCGTCCCCGCAGCCCGGCTGGACCCTGGGCGTCAGCGCCCCCGCGACGGCGCCGGACTGGCCGGCCGCCGACACCCAGGCGGCCCGGGCGCTGTCCCGGGCGAGGGCGACCCGCACCCCCCTGTTCCGGCACGGCACGCACCGCCCGGCCCTAACCGACCTGCTCTCCCCCGACGAGGCGGAGGCCCACGCCCGCATCCTCCTCGCGCCCCTCACCGACCCGCTCACGGAGACCCTGCGCACCTGGCTCTCCCTGCACGGCAGTTGGGACCGTACGGCCGTCGCCCTGTCCGTCCACCGCAACACCGTCCGCCAGCGGATCGCCCGGTGCGCGGCGCTCCTCGGCACGGACCTGGACGACCCGGACGTACGCATGGAGTTGTGGTTCGCCCTGCGCCGCGCCGAACTGCCCGGCGGCGGGCGGCCGACCGCACAGTGACCCGCGTCGCACGCGCCCCGGACTCGGCCGTTCCCGCAGTTGTCTGCCTCACAATGGGGACCATGCCGATACCCGGGACACCCAGCCGCGCCGAGCTCGTCGACCACCTCGTCAGAACCCGTATCGCGGGCGACGTCGCCACTCCCCGCGAGAACAACCTCTCCCACTACCGCAAGCTGGCGAACGGCGACCGCCACTACTGGCTCGGCCTGGAGCTCGGTGACCGCTGGACCGACGAGCAGGACGTGCTCGCGGTGATGGCGGAGCGCGTCGGCGTGAACGACGACCCGGAGTACCGCCACGGCCAGGACACCATCGACCCCGAGCTGACGGTGGCCGCGCTGGAGCGGATGGCGGGCCGGCTGCGCAAGGCGGCGGAGGGCCGGCAGCGCGTCCTGTTCGCCACCGGCCACCCGGGCGGCCTGCTCGACGTCCACCACGCGACCGCCGCCGCTCTGCGCACGGCCGGCTGCGAGATCGTCGTCATCCCGGACGGCCTGCAGACGGACGAGGGGTACGTCATGCAGTTCGCGCACGTCGCGGTCCTGGAGCACGGCGCCACCCTCTGGCACACCCACTCCGGCGCCCCGATGAAGGCCATCCTGACGGGCCTCGAGCGCGAGGGACGTCCCCTGCCGGACCTGGTCGTGGCCGACCACGGCTGGGCGGGGTACGCCGGGCAGCACGGTGTCGACTCCGTCGGGTACGCGGACTGCAACGACCCGGCGCTGTTCCTCGCGGAGGCGGAGGGGACGGTGCAGGTGGTGGTGCCGCTCGACGACCATGTGGTGAGCCCTCGGTACTACGACCCGATGACGGCGTTCCTGCTGGCGGAGGCAGGGCTGGCCTAGGCGCCGGCGGCCGCTGCACAGCCTTCCTCATGCCGCCTTTAGGTCAAGACTCGGTAAAGTGGCGCGCGTGATCATTGCTGTTGCGCCCGAGGTGCCCGTCGGCGGAGTCGCCGGCTGGGCCGCCGGTCTGATGGAGAAGCTGGGCGGTCCGGGCGCCGGGCTGGCCATCGCCCTGGAGAACGTGTTCCCGCCGCTGCCGAGCGAGGTGATCCTGCCGCTGGCGGGGTTCACGGCGAGCCAGGGCCGCATGGACGTCGTCGCCGCCGTCGCCTGGACCACGGCGGGTTCGGTGGCGGGCGCACTGGCCCTGTATCTGCTCGGCGCGCTCTTCGGCCGCGAGCGGCTGATCGCGGTGGCGGCGCGGCTGCCCCTGGTGAAGGCCGCAGACGTGGAACGGACCGAGGCGTGGTTCCTCCGGCACGGCACCAAGGCCGTGTTCTTCGGCCGCTTCGTGCCCGTCTTCCGCAGCCTGATCTCGATACCGGCCGGAGTCGAACGCATGCGGCTCCCCGTGTTCCTCGCCCTCACCACGGCGGGCAGCCTCGTATGGAACACCGCTTTCATAGCCGCCGGTTACGCCCTCGGCGCCCACTGGCACGAGGTCAGCGATCTGGTGGGGCTCTATTCCAAGGTCATCGCGGTGGTCGTGGCCGTGGTGGGCCTGGGATTCATCGGCATACGACTCTCACGGTCGGGGCGGGAGCGGCAGCGGCAAGAGGCGGGTTGAGCAGCGCCCACCCTCCTGTCCCCGTCACCGAGGTACCCGCACCACACCTTCCTGGATCACCGACACCGCGAGCCGCCCGTCCTGCGTGTAGATCCGCGCCTGCCCGAGCCCGCGCCCGCCGTGGGCCGACGGTGACTCCTGGTCGTACAGCAGCCACTCGTCCGCGCGGAACGGACGGTGGAACCACATCGCGTGGTCCAGCGAGGCCCCGACCACGTCCCCGACGGCCCAGCCGCCCCGCCCATGGGCGAGCAGCACCGAGTCGAGCAGGGTCATGTCGGAGACGTACGTGGCGAGGACGACGTGCAGCAGCGGGTCGTCGGCCAGCTTGCCGTTGGTGCGGAACCAGACCTGGGAGTGCGGTTCGCGGGGCTCGCCGAACCTGCCGTACGGCGGCTCGTCGACGTAGCGCAGATCGACCGCCTGGCGTGCCTCCAGGAACCTCTCGACGACCGCCGGGTCGAGGTGGTCGTACCCGCGCAGCCGCTCCTGGGAAGTGGGCAGCGTGGCCGGGTCGGGCGCGGGCGGCATCGGGGTCTGGTGGTCGAGGCCCTCCTCGTACGCCTGGAAGGACGCCGAGAGGGAGAAGATCGGCCTGCCGTGCTGGACCGCCACCACGCGGCGGGTGGTGAAGGAGCGGCCGTCACGGATGCGCTCGACGGTGTAGACGATGGGCGCACCCGGGTCGCCCATGCGCAGGAAGTACGCGTGCAGCGAGTGGGCGTGCCGGTCCTCCGGGACCGTACGCCCGGCGGCGACCAGCGCCTGGGCCGCCACCTGTCCGCCGAAGACGCGCGGGACGACGGCGGACCGGGACTGGCCGCGGAAGATGTTCTCCTCGATCTGCTCCAGGTCGAGCAGATCGAGGAGATCCTGTAGTGCCTGGCTCATGGCAGACAGTTGTACCCGCCAGTCATTTCCTGGGTTCGGCGGACCTTACAGGCCCATGTCCTTGGCGATGATCGTCTTCATGATCTCGCTGGTGCCGCCGTAGATGCGGTTGACGCGGTTGTCCGCGTACAGGCGGGCGATCGGGTACTCGTTCATGAAGCCGTAGCCGCCGTGCAGCTGGAGGCAGCGGTCGATCACACGGTGGGCGACCTCGGTGCAGAACAGCTTGGCGGAGGCGGCCTCGGCCGGGGTCAGCTCGCCCGCGTCCAGCGCCTCCAGCGCGCGGTCGGCGACGGCCTCGGCCGCGTCGACCTCGGCCTGGCAGGCGGCCAGCTCGAACTTGGTGTTCTGGAAGTGGGCGACCGGCTTGCCGAAGACGGTGCGCTCCTGGACGTACTGCTTGGCGAACCGGACGGCGGCCTTGGCCTGGGCGTAGGCACCGAAGGCGATGCCCCAGCGCTCGGAGGCCAGGTTGTGGCCGAGGTAGTAGAAGCCCTTGTTCTCCTCGCCGAGGAGGTCCTCGACCGGGACCTTCACGTCGACGAACGCCAGCTCGGCGGTGTCGGAGGTCTTCAGTCCCAGCTTGTCCAGCTTGCGGCCGACGGAGTAGCCCTCGGACTTGGTGTCCACGGCGAACAGGGAGATGCCGTGGCGGCGGTCCTCGGCCGTCGGGGCGGCGGTGCGGGCGCAGACGATCACGCGGTCGGCGTGCACGCCACCGGTGATGAAGGTCTTGGCGCCGTTGAGGACGTAGTGGGTGCCGTCCTCGGAGAGCTTGGCGGTGGTCTTCATGCCCGCAAGGTCGGAGCCGGTGCCCGGCTCGGTCATCGCGAGAGCCCACATCTCCTCACCGGAGACGAACTTCGGCAGGAACCGCTTCTTCTGCTCGTCGGTGGCGAGCATCTTGATGTACGGCAGGCCGAGCAGCACGTGCACGCCGGAGCCGCCGAACTGGACACCCGCGCGGGCGGTCTCCTCGTACATGATGGCTTCGAACTTGTACGAGTCGATGCCGGCGCCGCCGTACTCCTCGTCGACGCGGATGCCGAAGACGCCGAGCTCGGCGAGCTTGTAGTAGAAGTCGCGCGGCGCCTGGCCGGCGGCGAACCACTCGTCGTAGACCGGGACGACCTCGGCCTCGATGAAGGCGCGGATGGTCTCCCGGAACGCCTCATGGTCCTCGTTGAACACAGTACGGCGCACGCCGCCGCCCTCCTTTGCGCCTAAACCGGCGCCGCTCTCGCGTACCTGGTTGCTCGCCGTCCGGGTTCCTCAATCGATGGTTGCGGCCCCATTGGCTAAGCGCTTGCTCACCAACCGTACCGGCGAGTATCCACAGGCGTCCAGAGGTCAAGGTCCGTAACGCTCGTCACGCTCGTCACGCTCAGAGGCGTACGTCGGCCCGGTGCTCGTAGTCGAGCCCGTGCTCGGCACAGGGCTGCCCCGCTTCACGCGGGCAGATCATCGAGTACGCGGTGACCCGCGCGCGGTACACCCGCCAGGGCGAGGGGGCGCGCACCTCTTCCGGAGCGAGCGCGCGGCCACCGCGGCCGGCGGGGCCCGGGATGACGCTCAGGGCGTCCAGCGCCTCGTCCCCGTCCAGCTCCGCCGCCGTGGCGGTCAGGTACAGCGCGCGCGAACCCGCCGTGCCGACCGGGGCGCGGGAGTCGTGGATGACGAT
This sequence comes from Streptomyces sp. NPDC107522, assembly GCF_055657525.1. Lineage (NCBI taxonomy): Bacteria > Bacillati > Actinomycetota > Actinomycetes > Kitasatosporales > Streptomycetaceae > Streptomyces > Streptomyces sp. NPDC107522. The sequence goes on along the minus strand of NZ_JBVKAU010000010.1, from coordinate 167,345 downwards.
GCCGACCCGGGGCTCGTGGGCGATGTTGCGGGAGTGCGTGACCTCGGGGGACGAGACCCAGTAGAAGTCCCGGCCGTCCGCGGTGGAGTAGAAGACCGGCGCCGCCCAGGGGGCGCCGTCGGGGCCCGTCGTGGCCAGCACCATGTACATGTTGCCGTCGATGATCGCCCGTGCGGCACTACGGGCGTTCGCGGTTTCCCCGGCCATACGTCCCCCTCGTTCGGCTCACGAGGCGACCACTGTACGGCGGCCGCGAGGAGGAACTACTCGGCTCCCGCCGCCCCGAACGCCCCCCGGGCCATCCGGTGCAGCAGTTCCGCCGTCGCCCCCCGCCCCGGCAGCGACCCCGGCCGCCCCAGGTGCGGTGTCGAGTTCAGCAGCCCGAACACCGAGTGCACGGCCGAGCGGGCCGTCGGCTCCGTCAGCTCCGGGTACACCTTGCGGACCACCTCCACCCACAGCTCGACGTACTGCCGCTGCAGCTGCCGTACGAGCTTGCGGTCGCTGTCGCGGAGGCGGTCCAGCTCACGGTCGTGCAGGGTGATGAGGGGACGGTCGTCGAGGGCGAAGTCGATGTGGCCCTCGATGAGGGAGTCCAGGACCGCCTCCGGCGGCACCCCGTCGGCCTCCGCGAGGCGCCGCTTGGCCCCCGTCAGCAGCTGGCCGCTGATGCCGACCAGGAGCTCGGCGAGCATCGCGTCCTTGCCGGCGAAGTGCCGGTAGAGACCGGGGCCGCTGATGCCCACGGCGGCGCCTATCTCGTCGACACCGACGCCGTGGAAACCGCGCTCGGCGAAGAGCCGCGCGGCCTCCTTGAGGATCTGTTCGCGGCGGGTCGGGGCGTCGGTTCTGGTGGCCATGGAAGCAATTCTAGACAGGGAGGTTAGCGGTCGTTAACCTGAAGGAAATGCGTTAACGCTCATTAACTGGTGGACCACTGGTGAGGGGACCGCAGGATGCACGAGGCACCGGAGCTTCACAGCGCGGCAGATCCCGCGTCGGAGGCCTGGCGAGCCAACGAGGAGGCCCATCGGGCGCTCGCGGAGGAGCTGCGCGGCAAGCTCGCCGCCGCCCGGATGGGAGGCGGGGAGAAGGCGCGCGCCCGGCACACCGCGCGCGGCAAGCTGCTGCCCAGGGACCGCGTCGACACCCTTCTCGACCCCGGCTCCCCCTTCCTGGAGCTCGCTCCCCTCGCCGCCGACGGCCTGTACGACGGCCAGGCCCCGGCGGCCGGTGTCATCGCGGGGATCGGCCGGGTCAGCGGGCGCGAGTGCGTGATCGTCGCCAATGACGCCACGGTCAAGGGCGGGACGTACTACCCGATGACCGTGAAGAAGCACCTGCGCGCACAAGAGGTGGCCCTGGAGAACCGGCTGCCTTGTCTCTACCTCGTCGACTCCGGCGGCGCCTTCCTGCCCATGCAGGACGAGGTGTTCCCGGACCGCGAGCACTTCGGGCGGATCTTCTACAACCAGGCCCGGATGTCGGGCGCCGGGATCCCGCAGATCGCGGCCGTGCTCGGTTCGTGCACCGCGGGCGGCGCCTATGTCCCCGCCATGAGCGACGAGGCCGTCATCGTCCGCAACCAGGGCACGATCTTCCTCGGCGGTCCTCCGCTGGTGAAGGCCGCCACCGGTGAGGTCGTCACGGCCGAGGAGCTCGGCGGCGGCGACGTCCACGCGCGCGTGTCGGGTGTCACCGACCATCTCGCCGAGGACGACGCGCACGCCCTCCGTATCGTCCGGAACATCGTCGCCACGCTCCCCGCGCGCGGGTCCCTGTCGTGGGAGGTCCGGCCCGCCGTCGAGCCCAAGGTCGACCCCTACGGTCTCTACGGCGCCGTCCCCGTCGACTCCCGCACCCCCTACGACGTACGCGAGATCATCGCGCGCGTGGCCGACGGCTCCCGTTTCGCGGAGTTCAAGGCCGAGTTCGGCCAGACCCTCGTCACCGGCTTCGCCCGCATCCACGGCCACCCGGTCGGCATCGTCGCCAACAACGGCATCCTGTTCTCCGAGTCGGCCCAGAAGGGCGCCCACTTCATCGAGCTGTGCGACCAGCGCGGGATTCCGCTGGTGTTCCTGCAGAACATCTCCGGGTTCATGGTCGGCAAGGACTACGAGGCGGGCGGCATCGCCAAGCACGGCGCCAAGATGGTGACGGCCGTCGCCTGCACGCGCGTGCCGAAGCTGACGGTCGTGGTCGGCGGCTCGTACGGCGCGGGCAACTACTCGATGTGCGGTCGGGCCTACTCCCCCCGCTTCCTGTGGATGTGGCCCAACGCCAAGATCTCCGTCATGGGCGGTGAGCAGGCGGCCTCCGTCCTCGCGACCGTCAAGCGGGACCAGATCGAGGCGCGCGGCGAGTCCTGGCCGGTGGCGGACGAGGAGACCTTCAAGGCGCCGATCCGGGAGCAGTACGAGCGCCAGGGCAACGCCTACTACGCCACCGCCCGGCTCTGGGACGACGGGGTCATCGACCCGCTGGAGACCCGTCAGGTGCTGGGCCTCGCCCTGACCGCCTGTGCCAACGCGCCGCTGGGTGAGCCCCAGTTCGGCGTCTTCCGGATGTGAGGGGGACGGAACCCATGTTTGACACAGTGCTCGTGGCCAACCGGGGCGAGATCGCCGTCCGGGTCGTCCGGACGCTCCGCTCGCTGGGCGTACGCTCCGTGGCCGTCTTCTCGGACGCGGACGCCGACGCGCGGCACGTCCGGGAGGCCGACACGGCGGTACGGATCGGTCCGGCGCCGGCGGCCGAGAGCTATCTGTCCGTGGAGCGGATCCTGGAGGCCGCCGCACGTACCGGCGCCCAGGCCGTCCACCCCGGATACGGCTTCCTCGCGGAGAACGCGGCCTTCGCACGCGCGTGCGCCGACGCCGGGCTCGTCTTCATCGGGCCGACCGCCGACGCCATCTCCCTGATGGGCGACAAGATCCGCGCGAAGGAGACGGTGAAGGCGGCCGGGGTTCCGGTGGTGCCCGGCTCCAGCGGCAGCGGGCTGACGGACGCCGAACTGGCGGACGCGGCCCGGGAGATCGGCATGCCCGTGCTGCTCAAGCCCTCCGCCGGCGGTGGCGGCAAGGGCATGCGGCTGGTGCGGGACCCGGAGCGGCTGGCGGACGAGATCGCCGCCGCCCGCCGCGAGGCCCGCGCCTCCTTCGGCGACGACACCCTCCTCGTCGAGCGCTGGGTCGACCGGCCCCGGCACATCGAGATCCAGGTGCTGGCCGACGGCCACGGCAATGTCGTCCACCTCGGCGAGCGCGAGTGCTCCCTCCAGCGCCGGCACCAGAAGATCATCGAGGAGGCGCCCAGTGTGCTCCTCGACGAGGCCACGCGCGCGGCGATGGGCGAGGCCGCCGTGCAGGCGGCCCGCTCGTGCGGCTACCGGGGCGCCGGCACGGTGGAGTTCATCGTGCCGGGCGGGGATCCCGCTCAGTACTACTTCATGGAGATGAACACCCGCCTCCAGGTGGAGCACCCGGTCACCGAGCTCATCACCGGCCTCGACCTGGTGGAGTGGCAGCTGCGGGTGGCGTCCGGCGAGCGACTCGGCTTCACACAGGACGAGATCCGGCTGACCGGTCACGCCATCGAGGCCCGCGTCTGCGCCGAGGACCCCGCTCGCGGATTCCTCCCGGCGGGCGGCACGGTCCTCAAGCTCCATGAACCCCAGGGCGACGGCATCCGCACCGACTCCGGACTCAGCGAGGGCACGGAGGTCGGCTCGCTGTACGACCCGATGCTGTCCAAGGTGATCGCGTACGGGCCGGACCGGGAGACGGCGATCCGCAAGCTCCGGGCGGCCCTCGCCGAGACGGTCACGCTGGGCGTGCAGACGAACGCCGGGTTCCTGCGGCGGCTGCTCGCGCATCCGGCGGTGGTGGCGGGCGAGTTGGACACGGGGCTGGTCGAGCGGGTAGTGGACGGCCTGGTCTCCACGGACGTACCCGACGAGGTCTACGAGGCGGCAGCGGCCGTACGCCTGGAGGCGCTGCGGCCGCGGGGCGACGGCTGGACGGACCCGTTCTCGGTGCCGAGCGGCTGGCGGCTCGGCGGGGCGGCGAAGCCCGTCGGCTTCCACCTCCGTGTGCAGGACCCGTTGGAGTACGTCCCGCGGGGCTCCGCCGCCGTCACGGACGACCAGGTGTCCGTCACCCTCGACGGCGTCCGCCACACCTTCCACCGCGCCACCCTGCCGGACGGCACCTGGCTCGGCCGCGACGGCGACGCCTGGCACGTGCGGGACCACGACCCGGTCGCCGCGTCCCTCACGCGCGCGGCGCACGCCGGGGCCGACTCGCTCACGGCGCCCATGCCGGGGACGGTGACGGTGGTGAAGGTCGCCGTAGGGGACGAAGTGACGGCGGGCCAGAGCCTGCTGGTGGTGGAGGCGATGAAGATGGAGCACGTCATCTCCGCCCCGCACGCCGGCACGGTCGCCCAACTGGACGTGACGCCGGGCACGACGGTCGCCATGGACCAGGTGCTCGCCGTCATCACGCCCGCGGAGTCCACGGAGGAGGAGACGGCATGAGCAGCACGCCCGAACTCGGCCTCCCCATGGCCGTACCAGCGACCCCGGCTTTGCCCGCCCGCGTCCGCATCCACGAGGTCGGCGCCCGCGACGGCCTGCAGAACGAGAAGTCCACGGTGCCGACGGAGGTGAAGGCGGAGTTCGTCCGCCGCCTGGCCGACGCCGGCCTGACGACGATCGAGGCGACGAGCTTCGTCCACCCCAAGTGGGTGCCCCAGCTCGCCGACGCCGAGCAGCTGTTCCCGCAGGTCTCCGACCTCCCCGTGGACCTGCCCGTCCTCGTCCCCAACGAGCGCGGACTGGACCGGGCGCTCGCCCTCGGCGCCCGCCGGGTCGCCGTCTTCGCCAGCGCCACCGAGTCCTTCGCGAAGGCCAACCTCAACCGCACGGTGGACGAGGCGCTGGCCATGTTCGAGCCGGTGGTCGCCCGGGCGAAGGCGAGCGGGGGCCATGTGCGCGGGTATCTGTCCATGTGCTTCGGCGACCCCTGGGAGGGTCCGGTGCCGGTCCCTCAGGTCGTGCGCGTGTGCCGGGCCCTGCTGGACATGGGCTGCGACGAGCTCAGCCTCGGCGACACGATCGGCGTCGCGACACCGGGGCATGTCCAGACCCTGCTCACCCGACTCGACGAGGCCGGGGTGCCGACCTCCGCACTCGGCGTCCACTTCCACGACACCTACGGCCAGGCCCTTGCCAACACCCTGGCCGCACTCCAGCACGGCGTCACGACCGTCGACGCCTCCGCCGGCGGCCTCGGCGGCTGCCCGTACGCCAAGTCCGCCACCGGCAACCTCGCCACCGAAGACCTCGTGTGGATGCTGCGGGGCCTCGGCATCGACACCGGAGTCGACCTCGGCCGCCTCGTCGCCACGAGCGCGTGGATGGCCGAACAACTGGGCCGACCCAGCCCGTCCCGCACCGTCCGAGCCCTCTCCCACAAGGAGCGCTGAACAGCCATGGACCACCGTCTCTCCCCCGAACTGGAGGAACTCCGCCGCACGGTGGAGGCGTTCGCCCACGATGTCGTGGCGCCGAAGATCGGCGAGTTCTACGAGCATCACGAGTTCCCGTACGAGATCGTGCGGGAGATGGGCCGCATGGGTCTGTTCGGCCTGCCGTTCCCGGAGGAGTACGGCGGCATGGGCGGCGACTACCTGGCGCTCGGCGTGGCGCTGGAGGAGCTGGCCCGGGTGGACTCCTCGGTCGCCATCACGCTGGAGGCCGGTGTATCACTGGGCGCCATGCCGGTCCATCTCTTCGGCACGGAGGAGCAGAAGCGGCAGTGGCTGCCGCGGCTGTGCTCCGGCGAGATCCTGGGCGCCTTCGGGCTCACGGAACCCGACGGCGGCTCCGACGCGGGCGCGACCCGTACGACGGCCCGCCTCGACCCCGACACGAACGAATGGGTGATCAACGGCACCAAGTGCTTCATCACCAACTCCGGTACGGACATCACGGGTCTGGTCACGGTCACGGCGGTCACCGGCCGCAAGCCCGACGGCAGGCCGCGGATCTCCGCGATCATCGTCCCGTCCGGCACCCCCGGCTTCACGGTCGCGGCCCCCTACTCCAAGGTCGGCTGGAACGCCTCCGACACCCGCGAGCTGTCCTTCGCGGACGTCCGCGTCCCGGCGGCCAACCTCCTCGGTGAAGAGGGCCGCGGCTACGCGCAGTTCCTGCGCATCCTGGACGAGGGCCGCATCGCCATCGCTGCGCTGGCGACGGGCCTGGCACAGGGCTGCGTCGACGAGTCGGTGAAGTACGCCAAGGAACGCCACGCCTTCGGCCGCCCCATCGGCGCCAACCAGGCCATCCAGTTCAAGATCGCCGACATGGAGATGAAGGCCCACACGGCCCGCCTGGCCTGGCGCGACGCGGCCTCGCGTCTCGTGGCCGGGGAACCCTTCAAGAAGGAGGCGGCCCTGGCGAAGCTCTACTCGTCGACGATCGCCGTCGACAACGCCCGCGACGCGACCCAGATCCACGGCGGCTACGGCTTCATGAACGAGTACCCGGTCGCCCGCATGTGGCGCGACTCCAAGATCCTGGAGATCGGCGAGGGCACGAGCGAGGTCCAGCGGATGCTGATCGCGCGGGAACTGGGGCTCGTGGGCTGAGCCCACCGTTCACCGGAGCGAGGCTCAACAACCCTTGATTGCAAGGGGGTTGGGCCTCGCCGGTCGTATATGGCGGCTGCACAGTCCGCGCACAACTTCGATCACAAGGGCCCCCACCCCCTGGACATCAGCTGAGGTTAGGCTAACCTACCTTCGAATTGTCCGACGGGTGATCCGCCCTGTTCGAAAGCAGCGTACCCATGCCCAACGCCAGAGCCACCCACCTCACCCGCCGCGGCATCCTCGCCGCGGGCGGCGCCCTCGGCCTCGGGGCCGTGCTCGCGGCCTGCGGAGACGACGACGCGAAAAGCGAGGGCGCCGGCGAGGCCACGACTGCTGCCAAGTCCGGCCCCTGGACGTTCAAGGACGACCGCGGCACCACCGTGAAGCTCGACAAGGTCCCGACGAAGATCGTCGCCTTCGTCGGTGTCGCGGCCGCCCTCTACGACTACGGCATCGAGATCAAGGGCGTCTTCGGCCCCACCAAGACGCAGGACGGCAAGGCCGACGTCCAGGCCGGCGACATGGACGTCAGCAAGCTGACGGTCTTCGGCAACGTCTGGGACCAGTTCAACGTCGAGCAGTACGCGGCGTTCGCCCCCGAGGTCCTCATCTCCACGACCTTCGACAGCGCCGGCACCCTCTGGTACGTCCCCGAGGCGTCCAAGGACAAGATCGCCAAGCTCGCTCCGAGCGCCGCGATCTCCGTCTACGACCGCCAGCTGACCAAGCCGCTTCAGCGGATGTGGGAGCTGGCCGAGTCCCTCGGCGCGGACATGAAGGCCGACAAGGTCGTCCAGTCCAAGAAGGACTTCGAGGCGGCGGCCGAGCGGCTGCGCAAGGCCGCGAAGGCCCGTCCCGAGATCAAGGTGATGGCCGGTTCCGCCAGCCAGGACCTGTTCTACGTCTCCGGCACCAACCTCTCCATCGACCTGGAGTACTTCAAGGCGCTCGGCGTGAACTTCGTCGAGCCGCCGGAGAGCGCGAAGAAGCAGGGCGGTGGCTGGTTCGAGTCGCTGAGCTGGGAGAACGTCGACAAGTACCCGGCCGACGTCATCATGATGGACGACCGGTCCTCGACGATTCAGCCCGCTGACATCACTGAGGCGACCTGGAAGAAGCTGCCGGCGGTGAAGGCGGGGCAGGTTATTGCTCGGTCGCCGGAGCCGATTCTGTCTTACGACAAGTGCACGCCGCTGCTGACGAGCCTTGCCGAGGCCATCGAGAAGGCCAAGAAGGTCGCCTAGACAAGGGCCACTTGAGGTGGTGGGGCGACTGCGGGCCAAGTTGTGGCTGGTCGCGCAGTTCCCCGCGCCCCTAGGTAGGCGCACCTGACGTCGATTCAGGAGTTATCCCATGACTACGGCCGTGGCCGCCCCGTTCCGTTTCTTTGCCCTGCAGGTTGTACGGACCCGGCGGCTCGGGCCGTCCATGGTGCGGGTCACCTTCGGCGGGGACGATCTGCAGTACTTCTTCTCCGAGGGACGGGACCAGTCCCTCTCGCTCTTCCTGCCACACCCGGGCCAGACCGAGCCGCAGGTCCCCCTCGAGCTCGGCGACGGATGGTGGCAGGGCTGGCGTGAACTGCCCGACGATGTACGGGCCGTGATGCGGTCGTACACGCTTCGGGCCCTGCGCCGGAACCCCGACGAGATCGACATCGACTTCGTCCTGCACACCCCGGCCGGCCCCGCCTCCCGGTGGGCCTCCCGAGCCGTCGCCGGCGACCGGGTCCTGCTGCTCGGGCCCGCGATCGCCGACAACCGGGCCATCAGGTTCCGGCCGCCGGAGGACGCCGACCTGGTGGTGATCTGGGGCGACGAGACCGCCGTACCCGCCGTCTCCGCCATCCTCGAGTCCCTGCCCGCCGGGACGCGAGCCCGGGTCTGGCTGGAGGTGCGCGACGCCGGGGACATCCAGGATCTGGCGAGCGAGGCGGACGCCGAGATCACCTGGCTCGTACGGGAAGACGGGCTCGACGCCATCCGCGCCGCCCAACTCCCGCCCGCCGAGCGGCCGTACGTCTGGATCGCCGGTGAGTCCGGCTGCGTGAAGGCGCTGCGCCGGCACTTCATCGGTGAGCGCGGGATCGACCGTCGCCGGGTGAAGTTCGTCGGCTACTGGCGGCATGGGATGACCGAGGAAGAGCTGCGCGCCGCCGAGTAGTTGACTCTGGGACCGGAGTGATCACGGTCACGGTCGAGGCTACCCTCATTCCGAGTTGCTTAGGTTAGGCTAACCTAAGTTGCACCCCTCAAGCTGCACCCCGCACTTCACGGCCCGTCCCCACCGGAGGACCTCCCCATGCGCTCGCACCTGCTCAATGACACGACCGCGGAGCAGTACCGCCGCTCCGTGACCGAAGGAATCGAGCGGGTGGCCGCCAAACTCGCCGCCACCGACCGTCCGTTCACCGGCGTCACGGTCGACGCCCTCGCCCCCGCCATCGACGCGATCGACCTCGACAAGCCGCTGCTCGACACCGCCGCGGTCCTCGACGAGCTGGAGGACGTCTACCTCCGGGACGCGATCTACTTCCACCACCCCCGCTACCTCGCCCACCTCAACTGCCCGGTCGTCATCCCGGCCGTACTCGGCGAGGCGGTCCTCTCCGCGGTCAACTCCTCCCTCGACACCTGGGACCAGTCGGCCGGCGGCACCCTGATCGAGCGCAAGCTCATCGACTGGACGACGGCCCGAATAGGTCTCGGCGAGAACGCCGACGGTGTCTTCACCTCGGGCGGCACGCAGTCCAACCTCCAGGCGCTGCTGCTGGCCCGCGAGGAGGCCAAGACCGACTCGTTCGCCAAACTGCGCATCTTCGCCTCCGAGGTCAGCCACTTCAGCGTGAAGAAGTCCGCGAAACTGCTGGGCCTCGGCCAGGACTCCGTGGTCTCCATCCCGGTCGACCACGACAAGCGCATGCAGACCGTCGCCCTCGCCCGCGAACTGGAGCGCTGCCGCCGCGACGGCCTCGTCCCCATGGCCGTCGTCGCCACCGCCGGCACCACCGACTTCGGCTCCATCGACCCGCTGCCCGAGATCGCCGAGCTGTGCGAGCAGTTCGACACCTGGATGCACGTGGACGCGGCGTACGGCTGCGGGCTGCTCGCCAGCCTCAAGTACCGGGACCGCATCGACGGCATCGAGCGCGCCGACTCGGTCACCGTCGACTACCACAAGTCCTTCTTCCAGCCGGTGAGTTCCTCGGCCGTGCTGGTCCGCGACGCCTCGACCCTGCGGCACGCCACCTACCACGCGGAGTACCTCAACCCGCGCCGGATGGTGCAGGAGCGCATCCCCAACCAGGTCGACAAGTCCCTGCAGACCACTCGCCGTTTCGACGCGCTCAAGCTGTGGATGACCCTGCGGGTGATGGGCGCCGACGGCATCGGGCAGCTCTTCGACGAGGTCTGCGACCTGGCCGTGGAGGGCTGGAAGCTGCTGGCCGCCGACCCCCGCTTCGACGTCGTCGTCGAGCCGACCCTGTCCACCCTGGTCTTCCGCTACATCCCGGCGGCCGTCACCGACCCCGCCGAGATCGACCGCGCCAACCTCTACGCCCGCAAGGCCCTGTTCGCCTCCGGCGACGCGGTGGTCGCGGGCACGAAGGTCCAGGGCCGCCACTACCTGAAGTTCACCTTGCTCAACCCCGAGACGACGACCGAAGACATCGCCGCCGTCCTCGACCTGATCGCCGGCCACGCCGAGCAGTACCTGGGAGAGTCCCTTGACCGCGCGTCCTGAAAACCCGACCAGAACCCATGACTTCGTGGGGATCGGGCTCGGCCCGTTCAACCTCGGCCTCGCCTGCCTGACCGAGCCGATCGACGAGCTCGACGGCGTCTTCCTGGAGTCGAAGCCCGACTTCGAGTGGCACGCCGGGATGTTCCTGGACGGCGCCCACCTCCAGACCCCGTTCATGTCGGACCTGGTCACCCTCGCCGACCCGACCTCGCCGTACTCCTTCCTCAACTACCTGAAGGAGAAGGGCCGGCTGTACTCGTTCTACATCCGCGAGAACTTCTATCCGCTGCGGGTCGAGTACGACGACTACTGCCGCTGGGCCGCGAACAAGCTGAGCAGCATCCGCTTCAGCACGACGGTGACGGAGGTGACGTACGAGGACGGCGTCTACGTCGTGCAGACCGCCGCCGGTGACACGTACCGCGCCCGCCACCTCGTCCTCGGCACCGGCACCCCGCCCCACATACCCGAGGCGTGCCAGGGTCTGGGCGGCGACTTCATCCACAACTCCCGCTATCTGCAGCACAAGGCGGAGCTGCAGAAGAAGGAGTCGATCACGCTCGTCGGCTCGGGCCAGTCGGCCGCAGAGATCTACTACGACCTGCTCAGCGAGATCGACGTCCACGGCTACCGGCTGAACTGGGTCACCCGCTCCCCGCGCTTCTTCCCGCTGGAGTACACCAAGCTCACGCTGGAGATGACGTCGCCGGAGTACGTCGACTACTTCCGCGAGCTGCCGGAGTCCACCCGCTACCGGCTCACCGCCGAGCAGAAGGGCCTGTTCAAGGGCATCGACGGCGACCTGATCAACGAGATCTTCGACCTGCTCTACCAGAAGAACCTCGGCGGCCCGGTCCCGACCCGGCTGCTCACCAACTGCTCGCTGAACAGCGCGCGGTACGAGAACGGCACGTACACCCTGTCCTTCCGCCAGGAGGAGCAGGAGAAGGACTTCGACATCGAGTCGCAGGGCCTGGTGCTGGCCACCGGCTACAAGTACGCCGAGCCGGAGTTCCTGAAGCCCGTGCGCGACCGCCTGGTCTACGACTCCCAGGGCAACTTCGACGTCGCCCGCAACTACGCCATCGACGTCACCGGCCGCGGCGTGTTCCTGCAGAACGCCGGAGTCCACACGCACAGCATCACCAGCCCGGACCTGGGCATGGGCCCGTACCGGAACGCGTACATCATCCGCGAGCTGCTCGGCACCGAGTACTACCCGGTCGAGAAGACGATCGCGTTCCAGGAGTTCGCCGTATGAGCACCACCGACACAGGCACCTTCACCTTCCGCCTCCTCGACCCTCTCAAGGACGCCGAGCTGCTGCACCACTGGGTCACCCACCCCAAGGCGGCCTTCTGGATGATGCAGGACGCGAGCCTGGTGGACGTCGAGCGCGCCTACATGGAGATCGCGGCAGACGAGCACCACCACGCGCTGCTCGGCCTTCAGGACGGCGAACCGGCCTTCCTGATGGAGTACTACGACCCCGCCCACCGCGAACTGGTCGGCCTGTACGAGCCGCAGCCGGGCGACATCGGCATGCACTTCCTCACGCCGCCCACCGACAAGCCCGTCCGCGGCTTCACCCGGTCCGTCATCACCGCCGTGATGGCGCACCTCTTCGAGGACCCCGCGGTGCAGCGGGTCGTCGTCGAGCCGGACGTGGCCAACAAGGCCGTGCACGCCCTGAACGAGGCCGTCGGGTTCGTGCCCGAGCGGGAGATCCAGAAGCCGGAGAAGAAGGCGCTGCTGAGCTTCTGCACGCGTGAGCAGTTCCTGGCCGCCATAGGAGTAGCCGTATGACCCTGTCCGACGCCGTAGCGCATCTGTCCCCCCACCGCTGGGCGCGGGCCAACCGCCTCCTGATCCGCAAGGCGCTCGCCGAGTTCGCGCACGAGCGCCTCATCACGCCGGAGGCCACCGGCGACGGCACGTACGTCGTCCGCAGCGACGACGGCCTGACCCGGTACGCCTTCACGGCCGTGCTGCGCGCCCTCGACCACTGGCAGGTCGACGCCGACTCGATCACCCGCACCCGCGACGGCGCCGAACTCCCGCTCGCCGCCCTGGACTTCTTCATCGAGCTGCAGAAGTCCCTGGGCCTGAGCGACGAGATCCTGCCGGTCTACCTGGAGGAGATCTCCTCCACCCTCTCCGGCACCTGCTACAAGCTCACCAAGCCGCAGATCCCGGTCGCCGAGCTGGCGAAGTCCGGCTTCCAGGCCATCGAGACCGGCATGACCGAGGGCCACCCCTGCTTCGTCGCCAACAACGGGCGGCTCGGCTTCGGCATCCACGAGTACCTGTCGTACGCCCCCGAGACCGCGAGCCCGGTCCGGCTCGTCTGGCTCGCGGCCCACCGCTCGCGTGCCGCCTTCACGGCCGGTGTCGGCATCGAGTACGAGTCCTTCGTGCGCCAGGAGCTCGGCGAGGAGACCGTCGAGCGCTTCTACGACGTCCTGCGCGACCAGGACCTCGATCCCGCCGACTACCTCCTCATCCCTGTCCACCCCTGGCAGTGGTGGAACAAGCTCACCGTCACCTTCGCCGCCGAGGTCGCCCAGCAGCATCTGGTCTGCCTGGGCGAGGGCGACGACGAGTACCTGGCCCAGCAGTCCATCCGGACCTTCTTCAACCGGACCAGCCCCGAGAAGCACTACGTCAAGACGGCCCTGTCCGTCCTCAACATGGGCTTCATGCGCGGACTGTCGGCCGCCTACATGGAGGCCACACCCGCCATCAACGACTGGCTGGCCCAGCTCATAGACAACGACCCGGTCCTGAAGTCCACCGGCCTGTCGATCATCCGCGAGCGCGCCGCCGTCGGCTACCGGCACCTGGAGTACGAGAAGGCGACGGACCGCTACTCGCCGTACCGCAAGATGCTGGCGGCCCTGTGGCGCGAGAGCCCGGTCGCCTCGCTCCAGGACGGCGAGTCGCTGGCCACCATGGCCTCCCTCGTCCACGTCGACCACGAGGGCGCGTCCTTCCCGGGCGCGCTGATCGAACAGTCGGGTCTCACGCCGACGGAGTGGCTGCGCCGCTACCTGCGCGCGTACTTCACCCCGCTCCTGCACAGCTTCTACGCCTACGACCTGGTGTTCATGCCGCACGGCGAGAACGTCATCCTCGTCCTCAAGGACGGCGTCGTCGAGCGCGCGATCTACAAGGACATCGCCGAGGAGATCGCCGTCATGGACCCGGACGCGGTGCTGCCGCCGACGGTCGAGCGGCTGCGCGTGGACGTCCCTGAGGACAAGAAGCTCCTGTCCATCTTCACGGACGTCTTCGACTGCTTCTTCCGCTTCCTCGCCGCGAACCTCGCCGCCGAGGGGATCCTGGAGGAGGACGACTTCTGGCGGACGGTCGCGGACGTCACCCGCGAGTACCAGGAGTCGGTGCCCGAACTCGCCGACAAGTTCAAGCAGTACGACATGTTCGCCCCCGAGTTCGCCCTGTCCTGCCTCAACCGCCTCCAACTGCGCAACAACAAGCAGATGGTGGACCTGGCGGACCCGGCGGGCGCCCTCCAGCTGGTCGGCAACCTGAAGAACCCCATCGCAGGGCTGTAGCGGGCCCTTCACAAACAGGCGGACGCCCCGGAGTACGGTCCTCCGGGGCGTCCGTCAGCACATCCGGACCCGCAGACGAATCACCGCGCCTACGCCGTAGGCCAAGGCACCTGCGGCGATCGATAGAACCCGATCCCCAACGCCTCCCACCGCGGCCCCTGCGCAGCAAGCCGCACCTTGTAGGCGTCCCAGTCGTGCGTGGCAGCCGGCGACCAGCCCAGCTCGGCGGCGCCCGCCAGCCTCGGGAAGGCCATGTACTCGATGTCGGCGGACTTCGTGATCGTCTCGGTCCACAGCGGCGCCTCGACACCACGGATCGCCGAAGAAGGCGCACCCGGCAGGTAGTTCCCCGGATCCCAGTCGTACGACCGCTTCACCTCGACCAGGCCCGCCCAGTCCAGGCCCAGCGGAGTGTCGGCCGTGTACTTCATGTCGAGGTAGAGCCGGTCGGCCGGGGACAGGATGATCCCGGTCCCGCTCCGCGCCGCCGCCGCGACCCGCGCCTTCTCCTCCGCACTCGTCCCGTCCAGCCCCCAGTACTGCGCCAGAGCCCCCCGCGAGGGGTTCGCGCCGGTCAGCTGATGCCAGCCGACCACCGTCTTGCCGTACTCGGCGACGATCGGCTGCACCCGGTCCATGAACTTCACATAGTCCTCGTGGCTGGTGGAGTGCGCCTCGTCGCCGCCGATGTGGAGATAGCGGCCCGGCGTGAGCGCGGCGAGCTCCCGGATCACGTCGTCCACGAAGTCGTACGTGATCTCCTTGCCGACACACAGCGAGCTGAAGCCGACGTCCGTGCCGGTGTAGAGCGGGGGTGCCACGCCGTCGCAGTTGAGCTCGGCGTACGAGGCCAGCGCGGCGTTCGTGTGGCCCGGCATGTCGACCTCGGGGACGACCTCCAGGTAGCGCGAGGACGCGTACCGGACGATCTCCTTGTAGTCGGCCTTCGTGTAGAAGCCCCCGGGGCCGCCGCCGACCTGCGTCGAGCCGCCGTAGGCCGTGAGGCGCGGCCAGGAGTCGATGGCGATGCGCCAGCCCTGGTCGTCGCTGAGGTGCAGATGCAGCTTGTTGATCTTGTAGAGGGCGAGTTGGTCGATGTAGCGCTTGACCTGGTCGACGGTGAAGAAGTGCCGGGAGACGTCGAGCATCGCGCCGCGCCAGCCGTAGCGCGGGGTGTCGGTGATCGTGCCGCCCGCGACCAGCCAGGGGCCGGGCTGGACGGACTTCTTCTCGACGGCCGCCGGGAGGAGTTGGCGCAGGGTCTGGACGCCGTGGAAGAGACCGGCGGGCTCGGCCGCCGTGATGGTGACGCCGCTGCGGCCGCTGTCGAGGCGGTAGCCCTCGGCGCCGAACGGGCCCTTGGCGAGGCGCAGTCGCAGGCCGCCCCGGCCGTACGAGGTGACCGGCAAGGGGTAGCCGGTGGAGGGCCGCAGGACGCCCGCGAGGTACTCGCCGACGCGCCGGGCCTCGCGGGAGTCGTCGACGAGGATGCGGGTGCCGTCGGTGATGCGGTACGGGGATCCGCCCGGCGTCACCGACGCGGGCGCCGGGACCACCCGACCCAGGGGTGTCGCCTCGCCGGGCGCCGGTGCCGCGCCGGCCGTGAAGGCGCAGGCCGCAGCCACGAGCAGCAGGGATCCGAGGATCCGGGTCATGCGGGGAGTCGTTCTGTGGTGCCGTCTCACATGCGCTCCCTTCAGGATTGGTAGAGACCACTCTCCCGCAGAACCGATGAAACAATCCCCCCATGGCGGAAATCATCCAGAAGGACGGCACGTGGGTCTTCGACGGCGACGCCCTGCGGCTGACTCCCGGACGGGACAAGAACGTCAGCCTGTTCCGCAAGACGCTGGGTGAACTGGTCGTCCCCCTGGGCGCGTTGGCGGGGGTCTCGTTCGAGCAGGGCAAGAAGGCCGGGCGGCTGCGGCTGCGCCTGCGCGACGGCGCCGACCCGCTGCTGCACGCCACGGGCGGCCGGCTCACCGAGCCCAACGACCCGTACCAGCTGATCGTCGAGTCCGACCGGTACGGCGTCGCCGAGTACTTCGTGGACGAGGTGCGCAACGCCCTGCTGCTGGACGAGGTGCCGGCCGACCCGGTCGACAAGTACCTGCTGCCGGGCCCGTCCCTGCCCCTGTCGGTCTCCGCCGGGGACGGCACCGCCGGCTTCGACGGCGAGCACGTGCGCCTGGAGTGGAACTGGAAGACGGAGGACGCCAAGGCCGCCGCCGGCCCGCGCTCCCTCCCGCTCACCGACATCGCGGCCGTGGAGTGGCATCCGGCGGCGGGCCTGGAGAACGGCTACCTCCGCTTCACCGTCAGGAACGCGCCCACCAAGGCCCCGCCCAAGTACGACCCCAACTCCGTGGAGCTGTGGGGCTTCAAGAAGGACCCGCTGATGGCCCTGGTCGCGGCGGCGGTCCAGGCGCGCCTCCCGCACCCGACCGCCCCCACCCCTCATGCCGCCGCGAGCATGCCGCAGGACGACGTGGCCCAGGACCACGACGCCCTGCTGCGCCGCCTGCGCGAACTGGGCGAACTCCACCGCACGGGTGTGCTGACGGACGAGGAGTTCACGATGGCCAAGCAGGCGGTGCTCAAGCGGATGTAGCGCGTACGGCGGCTACTTGGCCCGGCGGGCCACCGTGAAGTGGTCGATCCGGTCGCCCGTCTCGGCGATGCCCTGGACCTTCAGGGTGGTGTACCGGCCGCGCGGCGCGGGCGTGACGTCCACGCGCAGGAACGAGTAGTTCAGGTAGCGCACCCGGGACCAGGCGACCGTCTCGTTCTGCTTGCCGTCCTTGAGGTTGACGAACGAGGCCACGGAGTCGACCTCGCGCTCGTGCCCCTCGTACGAGTCCGGCGCGCTGAACGCGTACAGGCTGCGGCCCGCCGCACCCGCCGTCACGTACACCACGCCCTCGGTCTCGGGGTAGGCCGTGCCGCCGATCGGCAGCTTCTTGGCGACCTGGTCGCCCTTGATGACGTCGGTGCGCTCGTACTGGTGGTTGTGGCCGTTGATGACCAGATCCACCTGGTACTTCTCGAACAGCGGCACCCACTCCTGTCGCACGCCGCCTTCCGAGGCGTGCGCCGTGGAGGTGCAGTACGCGCAGTGGTGGAAGAAGACGACGACGAAGTCGATGTCCTCGGCCGCCCGGTACTTCTTCAGCTGCGCCTCGAACCACCTGGTCTGGGTGCCGCCGGAGATACCGAGGTTGGCCGGGATCTCGAAGGAGACGTCGTTGGGGTCGAGCGAGATGACCGCCGTGTTGCCGTAGACGAAGGAGTAGACGCCCGGCAGGTTCTTCTTGTCCGGCCCGTTGTCGGGGAGCGTGAAGCGGGCCTCCTCGCCGCCGTAGCCGTTGGGCGAGTACCAGGCCTCCATGTCGTGGTTGCCGTAACTCACCATCCATGGCACGGACTTGGCGACCGACTCGGTCTGCGCGAGGAACTGGTCCCACACGCGCGAGTCGAAGCCGGTGTCGGCGGTCTTGCCCGCGCCGGAGGGGTCGGCGTAGGCGATGTCGCCCGCGTGCAGGTGGAAGACCGGGTTCTGGCCCAGGATCAGGCTGTCGTTGGCGAGGCCGTGGTAGCTGACGCCCTGGTCGCCGAAGGCGGTGAAGGTGAAGGGCGTCTTGTGGGCGGGCGCGGTGGTGAAGGTGCCGAGGGTGCCCAGCAGATTCGGCTCGGCGGGGTCGAAGCCCTCGTGGCCGACGCCGTAGTAGTAGGTGCGGCCGGGGCGCAGGTGGGTCAGCTTGGCGTGCAGGTAGTACTGCGTGTGATCGGCGCTCGCGCCGACACCGGCCGGCGTGTAGAGGGTGCGGACCTCGGCCTCGATCTTGCGGGAGAGGTCCCAGGGGTGGGCGCCGATGCGGACGAACGGCTTCTTCACGGCGACCGGGACCTGCCACGAGATGGTCATCTCGGTGCGCGGGTCGTTGCCGTAGGCGAGGTGGCGGCCGAACGGGGCGACCAGGGCGCCGTCGACGGTCTCGGTGCGCGGCGCCGTCTGTGTCGGTACGGCCTGCGCGGTGGCTGCCTGTGCGGTGCCGCCCGGCATGAACGCGCCACCCGCGACGGCGCCGAGCGTGACGGCGCCGCCTCTGATCATGTTGCGCCGCGAGAACTTGGCGCGCAGGTACTCGTGCTGCTCGGCCATGCTCATGCGGTCGGCCAGCTGCTGGGGTACTCCCATGCGAGGAATGTCCATGGCGCCACAAGGTGCTCGCTGCACACATCCCCCCGCGGAACAACCGCCCAACGAACACCCATGGGCGTTCCATAACTCTCCCAAAGCCCCTTGACACGCCCTTGCCCGAAATCGGGCAGAATTCTTGCGAACCAGTCCCCCATACCCCAGGATCTACCGAGTGCACGACGACCTTGTTGATCACCTGACCCGCACCACACCCCTCAACCGGGGCGAGGCGCTGCGTGTGATCCAGGACGTGCTCGCCTACTTCGACGAGACGACCGAGGAGTACGTCCGTCGCCGCCACCGCGAGCTCCAGGCCCAGGGCCTGGTGAACGCGACGATCTTCGAACGGATCGAGGCGGACCTGAAATACCGGGCGGTGGCCCCGGCGGAGCTCACGCTCCGCCAGCTGCGCCGGATCGTCTACGGCTAGGGATACCTATATATATGTGCGGAATCGTCGGATACATCGGGAAGCGTGACGTAGCGCCCCTGCTGCTGGAGGGCCTCCAGCGCCTGGAGTACCGCGGCTACGACTCGGCGGGCATCGTCGTCACGTCCCCGAAGGCGGCGGGCCTGAAGACGGTCAAGGCCAAGGGCCGGGTCCGTGACCTGGAGGCCAAGGTCCCGGCGCGCTTCAAGGGCACGACCGGCATCGCCCACACCCGCTGGGCCACCCACGGCGCCCCGTCCGACGTGAACGCCCACCCGCACCTCGACGCCGAGGGCAAGGTCGCCGTCGTCCACAACGGCATCATCGACAACGCCTCCGACCTGCGCCGCAAGCTGGAGGCCGACGGCGTCGAGTTCCTCTCCGAGACCGACACCGAGGTCCTCGTCCACCTCATCGCCCGTTCGCAGGCGGAGAAGCTGGAGGACAAGGTCCGCGAGACGCTGCGCCTCATCGAGGGCACGTACGGCATCGCGGTCCTGCACGCCGACTTCCCGGACCGCATCGTCGTGGCCCGCAACGGCTCCCCGGTCGTCCTCGGCATCGGCGAGAAGGAGATGTTCGTCGCCTCGGACATCGCCGCGCTGGTCGCCCACACGCGGCAGATAGTGACGCTGGACGACGGCGAGATGGCCACCCTGAAGGCCGACGACTTCCGCACCTACACGACGGAGGGCACCCGTACGACGGCGGAGCCCACGACCGTCGAGTGGGAGGCCGCCTCCTACGACATGGGCGGCCACGACACCTACATGCACAAGGAGATCCACGAGCAGGCCGACGCCGTGGACCGCGTGCTGCGCGGCCGCATCGACGACCGCTTCTCCACCGTGCACCTCGGCGGCCTCAACCTGGACGCCCGCGAGGCCCGCCAGATCCGCCGCGTGAAGATCCTCGGCTGCGGCACCTCGTACCACGCGGGCATGATCGGCGCCCAGATGATCGAGGAGCTGGCCCGCATCCCCGCGGACGCCGAGCCGGCCTCCGAGTTCCGCTACCGCAACGCGGTGGTCGACCCCGACACCCTCTACATCGCCGTCTCCCAGTCCGGTGAGACGTACGACGTCCTGGCGGCCGTCCAGGAGCTGAAGCGCAAGGGCGCGCGGGTCCTGGGCATCGTGAACGTGGTGGGCTCGGCGATCGCCCGCGAGGCCGACGGCGGCATCTACGTCCACGCGGGCCCCGAGGTCTGCGTCGTCTCGACGAAGTGCTTCACCAACACCACGGTCGCCTTCGCCCTCCTCGCCCTCCACCTGGGCCGCACCCGCGACCTCTCCGTCCGCGACGGCAAGCGGATCATCGAGGGCCTGCGCAAGCTCCCCGCCCAGATCGCCGAGATCATGGAGCAGGAAGAGGAGATCAAGAAGCTGGCCGAGCAGTTCGCCGAGGCCCGCTCGATGCTCTTCATCGGCCGCGTCCGGGGCTACCCGGTGGCCCGCGAGGCCTCCCTGAAGCTCAAGGAGGTCTCCTACATCCACGCCGAGGCCTACCCGGCCTCCGAGCTCAAGCACGGCCCCCTGGCCCTGATCGAGCCCGCCCTCCCCACGGTCGCGATCGTCCCCGACGACGACCTCCTGGAGAAGAACCGCGCCGCCATGGAGGAGATCAAGGCCCGCAGCGGCAAGATCCTCGCGGTGGCCCACCAGGACCAGGAGAAGGCCGACCAGACGATCGTGGTCCCGAAGAACGAGGACGAACTGGACCCGATCCTGATGGGCATCCCGCTGCAACTCCTCGCCTACCACACGGCATTGGCGCTGGGCAGGGACATCGACAAGCCGAGGAACCTCGCCAAGTCGGTGACCGTCGAGTAGAAGCTTTCAGGGAACGGCCCCCCGTGTTGACACCCAACACGGGGGGTCCGTTTTCATGTGCGCCGCCACAGCCTCTCCCCGTCCCGCTCCTCCTCCGTCACGGTCAGCCCGGCCGCCGCGGCAACCGAAGCCGAGGCCAGGTGATCGGGACGGACATGCGCAACGACCGTACGGACGCCCCGTCCGCCGAGCCACCCGACCAGCCCCCGCGCCGCCTCGGACGCGAACCCGCGCCCCTGCCACGGCGTACCGACTATCCAGGCGATCTCGGCGTCATGGCCCCCGGCCACCGTGGCCTGGACCGTGCCCACGAGACACGACTCGGCGCGCAGCCACAGCACCCAGTTGCACCAGGAGACGCCCGGGTAGGGGGCTCCGGCGACGAGCCGCTCGTAGCGGGCGTGCAGCTCGCCGGGTGAGAGGGGAGCGCCGCCGATGAAGTGGTGCAGCGCCGGGTCCGACAGGACGACGGCCATCTCCTCGGCGTACTCCACGCGCAGCGGAAGGAGATCGAGGCGGGCGGTGGTGATGGGCTCGGCGTGTATGCGGGGCTCGGACATCGTCCGCAGCCTAGGGCCCGCCGGGCTCCGGAAATGCTTCAGCCGGTGACTTCGTCCTGAAGTCACCGGCTGAGCGGTGAGGGTGAGTGACGGGACTCGAACCCGCGGCATCCTGGACCACAACCAGGTGCTCTACCAGCTGAGCTACACCCACCATGACCGGCGATCGACTTTGTGGAGTCCCCGACCGGCCGAGAAAAAGTGTACAGGGTCCGAAGGGGTGCTCGCGCACAGCTTTTGCGGCGCCCCTGGGTGACCCCCCTCACCCGCCTACTGAGCAGGCAGAACGTGCTTTGCGGCGATCGACTTGGCGGTGTCCGAGTCGGGGCCGGGCTGCGGTACGAAGATGGCCTCGCGGTAGTAGCGGAGTTCGGCGATGGACTCGCGGATGTCGGCGAGGGCGCGGTGGTTGCCGTTCTTCTCGGGGCTGTTGAAGTAGGCACGCGGGTACCAGCGGCGGGCCAGCTCCTTGACCGACGAGACGTCGACGATCCGGTAGTGGAGGTAGTCCTCCAGCGTCGGCATGTCGCGGAGCAGGAAGCCGCGGTCCGTGCCGACGGAGTTGCCGCACAGCGGGGCCTTGCCGGGTTCCTTCACGTGCTCGCGTACGTACGCCAGGACCTGCTCCTCGGCGTCCGCCAGCGTCGTGCCGCCGGCGAGCTCGGCGAGCAGTCCGGACGCGGTGTGCATCTGACGCACCACCTCCGGCATCGTCTCCAGCGCCTGCTCCGGCGGGCGGATGACGATGTCCACGCCCTCGCCGAGGACGTTCAGCTCGGAGTCGGTGACGAGGGCGGCAACCTCGATGAGCGCGTCGTCGGACAGCGAGAGGCCGGTCATCTCGCAGTCGATCCACACCATGCGATCGTTCATGCGACCACCCTAAAGCTGACGTCCGCTTTTGGTACGCCCGGTGTCGCAGCCGGCCTGCGCGGACGCCGGACGGGCTGAGTCGATCAGCTCGTCCGGCGTCACAAGGTCACGTCACGACCCGCTGCGCTGCCCCGGCAGACTCGCCCGGCTCGCCGCATACGCCTCGCGGCCGTGGTCCGACGCCACCGACAGCGGCGCTGACGTGCCCACGGGCGCCGGAGTGCGGCGGGTCTGGAGCGGGACCGGGCCACCCTCGGGGTACGGGGACGGCGGTGGACCCGACGGTGCCGGAGCCTGGCCCACCGACTCCGTGTCCGTCGGCCGGTCGCTCTGGGGGCGCCGCGCCCGGTACGCCGCCCGGTACGCGGCCGGCGAGGAGCCGAGCTGGCGGCGGAAGTGGCCGCGCAGCGCCACCGGCGAGCGGAAGCCGCAGCGGCCCGCGACCTCGTCCACCGAGTAGTCCGACGTCTCCAGCAGACGCTGCGCCTGCAGCACCCGCTGGGTGATCAGCCACTGCAGCGGCGCGCTCCCGGTCAGGGAGCGGAAGCGGCGGTCGAAGGTGCGGCGCGACATGTACGCGCGCGCGGCCAGCGTCTCCACGTCGAACTGCTCGTGGAGATGCTCCAGCGCCCAGGCGACGACCTCGGCCAGCGGGTCGGCGCCGATCTCCTCCGGTAAAGATCGGTCGAGGTAGCGCTCCTGGCCGCCGGATCGGCGCGGCGGGACGACGAGACGCCGGGCCAGCGCGCCCGCCGCCTCGTTGCCGTGGTCCGTCCGCACGATGTGGAGACAGAGATCGATTCCGGCCGCCGTACCCGCCGACGTCAGCACGTCCCCGTCGTCCACGAAGAGCTCTCGTGGATCCACGTGCACCGACGGATAGCGCTTGGCCAGCGTCGGTGCGTACATCCAGTGTGTCGTCGCCGGGCGGCCGTCCAGCAGGCCCGCCGCGGCGAGGACGAAGGCGCCGGTGCACAGCCCGACTATGCGGGCGCCTTCCTCGTGCGCCCGGCGCAGTGCGTCGAGCGCCTCCTCCGGCGGCGGCGAGGTGATCGAGCGCCAGGCCGGCACGACGACCGTGCCCGCCCTCGATATCGCCTCCAGGCCATGCGGTGCGGAGAGTTCCAGGCCCCCTGTGGTCCGCAGTGGGCCTTCCTCGCCGCCGCACACCAGCAGTCGGTAGCGCGGCACGCCGGCGTCCTGGCGGTCGATCCCGAACACCGACAGCGGTATGGAACTCTCGAAGATGGGGCCGCCGCTGAACAGCAGCACCGCGACGATCTCCTTGCGACGTCGCCCGGAAAGCTTCCGGGCCGCGGCTTCCGGCGCGGCAGTGGAGTCGTGGCTCATACTGCTAAGCCCCCCTCGGTGGTCGCGGCTCCTCGGTTGTGTCGCTCCTGCACGTTTCCCCTCGGTCCTGCACGAGTCCCCCGCCGTAGACAGTCAAGATCGAATCTACTGTGTCGCGTCGTGCCGCAGTGGCCGGTTCGGCACTCGGCACATTGTCGACTTGGCAACTTGGCGTGAAGCATTCGATCACGAAGCGTTGCACTCACGGGCCGTGCAGGGAAGTGCGCCTTGTCGCAGTGGCCAATCCACGTAGGGTGCGCAGACCCCCTGAGGCCCTTTCCGTGCAGGTGGAACGGGGGGTGGAGGGTGTTCTGGGCGGGGGATGCGCGGACGCCAGAAGTTGGCTGAAAAGCAGCGCCCCCGTGCGCGGAAACCGGTCAGCCGACCGGTGTATTTCCCCCAGTGTGACGTCCGCCTCGGTGGGCCCCGGTTCCGGTCCTGTGGTGGCGTCCGCGTCGCGAGGGCGACGGGCCGGTGCGTTCGTCGTCCTTCATGCGCGCCGCGCCGCGTTCCGATTCACGCAGCAGCAGCCGGCAGACCGCCGTCACGGCCGCGAGGCCGAGGGCCGTGCCGGTGGCGCCGGCCAGCGAGGTGCCGTACCAGAGGAGGACCACGGGGACCAGGACACAGGAGAAGACCGCCCACCGGACCACGGTGGCGCTGTCCTCGTACGGGGTGCGGGGTCCTGGCATGAGTGTGTGCTCCCTGGGCTCCCTCGGGGGTGGATCACGGGGATCAACGCCCGTTCGAGCGGTCGGTCACCGTGAATCCTGCACAAACAGCCTGTACACCGCAGCAACCATTGCGTTACGGGCGTCCCCTCGTGCATGCTCCCTGGAACCCGCACCGACCGTGAGCGGGTATCTGGGCTAAGGAGGCGTGCCGCCGTACCCTTGGGGTATGGGGTTGGGAAGACCATTCCCGGACACAGCTCCGCCGCACACGACTGTATCCATCAACGAGCTCCGCTCGCGGGCCCCCCATATAAGGATCACAACGCCGAGACAGCCATGGCCGGTCACGAATTCTTCGAACCCGCGGACCGCAAGCGGCCGGTCGCCGACCCGACGGCGGCCGAGCCCCTGGCGGCGGAAGAGCCACGCCATTCCTGCGACCCCGCCTTCAAGCACGGCGTCGTCGTGGGCTTCGACGGCTCCACCTCCAGTGAGCGCGCCCTCGCGTACGCCATCGGCATGGCTCATCGCTCCGGGTCGGGCCTGATCATCGTCCACGTCGCCAACCGGCTGCCCACCACGGTGTGGGCGGGCTGCGAGCCGCCGGTCTTCGTGGACGTGCCGGACCACCGCACCGAGGTGCTCGGCCTCGAACTCGCCTGCGCCGACTATCTCGCCGAGGTGCCCTGGATCCTCGTCGAGCGCGGCGGCGACATCTGCCACGAGCTCGAAGAGGTCGGGCGGGAGTACGAGGCGGACGCGATCGTCGTCGGCTCCACGCACGGCATCGTCGGGCGGATCTTCGGCTCCGTCGCCGGGCGGCTGGCCAAGCGCGCCAAGCGTCCCGTCGTTGTCATTCCGTAACTCGTCGTTGTCCCAGGTGAGATGAGCCGTTCGGGACATCGGGCTCCTTTGTGCGATGCGTGAATTTACTCGCGCGTAGAGGTGTTTGTGCCTTTGTGAAGGGCATATAACGCTCACCGCACAACTGCACATGCAAGAAGGGAGCCCGCCGTGGACAACGACGTCTCTGCGGGAAGCGGAATCACCACCGTGGTCGGCCGACTCGCCCTGGGCATCACCCTGTTGGCCTTCGGGCTGGGGTACACCGAAGTGCTCGACGGTGTGTCGGCTGCTGACGCCGTATCAATCGCCCAGTACGTGGGCGGCATAGCCCTCTTCGTCGCCGGCCTGATGGCCCTGCGCGACCGTGACGGCGCGAACGGGACCGCGTTCGTGGCGCTCGGCGCCCTCTGGTTCACCTGGGCCGTGTCCGCGGACGCGGCGGTCTCCGACAACGCGGCGGGGCTCTTCCTGCTGCTGTTCGCCCTGGTGGCGCTGTCCCTCACCCTCGCCGGTGGTGACCAGCTCGGTCAGGGCGCGTACGGGCTGTTCTTCGTCTCCCTGCTGCTGATGGCGATCGCCCAGTTCGCCGGCAATGACGGGCTCACCAAGGTCGGGGGCTGGTTCGCCGTCGCCGCGGGTGCGGTGGCCTGGTACGCCGCGACCGCCGCGTTGGCCCACTGGCCGACGGCCCTTCCGCGACGCGCTGCCGGCCGGGGAGTGACGGCCACCGGTTAGCTGCGCAGGCCGGGGAGTTGGGCGGCTCCCCGGCGTTCAAGAACGGACCCCCCGTGAATGGTGGCATCACGTGGGGGTCCGTCCTCTTGTTTGGCCTCTGCGGGTTCGTGGGGGCTGGTCGCGCAGTTCCCCGCGCCCCTTGGGGCGTCACCGGAGCCGTTGCCCCATCAAGGCGCGGGTGCCCGGGGCGCAGCTCGCCGTCAGTTCGGCGAGTTGAGCGGTCGACAGCTTCCGGGCTGAGCCGCGTCGGGTGTGGTCCAGCGTCTCGGATGCCGTGTGGAGCCACTGGGGCAGGGGGGCGACGCCGATGAACTCGGCCAGGCGGGTGAGTTCTTCGGTCGGGTTGTCCAGGAGGTCCTCGTAGGCGAGCGTGGTGCCTTGGTCGGTGGGCAGGCGGGTGAGGAACTGCGTGCCCTCGGTGACCAGTTCGGACCACAGGGCGCCGAACCTCCGCAGGGGGAGGTCCCGGTCGCGTACGAGGGCGGGGTCGAAGCGCTCGGCGAGCAGGGGGGCCAGGTCCGGGGGCAGGGCGCGCACGTGGTCGTCGGTCAGGTCGGCGAAGCTGTCGATGCCGGCTCGTTCCTTGATCTCGCGCAGCAGCAGGATCGTGCAGTAGCCGGGGTGGCGGCTCATGGACAGGGCGCAGTCCGGACCGTCTCTGAACAGGTGCACGAACCGCGCGTCCGGGAACGCGTCGCGCAGCCCTGGTGCCCAGCCGGTCGAGTAGCCGGACCGCTCCACGACGGCGGTCCGCCCGAACCGCCCGCAGAGCAGGTCGAACAGCGCCCGGTGGTGCTCGGCGACGGTGCGTTCGGGCCAGCGGACCACCTCCGCCGCGAGCTCGTCGAGAAGCCCGTCCGGGTCGTCGGTGAGGTGCGGCAGCACCATCAGGGAGAGCGCGGGAATGCCGGTCTCCGCCGTGTATCTGCCGGGTCGGCGTGTGTAGAGGAACTCCGGCAGCGGCAGCCCGCTCCGGATCATCCGCTCGAAGTGCGGGGCGGGCCGGAAGAGCGCCTGCCAGAACTCGTCACCGGTCAGCGTCCCTTCGGGAAAGGCGGCGTCGCCCACCGAGGCCATGAACTCGTTGAGGCTCAGGACGTCCGGGTGGGCGTTGAGGATGCGCGACAGCGCGGTCGAGCCGCTACGCCCCGTGCCGATGACGAAGGTCAAGGAACGCATGGTCGCCTTTCGCGTGCTGTCCGACTCCGGCTCTGCCCGGCCCACCGGGCTGCGTACCCAGCCTGCCCTCAGGACGAAGCCCTCATCACCAGTTCCGTCGCCAGCACCACCTGCGGCCGCTCCAGCCCCCGCGACACCGCCGGGCGGCGGTCCGCGATCTCTCCGAGGAGCAGGTCCAGCATGCGGCGGCCCATGTCCTCGATGGGCTGGCGGACGCTGGTGAGGGGCGGCTCCATGTGGCGGGCGATGGCCGAGTCGTCGTAGCCGACGAGGGCCACGTCGTCGGGGATACGGCGGCCCGCCTCGCGCAGGGCCTGGCGGGCGCCCGCCGCCATCACGTCCGATCCCGCGAAGACCGCGTCCAGGTCGGGGCGGCGCGCGAGCAGGGCCTGCATCGCGCTGACGCCGCCCTCCTCGGTGAAGTCGCCCGGCTCGATCAGGCCCTCGTCCACCTCGTGGCCGGCATCGCTCAGGGCGTCGCGGTAGCCGTCGACGCGGCGCTGGGCGCCGTAGACGTCCAGGCGGCCGGTGATGTGGGCGATCCGGGTGCGGCCGCGGGCCAGCAGGTGCTCGACGGCCGAGCGGGCGCCGCCGTAGTTGTCGGAGTCCACCGAGGTCAGCGTCTCCGCGGCCGACCTGGGGCCGCTGATCACCGCCGGGATCTCCAGCTGGGCCAGCAGGTCCGGCAGGGGGTCGTCCGCGTGGACCGAGACCAGGAGCACGCCGTCCACGCGGTGCGCCGCCAGGTACTGGGCCAGGCGGCGTCGCTCCCGGTCGCTGCCCGCGAAGATCAGCAGCAGCTGCATCTCGGTGTCGGAGAGCCCGGCGCCCACCCCCTTGAGCATGTCCGAGAAGTACGGCTCGGCGAAGAAACGCGTCTCGGGCTCGGGCACGACCAGCGCGATCGCGTCCGTGCGGTTCGCCGCCAGGGCGCGGGCCGCCGTGTTGGGGACGTAGCCGAGCTCGGCGACCGCCGCCTCCACCGCGGCGCGGGTCGCGTCGCTGACGCGGGGCGAACCGTTGATCACCCGGGAGACGGTGCCGCGGCCGACGCCCGCGCGCGCCGCCACCTCTTCGAGGGTGGGCCGGCCGCCGCTCCGGCCCCGCGTTCCGTGGGTTGCCATTGGCTCCGCCTTCCCCGCCGATCCTTGCGTCGGCCTGGAATCTAACAGTCCCGTCCGCTGCGGTGACCCCACCTGCGGGTTGCCGCCTCCAGACCCCCGCTTCGGCCTGAAATGGCCTCGTCCTCGAGCGCCGGACGGGCTGAGCTGAGTCCAGTTAACGTCCCGATAACTGAACGCATCTCTCCGCGCCGACTCCCTTGACACCCCCGCTCGGACCGACGACCCTTCAACACATCACCTGTGGGAGCGCTCCCACAGTACCTGACACATACACATCCCGCACGTTCCCCGCCCGAGCCGCAGCGTGAACAATGAACGGGCCCAACAGTGCAGTTGGCCGGGGGGTCGGCACGTCAGGCAACAGGAGGACGCAATGCGCACGAGTACCCGCGGGTCCCGCCGGCTGATGGCCCTCGCGGCCGTCGCCGCGCTGACGACAGGGCTGCTCGCCGGCTGCGCCGAGGACTCGGACGACGGCTCCGCGAACGAGGGCGGTGGCAACGGCGGCGGTGGCAAGACCACGCTCACCGTCGGCACGTTCGGCACCTTCGGCTACAAGCAGGCCGGCCTCTACGACGAGTACATGAAGCTGCACCCCGACATCTCCATCAAGGAGAACGTCACCACCCGCACCGACGTCTACTGGCCCAAGGTCCTCACCCGACTGCAGGCCGGCTCCGGTACCGACGACATCCAGGCGATCGAGGTCGGCAACATCACCGAGGCCGTGCAGACGCAGGCCGACAAGTTCGTCGACCTCGGCAAGGACGTCGACAAGTCGCAGTGGCTGGACTGGAAGAACCAGCAGGCCACCACGAAGGACGGCAAGCTGATCGGGCTCGGCACCGACATCGGCCCGATGGCGATCTGCTACCGCAAGGACCTGTTCGAGAAGGCCGGCCTGGAGACCGACCGCACCAAGCTCGCCGAGCAGTGGAAGGGCGACTGGGGCAAGTACGTCGACCTCGGCAAGGAGTACATGAAGAAGGCGCCGAGCGGCACCAAGTTCGTGGACTCCGCCTCCTCCGTCTACAACGCGGTCCTCAACGGCGAGAGCGAGCGGTACTACGACAAGGACGGCAACGTCATCTGGGAGAAGTCCGCGGGCGTGAAGAAGTCGTGGGACATCGCCATGGAGGTGGCGACCAGCGACATGTCGGCGAAGCTGAAGCAGTTCGACAAGCCCTGGGACCAGGGCTACGCCAAGGGGTCGTTCGCCACGGTGGCCTGCCCGGCCTGGATGATCGGCTACATCCTGGAGAAGTCCGGTGAGTCCGGCAAGGGCAAGTGGGACGTGGCCGCGGCGCCGACCGCGGGCAACTGGGGCGGTTCGTTCATCGGCGTGCCGACGGCGAGCAAGCACCAGAAGGAGGCCATCGCGCTGGCGAAGTGGCTGACGGCACCCGAGCAGCAGGCGAAGGTCTTCGCCAAGCAGGCCAGCTTCCCGTCGACCCCGTCGGCGTACTCGACGCTGAAGCCGGCGGCCGCCACCACCGAGTACTTCTCGAACGCTCCGATCACGGAGATCTTCTCCGACTCCGCGAAGACCATCCCGACGCAGTACTTCGGCGTCAAGGACCAGCCGATCAACACGGCGCTGACCGACATCGGCATCCTCCAGGTCGAGCAGAAGGGCAAGTCCCCCGACGAGGGCTGGGACGCGGCCACCAATGAGGTCAAGGACGTGCTCGGCCAGTGACCAGCCCCAAGCAGGCCCTCGCGCATCCCGCGTCGAGCGCCGACGCCGCGCCCGGTGAGCAGCCGGGCGCGGCCGGCCGCGCGCACGGTCGCGGTACGCCTCCGCCGGGAAGCGACTCCTGGCGGAGCCGGCTGTACCGCTGGGACATGAAGGCGTCGCCGTACGCGTTCATCGCCCCCTTCTTCATCGTCTTCGGGGCGTTCTCGCTCGTCCCGCTGCTCTACACGGCCTGGTACTCGCTGCACAACGTGCAGCTGGCCAATCTGGACGGCCAGACCTGGGCCGGCCTGGACAACTACAAGAACCTGCTGTCCTCGGACTTCTTCTGGAACGCGCTGTGGAACACCTTCACCATCGGCGTGATCTCCACGGTGCCGCAGCTGCTGATGGCGATCGGCCTGGCGCATCTGCTCAACTACAAGCTGCGCGGCTCGACCGTGTGGCGGGTCGTGATGCTCACCCCGTACGCCACGTCGGTCGCGGCGGCGACGCTGGTGTTCGTGCTGCTGTACTCCTGGGACGGCGGCATGATCAACTGGCTGCTGGACTTCGTCGGCATCGACCCGGTCAACTGGCGTGAGTCCGACTGGGGTTCGCAGTTCGCGGTGTCGTCGATCGTGATCTGGCGCTGGACGGGCTACAACGCGCTGATCTACCTGGCGGCGATGCAGGCGATCCCGGCCGACCTCTACGAGTCCGCGGCGATCGACGGTGCCAACCGCTGGCAGCAGTTCCTCCACGTCACGATCCCGCAGTTGCGGCCGACGATCCTGTTCACGGTGGTCGTCTCGACGATCGGCGCGACCCAGCTCTTCGGTGAGCCCCTGCTGTTCGGCGGGGTGAGCGGTTCCAAGGGCGGCTCCGAGCACCAGTACCAGACGCTCGGCCTGTACATGTACGACCAGGGCTGGATCATCGGCAACCTGGGCAAGGCGTCCGCGATCGCCTGGACGATGTTCCTGCTCCTGCTGATCGTCGCCGTGATCCAACTGCTGGTCTCCCGACGGCTGAGGAAGTCCCAATGAGCACTACTGAACTGACGCTCCCTCAGGCGAAGCAGGGCAAGAAGCCCAGGCGCGAGCGGCCTCGGGTGATGGGCGCGGGCAAGCAGCTGCACGCCGGCCCGGTCACCTACGTCGTGCTGAGCGTCTTCGCGCTGGTGTCGCTGGCCCCGCTGGTGTGGACGGCGATCGCGGCCTCGCGCACCGACCGGCGGCTCGCGGAGACTCCGCCGCCGCTGTGGTTCGGCGGGAACCTGTTCAAGAACATGGAACGGGCGTGGGAGGAGGGCGGGCTCGGCACCGCGATGTTCAACACCACGTTCGTCGCGGCCACGATCACCATCAGCACGGTGCTGTTCGCCACGCTCGCCGGCTTCGCCTTCGCCAAGCTCCGTTTCCGGTTCTCCGGTCTCCTGCTGATGCTGACGATCGGCACGATGATGGTCCCGCCGCAGTTGGCGGTCGTACCCCTGTATCTGTGGATGGCGGACCTCGGCTGGTCGAACCAGCTCCAGACGGTGATCCTGCCGACGCTGTGCACGGCCTTCGGTACGTTCTTCATGCGGCAGTACCTGGTGCAGGCGCTGCCGACCGAGCTGATCGAGGCGGCGCGGGTGGACGGCGCGAGCAGTCTGCGGGTCGTCTGGCACGTGGTCTTCCCGGCGGCCCGGCCCGCCATGGCCGTCCTGGGCCTGCTGACCTTCGTGTTCGCCTGGAACGACTTCCTGTGGCCGATCATCGCCCTGAACCAGGAGAACCCGACCGTCCAGGTCGCTCTCAACTCCCTCGGCACCGGCTATGTCCCCGACCAGGCGGTGATCATGGCGGGCGCGCTGCTCGGCACGCTGCCGCTGCTGATCGCCTTCCTGCTGTTCGGCAAGCAGATCGTGGGCGGCATCATGCAGGGCGCGGTCAAGGGCTGACGCCCGCCCGCTCCGCCTCAGTCGTACGACTCCCGGGGGCCGGGTCAGCGCCGCCTCGGCCCCTGTACCACCTCCTCCTCCCCCCGCCGGCCCCTCTACCCGTCGGTCTCCACGACCCCCAATGGGAGCGCTTCCATGCCTGAGCCCATGTCCTCCGTGTCCTTTCCCCCCGCCTTCCTCTGGGGCGCCGCGACGTCCGCGTACCAGATCGAGGGAGCGGTGCGGGAGGGCGGCCGTACGCCGTCCATCTGGGACACCTTCAGTCATACGCCGGGCCGGACGGCCGGCGGCGAGCACGGTGACATCGCTGTCGACCACTACCACCGCTACCGCGAGGACGTGGCGCTGATGGCCGAGCTCGGCCTGACCGCGTACCGCTTCTCGGTCTCCTGGCCGCGCGTGCAGCCGACGGGCCGGGGCCCGGCCGTGCAGGTGGGCCTGGACTTCTACCGCCGCCTGGTCGACGAGTTGCTGTCTGCCGGCATCAAACCCGCCGTCACCCTCTACCACTGGGACCTCCCGCAGGAGCTGGAGGACGCGGGCGGCTGGCCCGAGCGTGACACGGCGTACCGGTTCGCGGAGTACGCGCAGATCGTCGGCGAGGCGCTCGGCGACCGCGTGGAGCAGTGGATCACGCTCAACGAGCCCTGGTGCAGCGCGTTCCTGGGCTACGGCTCCGGTGTGCACGCGCCGGGCCGCACGGAACCGGCGGCCACCCTGCGAGCGGCCCATCACCTCAACCTCGCCCACGGCCTTGCCACCTCGGCCCTGCGCTCGGTGATGCCGGCCCGCAACTCGGTGGCGCTCAGCCTCAACTCCTCCGTGGTACGGCCGCTGTCGCAGGACCCGGCGGACCTGGCGGCGGCCCGGAAGATCGACGACCTGGCCAACGGGATCTTCCACGGCCCGATCCTGCACGGGGCGTACCCGGAGTCGCTGTTCGCGGCCACCGAGCTGGTGACGGACTGGTCGTACGTGCTGGACGGCGACCTGGCGGCGATCAACCAGCCGTTGGACGCGCTGGGCCTGAACTACTACACCCCTTCGCTGGTCTCGGCGGCGGAACCCGACGCCGCCGGCCCGCGTGCCGACGGACACGGGGCGAGCGAGCACAGCCCCTGGCCGGCCGCGGACGACGTCGCCTTCCACCAGACGCCGGGCGACCGCACGGAGATGGGCTGGACGATCGACCCGACCGGCCTGCACGAGCTGATCATGCGCTACACGCGGGAGGCGCCGGGCCTGCCCCTGTACATCACCGAGAACGGCGCGGCCTACGACGACAAGCCCGACCCCGACGGCCGCGTCCACGACCCGGAACGCATCGCCTACCTGCACGGCCACCTCTCGGCGGTCCGCCGCGCCATCGCCGACGGCGCTGATGTCCGCGGCTACTACCTGTGGTCCCTGATGGACAACTTCGAGTGGGCGTACGGCTACGAGAAGCGGTTCGGAGCGGTGTACGTCGACTACTCGACGCTCGTCCGGACGCCGAAGTCGAGCGCGTACTGGTACGGGGAGGCGGCTCGGACGGGGGCGTTGCCGGCGATCGAGTCGGGGGTGTAGCGGAGGGGTCCCACCGGGGGCGGGGCGCGGCAGGGGGCGTGCCGCGCCCCGCGGTTCGCCGGGGCCATCCGCGAACCGGTCGGTCTCAGACAGGCGACGGCGCCCGGTTCCCCGCTGCTCGCACCCAGGAGGGGCCGGCCCCTGCGCTGATCGCCCTGGGCTGGGTGCTGACGGCGGCCTTCATCGCGGGCGTGGCCCGCCCCCTGCAGAAGAGCTGACCACCGCCGACGTGACGATGCGCGCCCCGGCCGGATGGGGGAGGCCGGCCGGGACGCGCTCCCCCGTTGTCCCGAGGGCGGCCTGCGTCAGTTGTAGGCCGCGAACGCCTTCGAGAACGCGAACTTGTCCTGGTCGATGGAGCTGCAGGTCGCGTCGGCCGACGGCTTCGGGCCGCCCGCGCAGGCCTTGTCCCGGGTCGCCGACCACATCGACAGCCAGCCGAGACCCTTGGACTTGGCGAAGTTCACCAGCTGGGTGGCGTCGTCGACCTTGAAGATCTCGGACACGACGTCGTTGACGCCGATCATCGGGGTGACGGCGACCGTCTTCCAGGCCGCGCTGTCGGAGAGGCCGAGGACGCTCTTGACCTGGGCCTGGGTGGCGGTGGCCGCCTGCTCGGCGTAGGTGCCCATGTCGCCGCTGTACGCGGGGCCGTAGTCCATCGCCATGATGTTGACGGTGTCGATCTTCACGCCGTTCTTCTTGGCGTCGGCGAGGAGGTCGACGCCCGGCTGGGTCAGGCCCTCCGGCATCACGGGGAGGGTGAAGGAGACGTCCAGGTTCGGGTGCTGCTGCTGGAGCTTGGCTATCGCCTGGGCGCGGCGGGTGTTGGCCGCCTTGTCGGGCAGGGCGCCACCTTCGACGTCGAAGTCCACCTTGGTCAGCTTGTAGGCGTCCACGACCTTGCCGTACGCCGCCGCCAGCGCGTCCGCAGACGAGCAGGTCGTCGCCAGCTCGCTGCCGGCCGCGCCGCCGAAGGAGACGCGGACGTCGCCACCCTTGGCGCGCAGGTCGCCGATCTGGGCCGCCACCGCGTCACTCGCCAGGTCCGTCACGCCGCCCCACTTCGGGGTGCAGCCGCCGCCGTCGGTGACGAAGGCGAGGTTGTAGTCCTTGACGCCCGTCGCCTGCGCGCTCGCCAGGAGGTCGAACGCCGGGTAGAGGGAGGTGTCGATGTACGGGGCGAAGCCGGCGGTGGTGCCTGTTCCGGTGCCGGGGGTCTCCGAGGGCTTGGCGGTCGGGGTCGGGGTCGCGCTCTGGGTGGGGGGCGCGCTCTGGCTGGGGGTCGCCGTCGGCTTCGGGGTGGCGGACGCGGTGGACGTCGGCCGGCCGCTCGGCTCGGGCGTCGCGCTGTCGTCCGTGGAGCACTTCGCGGCGTCGATCAGACAGCCCGTCGGTGCGCCCGTGCCGTTGACCACGAAGCCGACCGTGACCGACTCACCGGCGGCCAGCCCGTCCGTGTCCCACTTCGGCGGCGTGACGGTGACGTGCTGTCCGCTCACGCTCGACTCGGCGTTCCACAGGGAGCTGAGCTTCGAGCCCGACGGCAGGTCGAACTCGAGCGTCCAGTCCTTGTCCCTCTGACCGCTGTTGTTGGTGACGACGTACTGCGCGGTGTACCCCGTCGACCATTCGCTCGTCTTCGTGTACGCCGCGCCGATTCCGGCCGCCTGGGCAGTACCGGTGAACACGATCGCGCCGCCGCCGACGACGGCCGCGGCCACCAGGCCGCCGATCGCCTTGTTCCTGCCACTGACCTTGCGCCGGTGTGTCCTCATCGCGTGCCTGCCTTCGCTGTTCACCAGGGGGTGGGGTGCGGCAGCACGCTAGCGATCTCGAATCGGGCAAAGCGCCTGATCCGGGCGGCAGTTGGGGACCTTAGGGTGCGCTTAAGGAAGAGATCGGGGACGGTTAAAGGTCGAGACCAATCTGCCGGGACGGCGCCGGCGAACCGACCCGCGATGCCCCCTGCGCACCGGTTCTCTCCCGTCCAGCTGGATCCAGATCCGCACCTCGGCCCCGCCGAGCACCGACGATCCGATCCGCACGTCCCCGCCGGTCGACTCCGCGAGCCGACGCACGATGTCCAGCCCGAGCCCGGTCGAGCCGGTGCTGCCCGAACCCCGGCCGCGGGCCATCGCCGCCTCGGGGTCGGATATGCCGGGCCCGGCGTCCGAGACGAGCACGATCACCGCGTCCTCGCCGTTGTGCACGTCGACCGCGAACGCCGTGCCCTCGGGGGTGTGCCGGAAGACGTTGCCGAGCAGGGCGTCCAGCGCGGCCGCCAGATCCGCCCGGGCCACGGGTATGCGCACCGGCCGGTCCACGCCGGCCACCCGCACCTTGCGGCCCTCGTCCTCGGCCAGCGCCGACCAGAACGCCATGCGCTCGCGGACCACTTCGGCCGCGTCGCACCCGGCGCCCGGACCGGCCGCCGCCGTCTGCGGCTTGGCCTCCCGTGCCGTGCGGATGATGGTGTCGACCTCGCGCTCCAGCTGGGCGACGGCGGCCCGGGTCTGCTCGGCGGCCGGACCGTCCCCGAGCGAGGCCGCGTTCAGCCGCAGCACGGTCAGCGGGGTGCGCAGCCGGTGGGACAGGTCGGCCGCCAACTCGCGCTCGTTCGCGAGGAGTTGCACGACCTGGTCGGCCATCGAGTTGAACGCGACCGCCGCCAGCCGCAGTTCGTTCGGCCCCTCCTCGGGCACCCGGGCGCCCAGCTTGCCCTCCCCCAGCTCGTGCGCCCCCTCGACCAGGCGCTGCGCGGGCCGCACCATCCGCACCCCCAGCCGGTCGGCGACCGCCACCGTCCCCACGATCAGCGCGACCCCGACTCCGGCGAGCACCGCCCAGGCGGTGGCGAGGCCGTTGGTGACCTCGCCGTCGGGGACGTACACCTCTACGACGGCGATCTCGCCGGAGCTCAGCGCGACCGGCTGGAGCAGCGTGGATCCGCCGGGCACCTCGGTGGTCGAGGCCCGGCCCAGCCGCCGTACGGTCGCGATGTCACCGTCGGCGGCGCGCTGCCGGCCGAGGTCGACGGCGGCCACGTCACCGGCGGCCGGTATGTGCACGGCCATGCCCGCCTCCGACCCGGCCGAGGCGACGACCCGCTCCAGCTGGTCCCGGTCGGTGGTGATGGACAGCGCCGGGGCGACGGCCGCGGCCTCCCGCTCGGCGTTGGAGAAGGCACGGTCGCGGGCCATCTCCCGGATGACGAGCCCGAGCGGGACGGCGAAGGCGACCACGACCATCGTGGTCACCGCCAGACAGACCTTGACCAGTGCCCACCTCATAGCGGCGGCTCCCCCACGGGTGGTTCCAGCTTCACGCCGACGCCCCGCAAGGTGTGCAGATAGCGGGGGTTGGCGGCGGTCTCGCCCAGTTTGCGGCGCAGCCAGGACAGATGGACGTCGATGGTCTGGTCGTCGCCGTACGACTGCTGCCACACCTCGGCGAGCAGTTCCTTGCGCGGTACGACGACACCGGGCCGCCCGGCGAGGAAGGCGAGCAGGTCGAACTCGCGGCGGGTGAGGTCCAGGCGGGCACCGTCCAGCTCGGCCTGGCGGCGCAGCGGGTCGACGGTCAGGCCGCCGACGCGGAGGACGCTGGACGGGGCGGCCTCCGCGCTGCCCGACCGGGCGCGGCGCAGGACGGCGGCCATCCGGGCCGACAGGTGCTCGACCGAGAACGGCTTGGTCAGATAGTCGTCCGCCCCGGCGTTCAGCAGCCGGACGATCTCCGCCTCGTCGTCCCGTGCCGTGGCGATGATCACAGGCACGTCCGTGATGCCGCGCAGCATCTTCAGGGCCTCGGAGCCGTCCAGATCGGGCAGTCCGAGGTCCAGGATCACCACGTCGAAGCGGAAATGGGCGACCTCGCGCAGCGCCTCCAGCGCCGTGCCGACACTGCGCACCGTGTGGGCGGCGTCGGTCAGGTGCCGGATGAGCGCCGAGCGTACGAACTGGTCGTCCTCGACCACGAGCACACTTGCCATGCGCCGCACCGTACGCCATGCGAGCGAGGCCGGTCCGGGCCTGTGGACAACTCACCCGCTGTGGACAACTCCGTCACCCGTGGGCCATTTCACGCCTGTGGACAACCGCGCGACACGTCCGGGACGCGTGAGGCAGTATGGCCCGCGATGCGCAGAGGACTCGTACACGTACTCGCTTGGTCGCTCGCCACGGGCGCGGCGGTCACGCTGTCGTGGTGGGGTGTCCACACGGTGATGGCGGGCACGGTGTACGACCGGCCGCGCGCCCTGCCCATCACCGCGGCCGACGCGACCACGCAGGAGTCGAAGCCGCTGGCGTCGTCGACGAACCGGCCGACCCCGTCGAAGAGTCCCTCGCCCTCCTCCCCGAAGCCGACCGGGCAGCCCCGCACACCGGCCCCCTCGAAGCCGCCGGCGAAGAGCCCCAGCCCCTCTCCCACCAGGTCCGGGCAGGTCAAGAGCTACGACACCGACGGCGGCCGCGTGGTCTTCGACATCGGCGAGAGCTCCGCGGCGCTGGTCTCGGCCACTCCGGGCGCGGGCTGGTCGATGCAGGTGTGGAAGACGGAGACGTGGATCCGGGTGGAGTTCGGCTCGGGCGCGGACCGGGTGTCGGTGTTCTGCACCTGGCATGACGGGCCGCCGCGGGTGGAGATCGGGAACTACTGACCCGACCCGCGCGCCCTCACCGGAACACGGACGCGGGCGGAGCCGGGGAGGCCACCGCCGCAAGGTCGGTCACGGGGACGGCCCCGCCGGTGAAATCGGTGAGCGCCTTGCCGTGCTCGACGCGGGCCGGATGGGGGTCGGAGGCGGCGCGGCGGGTCAGTTCGGCGAGCGGGAGCGGGCCGTCGGAGGCGACGAGGACGGCGTTGCCGAAGCGTTTGCCGCGCAGTACGGCCGGGTCGGCGACCAGGGCGAGTTCCGCGAAGCGGTCGGCGACGGTGGCGATCTGACCGCGCAGATGCGCGAGGGGAGGTCCGTCGGCGAGGTTGGCGGCGTAGACGCCGCCGGGCCTGAGGGTTCTGCGTACGTCGTCGAGGAACTCCGTCGAGGTCAGGTGGGCGGGCGTACGGGCCCCGCTGAAGACGTCGGCGATGACGAGGTCGGCCCACGCGTCGGGCACCTTGGCGAGTCCGTCCCGGGCGTCCATCGACCGCACCCGGATCCGGGCGTTCGGATCCAACGGCAGCTCGCGCCTGACCAGTTGGACGAGGGTGGCGTCCCGCTCGACGACCTGCTGGGTGGAGCGGGGGCGGGTGGCGGCGACGTACCGGGCGAGCGTGAACGCACCGCCGCCGAGGTGGACGGCGTGGACGGGCTTGCCGGGCGGGGCGACGAGGTCGATGACGTGCCCCAGGCGCCGCTGGTACTCGAAGGAGAGGTACGCCGGGTCGTCCAGATCGACGTGCGACTGAGGAGCCCCGTCGATGAGGAGCGTCCAGGCCCTCGCCCGCTCCCGGTCGGGTATCAGCTCGGCGAGCCCACCGTCGACGCGCTCGACGACGGCTTCCGCTGCGGCCGGCCGACGCCGGGCGTTCCTGGACCTTCCCATTGGGTCATTGTCGCAAGCGCGAGACGGTGCCGCCCGGGCAGACGGGGCAACGGCAGTTCCCGGGCGGACAAGGCCGCGGCAGATCCCGGGCGACCACATCAGCGCCAGTTCCGGCAACCGGTCAGCGGCAGTTGTCCGCGGCCTCGATCAACCGTGCCGCCTCCCCCAGCGCGGCCCGCAGCGCCGCGGGATCCGTCGCCAGGTCCGCCTCGCCGGGCGGCAGCAGCCAGTCCGAGCCCTCGACCGGCGGCTCGGGGTCCGGGTCCAGGTTCAGGCTCAGCCCCCGGCCGTCGGTCTCCGTACAGGTGCTGCCCGGGACGTCCCAGGCGGCCGCCGTGCCCGGCGGGACCACGAAGCCCAGCGTGTCGCCACCGTCGTCGTGCAGAACGGGCCCCACCGCGTCCCCGGCCCCGCGCCGCAGGATGTCGACCGCCTCCAGCCCCTGCCGCGCCGGAACCGTCACCACGTCGCAGCCCGCACCCGGCGGCTCGCTGCACTCTGCGGTCGGCGCATGCCCCGCCGCGGTC
This sequence comes from Streptomyces sp. NPDC107522, assembly GCF_055657525.1. Lineage (NCBI taxonomy): Bacteria > Bacillati > Actinomycetota > Actinomycetes > Kitasatosporales > Streptomycetaceae > Streptomyces > Streptomyces sp. NPDC107522. Next base: position 128,297 of record NZ_JBVKAU010000010.1, on the reverse strand, counting down.
GACGGCGCATGAGGAACGATGCTCTGGCTGGTCTCCATCTCGACCTCCACCACGGAACCCCTTTTGCAGTCCGAAGAGTTCAACGCGGCGCGGCGTCAACGGCTACGGCGGAAGTCAGCCGCAAAGGATGGCAGTTCATGGCAGATCCCGTATGAGATATCCGGTTTGTAGCCAAACCCTGCGTCGCGGGTTCGCTACAGCAGGTACGTTCTTGCCCGCCGGAGACAAGGGCACAGACGGATTTTTCGGTCCAACTCGTCCTCGCTCCGGCATGGTTCGACGGTTCGCACGAGAGGACCCGGCCATGGCGTCGTCAGAGCTGACCTCGTCCCCGCCCCCCAGGCCGCCGCGGCCGAATCTCGCGTTCCGGCAGTTGCGCGGACAGCGCTCGCCGGCCGAGTTCGCCGCTGCGGTACGACGGGCCGCCCGCGAGATCGGCGAGCGGGTCAGCTGTGACGCGCGGTACGTCGGCCGGGTCGAGGCCGGCGAGATCCGCTGCCCCAACTACGCGTACGAACGGGTGTTCCTGCACATGTTCCCCGGCCGCACGCTCGCCGACCTCGGCTTCGCGCCCCGCTCGTCCGTACGCGGACGCCGGGCGCGCACCGACGAGGACACGCCCCCCATGCACACCACGATCCCGGCGCACGCCTCAAGTGAGACGAGGGGGACCCGGGAGCCGTATGACCCACTGAACCCTCAGGACCCGTACGACCCGAACGACCCGTTCGGCACACAGCAGAACCACCAGAACCACGAGATCCACGAGGAGAGCGACGTGCTGCGTCGCGCATTCATGACCGGCGGCGCCACGGTGGCCGCCGCCTCGCTGAGCCCTCTGGGGCTCGCCTTCGACGCCGCGGCCGCGGAGCGTCCCGTCCGACGTGTCGGGGGCCGCGAGGCGGACGCGCTCGAAGAGGCCGTACGCCGCATCCGGCTGCTCGACGACCGGCACGGCGCCGACGGCCTCTACCGGCGCGCGGCCACCCCGCTGCGCGCCGCCTACGCGCTGCTCGACGCCGGTACGACCCGGCAGGCGGTCGGCGACCGGCTGCACTCGGGCGCGGGGGAACTGGCCATCTCGGTGGGGTGGCTGGCGCACGACTCGGGGCGGTTCGACGACGCGCGCTCGCACTACGCGGAGGCGCTGGCGACGGCCCGGATGGCCGGGGACGCGGCCCTCGAGGCGCACGCCTTCTGCAATACGTCCTTCCTCGCGCGGGACGCGGGCCGGCCCCGCGAGGCGGTGCGGGCGGCGCAGGCCGCGCAACGCGTCGCCCGTCCTCTGGGCTCCCCCCGCCTGATGTCCCTGCTCGCGCTGCGCGAGGCGGGCGGCTGGGCGGGGCTCGCCGACCGCACCGGCTGCGAACAGGCCCTCGTGCGCGCGCAGGCCCTCTTCGAGCGGGGCCACTCGGACGCCGACCCCGAGTGGATGAGCTTCTACGGCGAGGCCGAGCTGGAGGTCCTGGAGGCGCAGTGCTGGTCGACGCTGGGCAACTGGCAGCGGGCGGCGCGGCATGCCGGGCGGGCGGCGCAGCTCCAGGATCCGCACTTCACTCGCAACATCGCGCTGTACACGGCGGAGCTGGCGGACGACCTGGCGCGGGGCGGGCGTCCTGACGAGGCTGCCGCTGCGGGGATGCGGGTGCTGGATCTGCTGGACCAGGTGCAGTCGTCGCGGGTGCAGACGATGCTGGCGGGGACGGCGCGGGTGCTGTTGCCGCATCGGCGGGCGAGCGGGGTGTCGGCGTTCTTGGAGCGGCATGCTTCGGTGCCGCGGGCGGTGTGAAGTCACGCAGCCTGCGGGCAGTCGTGCCGCTGTGGCGGCTCCTGACCCAGAGAAGGGCGGCACCCCGCGAGCGCGGGCGAGCGATCCAACCCGCGCGCCGGCACCAACGCCGGGCATCAAACAGCTATCCGGCCAGATGTCCGAGGTCGTTCCAGCTCTCGATCGCCGGCTCCCCGTAAGCCCAGCCCAGTACCGACAGCGACGTCGGGTTCAGGCGGATGCGGGCCGCGAAGTCGAGTGGCAGGCCCAGCCAGCGCGCGCCTATGGACCGGAGTATGTGCCCGTGCGCGAACACCAGCACATCCCGGTCCTCCTCGCGCGCCCACGCCACCACCTCGTCGGCCCGGGCCGTCACCTCGGACAGGCTCTCGCCCTCGGGCACGCCGTCGCGCCAGATGAGCCAGCCGGGCCGCACGGCCTGGATGTCCGCCGGTGTCATGCCCTCGTAGGCGCCGTAGTCCCACTCCATGAGCGTGTCCCAGGCACGCGCGCGTTCACCGAAGCCAGCGAGTTCGCACGTCTCACGCGCGCGTGAGAGAGGGCTGGTGCGCACCTCGACACCGGCCAGCCCGCCGTACGGCGGCCGGTGCAGACGCTCGCCCAGCAGCTTCGCGCCCCGTCGGCCCTCCTCCAGGAGCGGCACATCGGTCCTGCCCGTGTGCTTGCCGGACAGCGACCATTCCGTCTGTCCGTGCCGGGCCAGCAGGATGCGCGGAGCCATGAAGGGGCCTTTCCGGGAGAAATGAGAGGCGGAGCACGTCCATCATCGCGCACGCTGTTCGAGGGCAACCCCGGGGGCGATCTCTGCGTCTTGAGGGCCGGGGCGCCCGACGGGGGCGCGCGCGTACACCGTAAAGTGGCACGACCGGTCCACCGGGCGCCGTGACGAGAAGGGGGAGGCGATCGGATGCCGCACGCCGACATAGCTGGCGTGGAGGCGACGCCGCGGACCCGCCTGCGCTGGTGGACCGAGCTGCCGCTGATACTCCTGGTCTACGCCTGCTACTCGGCGGGCCGACTCCTCGCCCGGGGCGATGTCAGCCACGCCGTGGACCACGGCCTGGCGATCCTGGACATCGAAAAGGCCCTGCACCTCAACGCGGAGCACCCTCTCAACCGTCTCTTCACCCGCGAGCCCTGGCTGGGCGTCCCGGCCGACTTCTGGTACGCGTCGCTGCACTACCTGGTCACGCCCGCCCTCCTCGTCTGGCTCTTCAGATCGCGCACCGTGCACTACCGCGCGGCCCGCACCTGGCTGATGACGTCTACCTTCATCGGCCTGATCGGCTTCACCCTGCTGCCCACCTGCCCGCCCCGGCTGCTGGACGGCAGCTACGGCTTCGTGGACACGATGGCCCAGTACAGCTCGTACGGCTGGTGGGGCGGCGAGGCGAGCGCTCCCCGGGGCATGGGCGGCATGACGAACCAGTACGCGGCCATGCCGAGCCTGCACGTCGGCTGGGCGCTGTGGTGCGGAGTGATGCTGTGGCGGTACGGCGGGACGCGACTGGCGAAGGCGGCGGCCGTCGCCTATCCCCTGATCACCACCATCGTGGTGATGGGCACCGCCAACCACTACTTCCTCGACGCGGCCGCGGGCGCCGCCGTGATGGGCGTCGGGCTGCTCCTCGCGCCGGTCGTCATGCGGACCGCCGACCGGGCTCGGGCCCGGTTCGGGGTGCGGACCGCGCCGGTCGCGACGGCCGGCACGGCCTCCGGCGGCACGCTCGCGACGGTCTCCGGCGGCACCGTCCCGATGGGCTCTGCCGACGCAACTTCCTCAATTGTCAGTGGCGGATGCCAGACTTCCGCGGGTGAGCGAATTCCACGGCAGCGCGAGTCCCGGGTCGGATCCGGAGCCGAGCCGAGTGCCTCTCCCCAGGACGCGGGGGACGGCGCTCCGGCACCGGCTCGCTGAGCTGCGCGGTCCCGACGTACCGGCCAAGGCGCTCGACGCGCGCGCCCTGGCCGCCCTCGCCGCCAACCCCGGCTGCAAGCGGCGCGCGATCCTGGACGGCGCCGGGGTGAACAAGGCGGCACTGGCGAGCGCGCTGGGCTCGCCGTCGGTGTTCGGGCAGTCGCAGTTCGCCTTCACGCGCGGCAACGCCTTCGAGGCCAAGGTCAAGGCGGACGGCGGCGCCGAACTGCTGCGGCTGGTGCACGAGAAGCTCGACCGCAGAGCCGAACCACCCGCCCACGCGCGCGTGCCCGAACTCGCCGCGATCGGCCCCGAGGGACGCACGGCCCGTACGGCACTGGCGCTGCGCGAGGCCACCGAGGCGCGCGGCGAGTGGACCCTGCTCGACCACCCGATGCTCGCCCTGGACGTCGCCGGATCGCCCGCCTTCCTGGAGCCGGACGCGGTCGTCGTGCACCCGGACGGCAGCTGGACGGTCGTGGAGATCAAGTCCTTCCCCATGCTGGACGGCTCGGCGGACCCGGCGAAGGTGGGCGCCGCGGCACGTCAGGCAGCGGTGTACGTGCTGGCGCTGGAGCAGATCGCCGACCGCCTGGGCGACGGCGACGCCGCCCCGCGCGTGCGCCACCGGATCCTCCTCGTCTGCCCCAAGGACTTCTCCAACCTGCCCACCGCCTCGGCCGTCGACATCCGCAAGCAGCGCGCGGTGACCGCCCGCCAGCTGGCCCGCCTCACCCGCATCGAGGACATCGCCGACACGCTCCCCGCCGGCACCTGCTTCTCCCCCGACCTGCCCGCCGCAGACCTGACGGCCGCCGTCGAGTCCGTCCCGGCGACGTACGCGCCCGAGTGCCTGTCCGCCTGCGAGCTGGCCTTCCACTGCCGCGCCCGCTCCCGCGAGTCCGGCGCGGTGACATCGCTGGGCCGTTCGGTACGGGCCGAGCTGGGCGGCCTGACGACCGTGGAAGACGTCCTGTCGGCGGCCCGCGGCGATTCAGGCGACCCCGACGATCCGGCGGTGGCCGCCCTGCGCAGGGCGGCACGACTGCGCGCCGAGGCCCTCGGCCGGGAAGCCCAGGCTCACGGGCAGGACGTCACGGCCCGCGACCCGGAGGCGGTGGCCCCGTGTCACTGATCTCCACCCTCGCCCGCATGGAGGCGGTCAGCACCGGCCGCGCCCAGCCCGCCGCCACCGTCCGCCACCGGCACCTGTCCGACCGCCCCCTGGTCTTCGTGCCGCTCACCACCGCCGGTGAGGCCGGCGCCCCGCTCGGCGCGCTGGTCGGCACCGACCGGGACGCCCCGCACCTGCTGGTCGTACCGCAGCCCCGCGACCGCGATCTCAGGTTCGCGTTCCTGTCCGAACTGGCGGACGTCGTCCTGCCGTACATCGACACGTACGCCGACGACGTCGAGGCGGCCGAGCGCAACGAGACCGATCCGGAGACCGGCAAGCGGGTCAAGGTCGAGTTCGAGCTGTGCGCGGACGCCCCGCAGCTGATCGTGCCGAGCCGCGCGGGCGTCGACTTCGTACGGCTCCTGGGCCGCTCCATGCGCTTCAGGCGTACGGCGGAACAGGACCCCGAGGCCCCCTACCCCGCGCCCCCGCGCGTGCCGTTGCTCGGCCGCTGGCTGACCCACTTCGGCGAGCGGGCCCGCGTGCCCGGCTCCTCGCTGCTGCTGGCCATGACCGACGTACTGGCCCGGCACTGGGCGACCGGCCAGTCCACTCTGGAGGACCAGCACCTGGGCGCACTGCTCGCGTGGATCGACCCCCCGGAGGGCGAGACGGGCGCCGAGGCGGCCCTGCGCGCGGAACTCGCACGCGACCGGGAGGGCCAGCTGCTGTGCCCGCCCGCCGGTCCCGCCACCGACCCGGCGTTCGACAACAAGCTGCTGGCCCCCGCCATCGAGCGCTACGACCGCGCGCGTACGGCCCTCGCCGCCGCCGAGGACGGTCTTCAGGCCGACGACCGGCTCGGCGACCTCACCGCCGCCGAGCGGGAGATCCGCGCCCTCGTCGAGAGCCGGACCCGCCCCACCTGGGACGCGGTGTGGCGCGGCCTCGACCTGCTGCGGGAGCTGCCCGAGGCCGGGCGGGTCGAGGAGCGGTGGACCCGCGACCGCTGGTCGTTCACCGGTCACCGCGACCGCGTCCTCGCCGGTGAGCCCCCGCAGCCGCGCCGCGACGACGCGGTCACCGCCGCGAACAAGCTCGCCGCGCGCGAGCGCGAGCAGGCCCGCCTGGAGGCGCAGGAGGCCCTCGACGACCCGCTGGTCATGGCGGGGCGGCGACTGGCCGGGGAGGCGTTCGCGGGTGAGGTCACCGAGGTCGTCATGGCGTACAGCGAGGGCAAGCGGCCGAGCCCGCGCCCGCTGGTCACCGTCCGCACGGACGACCGGCCGCATCTGGGCGAGCGGGCCAAGGTGTACCGGTCGCTGGGCGGGAAGCCGCAGTCGGCGGAGTTCGTCGGCTACGAGGAAGCCCCGGACGACGGGGGCGCACTGCTGGTGTTGCGGGTGCTCGACAAGATGGGCCGCGGAAAGGAACCGGAGGACGGATCCGTGCCCGAGAAGGGCGACCTGATCTGCTTCACGCTCTTCGAGCACGAGCAGCGGGGCGGCGCGAAGCTGCCCGACCCGGAGGAGACGCCGTGGACGCACGGCGGACCGCCCGGGGAGCAGGTCTCCGAGGCCGCCGACCCGCTGACCGAGGAGGACGTCCTGTGACCGGCGTGTTCGACCCGGGCGCGGCGGCGGCCGAGGCCACCGACGCGATCCTCGCCGACACCCTGCACGGCACCGCGCGCGGTGTCGTCGTCGACTCCCCGCCCGGTGCCGGCAAGTCCACGCTCGTCGTTCGCGCGGCCCTGGAACTGGCCGATGCCGGACGCCCGTTGATGGTCGTCGCGCAGACCAACGCCCAGGTCGACGACCTGGTGCTCAGGCTCGCCGAGAAGAACCCCGAGCTGCCGGTGGGCCGCTTGCACAGCAGCGACGCCGACCCGTACGACAAGGCGCTGGACGACCTGCCGAACGTACGGAAGTCGGCGAAGGCGGCGGAGCTGACCGGCCTCCCGGTGGTCCTCTCCACGGCGGCCAAGTGGGCGCACGTCAAGGTCGACGAGCCCTGGCGGCACGCGATCGTGGACGAGGCGTACCAGATGCGCTCGGACTCGCTGCTCGCGGTGGCCGGGCTGTTCGAGCGGGCGCTGTTCGTGGGCGACCCGGGTCAGCTGGACCCGTTCGCGATCGTGGGCAGCGAGCAGTGGGCCGGGCTGTCGTACGACCCCTCGGCGTCAGCCGTGACGACCCTCCTGGCCCACAACCCGGACCTGCCCCAGCACCGCCTGCCGGTGTCCTGGCGCCTCCCCGCGTCCGCCGCACCCCTGGTCTCCGACGCCTTCTACCCGTACACCCGGTTCCGCAGCGGCACGGACCACGGCGATCGCCACCTGTCCTTCGCGGTCCCCTCGGACGGCTCGGGCCCCGACCGGGTGATCGACGAGGCGGCGGAGTCGGGCTGGGGCCTGCTGGAGCTGCCCGCCCGGCACACCCCGCGCACGGACCCCGAGGCGGTACGCGCGGTGGCGACGGTCGTACGGCGCCTGCTGGACCGGGGCGGCGCGGCGACGTCGGAGCGCTCACCCGATCCCACGCCCCTCACCGCCGACCGGATCGCGGTCGGCACGGCCCACCGCGACCAGGCGGCGGCGGTGCGGGCCGCCTTGGCCGAGCTGGGCGTGACAGACGTCACCGTCGACACCGCGAACCGGCTGCAGGGCCGCGAGTACGACGTGACGGTCGTCCTGCACCCCCTCTCCGGCCGCCCCGACGCCACCGCCTTCCACCTGGAGACGGGCCGCCTGTGCGTCCTCGCCTCCCGCCACCGGCACGCATGCATCGTGGTGTGCCGGGCCGGGGTGAGCGAGTTGCTGGACGACTATCCGTCGACGGAGCCGGTGCAGCTGGGGACGCTGGTGAAGTTTCCCGATGGGTGGGAGGCGAATCACGCCGTGCTGGCGCGGCTTTCCGAACACCGGGTGGGGTGGCGGCCGTGAAGGAAACAGAACCCACGCAATCGACGCCGACTCCTACGCCGCCCCGCCCGCCGGACGGAGTCCGGCACGCCGCCGGAGGCGGCCATGAATACAGCCCCGATGAGTGGGAGGCCAACCACGCCGCGCTGGCGCGGCTCGCGGAGCATCGGGTGGGGTGGCGGCCGTGAACGGGCGGCGGGGTGGCGGGCCAGTGGAGCAACGTCCGATTGAGCTGCGTCATATGCCTACTTGCGCGGGCGCGGGACAATGGACGGTGGACCGGTCCGCAGGGGGCGCCGGTGAGCTACGAGATCGGTGACGTGCACCGGTGCGGTACATCGGTGACGTACGAGGAGGAAAAAGCATGGCGGAGCCCACGCCGCGTCCGAACGAACCGCGGCTACGCCCCGCGCCCCTGCTCTTCGAGCCCGCGCAGGTGGCCGCCGACCCGGAGCACTTCTTCGACCTGGAGTCGATCGACGACCCCCGCGCGCTGCTGGCCCGGGCGACCGAGCTGACGCAGGCGTTCAGGGCGGCGACGGACCGTGCGGTGGAGTTCCAGGCCATCGCCGCGGCCCAGCTGGCGGACCCCCGGCGGTTCGACCGGCTGACGCCCGCCGCCATCGCCGAGCAGGCCGAGTGGACCGAGGACTACGCCAAGAAGATGGTGGAGTTCGGCCGGGATCTGATGCGGGGGGTCGAGGGGCGGGGACACGTCGACCCGGTCTGACCGGGCGGGTACCTGTTGGGCATATGCCAGGCGGGCAAGATACGCCCTGCCACCCCGCCCTGTCCCAATTTCCGGGAACTCTGCGGAGCGAAGTGTTCACGGTCGGTAGATGTACCTGCCATGAGCAGCACACACGACGCCCCGTTCTCTCCCGCCTCCCTCACCGCGGACGGTGCCGCCTGGCTCGCCTCCGCAGAACCGTATCCGCGCAGCACCCGGGCGCTCTGGGACGAGCGGCCGGAGGCCCCCGTCGTCCTGGCCTGCGGTTCCGCCTTCGACGTCGTGAGCGCGCCCGCGATCTTCGGGCGCCGGATGGTCGACCAGCTGTGGGAGGAAGGCCCCGGATCGGGACCGGTGGCGATGTACCGGGGCCGGATGCTGCTGTTCGCCGCGCCCGGCACGGCCCAGCGGCTGCCGTCGCTGCTGCGGTGGGAGGAACTCGGCCGCGTGGGCGACGTACCGCCCCTCCTCTTCCACGGCACGGGAGACGCGGTGACCGTCCCGGCGCGGTCGGACGCCGCGAGCCGCTCCGCCTCCCGCTGGCTGGTCGCCCCGGACACGCGTAATCCCTGGTTACCGGGCCCCGAGATCCTGCTCTGGGCGGCCGTGCGGGCGGCTCGCGCGGCCGTTCGGATATCGATTTTTCCCCACGCCGACCAGGATGCTAATGTCTACGACGTCAGCAGGCGCCGCTAGCTCAGTTGGTTAGAGCAGCTGACTCTTAATCAGCGGGTCCGGGGTTCGAGTCCCTGGCGGCGCACAGACAGTGGAAGCCCCTCGCGGAAGCGGGGGGCTTTTCGCATGGAACCCGGCGCACGGAGATCACCGCCGTGCACGGGTACACCGCCGTGCACGGGTACACCGCCGTGCACGGGTACACCGCCGTGCACGGGTACACCGCCGCGCCTCGTACCACCGGGGCACACGACACCGCCGCCGGGCACAGCTGTCACACCCCCGGCCGGCCATCACCACCCAGCGCCCCGCCACCACCCAGCCAGCGCACCGCTCCCACCACCCAGCAACCCCGCCATACCACCAGCCCTGCCACCGCCACCACCAGGCGTACCGCCACCCCCCGGCGCACCGCCCACCCGCCACGCGACCCCCCACCCGGCGCGGGCGCTACCTCACCGTCGCGATCTTCACCGTCCACGCCCCCGATGCCGTACGCCCCTCCACCTCCACGCGCACGCCCTCCCCCGGCACCGTGAAGCTCTCCCCGAGCGCGACCGGCGCGTCCGCGAGCGGCGGATAGACCGACTCCTCCCAGCAGGCCTCGGTGCGCGGGTGGGCGTCGATCACCTCGACCGGGCCGCCCCCGGACTCGGTCCGGCTGCGCACCCGGTACACCAGGACACCCTGCCGGCAGGCCTGCACGTCGTTGCCCACGGGGCCGCGCACCTCGAAGGCCAGGGCGCTCTCGGGTCCGGTGCGGAGTACGGCGAGCTTGATGCCGTTGCCCAGCCCGAACCCCGGCACACCCCCGACCGAGCCGGATCCGCCGAATTCACCGGGCCCACCGAGCCCGCCTACCCCGCCGGAGCCACCGAACCCAGGCCCACCGAACCCGCCGGATCCACCGAACCCGCCGGATCCACCCAACCCGCCGGATCCACCGAATCCAGCGGACCCCCCGAATGCCCCACGCGCCCCGGCCGCGACGCCCGGCTGCACCGGCACGCCGGGTCCCACCGCCAGCGGCTCCAGCGTCAGCCGCACGCCCTCGGCCCGCGCCCCCTGCACGCACGCCACCTGCCGCGACTCCAGCCAACCCAGCTTCCACTTGTGCCAGCCGAACAGGTCCGGCGCCATCCCGAACTGGCTGCCCATCAGGTCCCAGTCACCGACGTACGTGTCCCAGTCCCCCTTGCCGTCCACCGGGCGGTGGTAGAGGTCCGGCAGGTCGAAGACGTGACCCGTCTCGTGGGCGAGGACCAGCCGGTCCGGCGGATGGTTCTCGAACACCGTGACGACGCGCCGGATGTCCGTACCGTCGGCCCGCAGCGGGGTGTCCAGGTTGACGACCTTCGTGGCGTCGGAGTCGACGCCGGGCGCGTCGGGGTCGGCGACGAAGTAGACGACGTCGTAGCGGGAGAAGTCCACCTCCGGGTCCGCCGCGGCCAGCGCGTCGCGCAGATAGGCGGCCCGGTGGGACATGTTCCAGTCGCGCTGTATGGCGTACGCCGTCGACGGGCGCGGCATCCGGAGCCAGTGCCGCAGCGGATGCGGGCGCAGGGTGAACCTGCCGTAGGAGGCGCGTTCGAAGAAGTGGGTGGTGAGCGGGAAGTGGTCGGCCGTCAGTTCGGCGGGTGTCGCCGCGGGGACCGAGTCCGGGAAGGACAGGAACACCATGACCGCGTCGAGTTGCCGGGCCGGGCGCGGATAGGCGGCGTTCCAGGTGTCGAGGCCCTCGGAGTGGTGGGCCTCGGTGCGTTCGAGGGCGCAGGGTGCCGTGTCGAAGGGTTCGGCGACCGAGGGCGCCGCGATCAGGGAGGTCGCGGCGAGCGCGGACATCGTGGTGAACACCGCGGCGACACTGCGCAGTCGGGGCCATTCCCGCAGCCGACCCATGCAGGGGAGCAGGGGGAACTGACGCGGCACGTGGACCTCCGGGTGCGGTTCGCGGGACACCGCACCCAGCCTGGGTCATATTGTCGTACTACGCCCTGTTTGCCTGCACCGGACGGGTGACAGGCCCGAGGAATCGCCAGAACCGACATCCCCGAATCGCTCACGGAACGTCACAACTGGTCGAGGGCTCGAAGAAGCCGTCCAGGTGCGGGCAGAAACGATCTGTCAGAAGGTCGGGTCAGGTGGGAACACTGAACAGTAGGTGGAAGGCCCCTGAACCAGCCTCTATGATCGGCACACTTTCCTGACACTTTCCTGCACGGACACGGCCTGGCGGCCGACCGCCCCCCGGCCGGCCATTCCGATGAGACCCATCCGAAGAACGAGTGCACTGCGGGAGCGAGCGGTGAGCGGAACGTCCGAAGGGCCGACGCCCGCGGCAGACCTCATCCGGCCAGCCGTCACAGAGAGTAACCTACAGCCATCGCCGGGTACCGGCGTGCCGCCCTACTCGTCCGCCTTCTCCGCCGCGCCCCTCGCCATGGCCGTGGTGAACCGCGAGGGCCTGGTCACCGGCGCCAACGCCGCCCTCGCCGACCTACTCGGCACGGCGCCCGGGGAGTTGGCCGGGGCGGTCGCCGCCGATCTGGTGGACCTGGCCTCCGACGCCCGTACTTGGCACGCGTACCTGGAGGTCCTGCGCGGCCGTCAGGCCAGACTGCGCTGCACACGCCGCCTCAAACACCCTGACGGGCACTCGCTGTGGGCCCATGTCACGGTCGCGCCCCTGCCCGGCGATGAGCACGGCGGCGTCCTGCTGTCCGTCGCCGACATCAGCGCCCACCGCGAACTCCAGGCGCGGCTGCGGCACTTGCAGATGCACGACCCGGTGACCCGGCTGCCCAACCGCACCCTGTTCTTCGAGCGCCTGTCGGCGGCGCTGGAGGAGGAGTCGTACGAGGAGAGCGGCACCACCGGCCGAATCGGCCTGTGCTACCTGGACCTTGACGGTTTCAAGGCGATCAACGACACCCTCGGCCACCGCGTCGGCGACAAGCTGCTGGCCGCCGTGGCCGAACGGCTCACGCGCTGCGCCGAGGAGGCGGGCTACGCCAGATCGAGCCCACCCCTGGTGGCCCGGCTCGGCGGTGACGAGTTCGCCCTGCTCGTCGAGGACTCGACCGGCACCGAGCAACTGGCCGACCTCGCCGAGTCGGTGCTCGAATCGCTGCGGGCGCCCTTCGACCTCTCCGGCCGGCGCCTGTCGGTGTCGGCGTCGATCGGTGTCGTGGAACGTCAGGCGAGCGGCACCACCCCCACCGCCCTGATGGCGGCCGCCGACACGACGCTGTACTGGGCGAAGGCCGACGGCAAGGACCGCTGGACGCTCTTCGACCCCGAACGCAACGCCCACCGCATGACCCGCCAGGCGCTCGCGTCCACCCTCCGCCCCGCCATCGACCGCGGCGAATTCGCTCTCGAATACCAGCCGTTGGTGAGCATGGAGGACGGGCTGCTGCGCGGCGTCGAGGCGCTCATCCGCTGGAATCATCCTCAGTTCGGCGTACTGGCGCCGAATCGGTTCATCGGACTGGCCGAGGAGGACGGCTCGATCGTGCCGCTCGGCCGCTGGATCCTGGCGACCGCCTGCCGTCAGGCGCGCGCATGGCAGGTGGCCCATCCCGACGAGCCGCCGATCTTCGTGAGCGTGAACGTGGCGGTACGTCAGGTCTGGGACTCCGACCTGGTGGCGGACGTGGCTCGCATTCTCGGCGAGACGGAACTCGCCCCGCACCTGCTTCAGTTGGAACTCACCGAATCGGCGGTGATGGGCTCGGCGGGAAGACCCCTCCAGGCCCTCCAGGCGCTCAGCGACATGGGCGTACGCATCGCGATCGACGACTTCGGCACCGGTTACTCGAACCTCGCCTACCTCAGCCGCCTGCCCGTCTCCGTCCTGAAGCTGGACGGCTCCTTCGTACGGGGCTTCCAGTACGAGAGCGACAACAACAGCGACAGCACCACCGCCCTCCCGCCGAACCCGGCCGACGAGGTCGTCGTCGAGGCGATGATCCAACTCGCCCATCGGCTGGGCCTGACGGTCACGGCCGAGTGCGTGGAGACGCTGGCGCAGGCGTCCCGGCTGCGCAGCATCGGCTGCGACACCGGCCAGGGATGGCTGTACTCGCGGCCGGTGCCGCCGGATCGTATCTCCGAGTTGCTGGGGGTGCGGGTGTGAGGGGTCTTCAGTCCGCGTCGGGCAACCCGTAGGCGTCCGCGATGAGTTCGTACGAGCGCAGGCGTATGTCCATGCCGGGGGCGTTGCTCGTGATCATCAACTCGTCGGCGCCGGTGCGCTTCTGGAGGTCGTCGAGGCCGGCGCGGACCTCGTCGGCGGTGCCGTGAACGACGTTGGCGTTCCAGGAGTCGGCGAACTCGCGCTCCAGCGGGGTGAATTCGTAGGCCTCGGCCTCCTCGGGGGTGGGGATGAGGCCGGGGCGGCCGGTGCGCAGGCGGATCATGCTGAGCGCGGCGGCCCTGACCTGGCGGCGGGCCTCCTTCTCCTCGTCCGTGGCGAGGGCGGACACGCCGATGAGGGCGTACGGCTCGTCGAGGACGGCGGAGGGCTGGAAGGACTCCCGGTACAGGTCCAGGGCCGGGACGGTGTTCCGTGCCGAGAAGTGGTGCGCGAAGGCGAAGGGCAGGCCGAGGACGGCGGCGAGGCGGGCGCTGAAGCCGGAGGAGCCGAGCAGCCAGATCGGGGGGCGGTGCGGGGACTGGACGCCGCCGGGTGACGTCGCCTGGACGGGGCCGGGGACGGCGTGGATACGGCGGTAGGGGTGACCGTCCGGGAAGTCGTCGTCGAGGAAGCGGGTGAGCTCGGCGAGCTGCTCGGGGAAGTCGTCGGCGCCTTCGTTGAGGTGGTCCGTGCGGCGCAGGGCGGCCGCTGTGGCGCCGTCCGTGCCGGGGGCGCGGCCGAGGCCGAGGTCGATACGGCCCGGGGCCATCGCCTCCAGGGTGCCGAACTGCTCCGCGATGACCAGTGGGGCGTGGTTGGGGAGCATCACGCCGCCGGACCCGAGGCGGATGCGGGTGGTGTGGGCGGCGAGGTGGGCGAGGATCACGGCAGGGGAGGAGGAGGCCACGCCCGGCATGGAGTGGTGTTCGGCGACCCAGTAGCGGTGGAAGCCGCGGGACTCCGCGAGGCGGGCCAGGGCGACGCTGGTGCGGAGGGCGTCGGTGGCGGTGTGGCCGGTGCTGACCGTGGCCAGGTCCAGTACGGAGAGGGGGACGGGGGCGGTGCCGTGGGTGGTGCCGCGGATCTCGTCGGCCTGGGTTTTGTCTGCCGCCACGGTGGGTGCCTCCTGGTGTGATGCCGTGCGCTGTCCTGCCCGGCGTTAACAGGAGGGGGGCTCCGGTTTATTCCCCACCGATCTTCCTCGCCCCCGCCGCCCCTACCCGTCCCTGGGGGCTGCCGCCCCCAGACCCCCGCTTCGGCCCTGAAGGGGCCTCGTCCTCAAACGCCGGACGGGCTGAAAAACCAGCCCCTCCGGCGTTTGAGGAGCGGGGGTCCAGGGGGCAGAGCCCCCTGGCGGGGTCGAAGGGGCTCCGCCCCTTCAAGGATGGGACGGGTAGGGGCGGCGGGGGCAAAAGAGCTCTACACCTGCACGATCGGTTCCTTCGTGAACAGGGACCCCAGTTCCGGCGCGTTCACCCGGCGGTCCGTCAGCCTCAGGGCCTCCCAGACCGTGACCTGGTTGGCGGTGAGGACCGGCTTGCCGACGTGTTGTTCCAGGGCGGGGAGGTAGGAGGCGGTGTGGAGGGCCGTGTCGGGGAGCAGGATCGCCTCCGCGTCGGGATGGTCCGCCTCCCTCGCCAGGGCGAACACTTCCTTCTCGCCCCAGGTCCCGACCTCCGCCGCGGTGATGATCCCCGAGCCGCGGACAGACACCACCTCCAGCCCCGCGGCACGCAGGAAGTCCGCGAAGAGCTCCGCCACGTCGTCGGGGTACGTCGCCCCGACCGCCACCCGCCGCACCCCGAGCTCCCGCACCGCGTGCACGAAGGCGAAGGACGTCGACGACGCCGGCATGCCCGCGGTGACTGCGAGGGTGCGCACCTGCTCATGGGCGCCCTCCCAGCCGTAGACGAAGCTGCCGGACGTGCATGCCCACACCACCGCCTCGGCGCCCGACAGCCGCAGCGCCTCCACGCCCGCCGCGAGGCGCTCGGCCGAGCCCATCCGGCGCAACGCGTCCACCCGGTGCGCGTCCTCGCCGATGTCGGTGTGCACCAGGTCGACCCGGATGTCGCTGGCCAGCAGTTGCTCGATGCGTGGGTAGTCGTCCTCGGCGGAGTGGCCCGGGTAGAGAAATCCGAGTGCGGTCATGTCAGCCTTTCTGCTGCTCGCTGCTGTTGCGCCTGCTGCTCGCTGCTCCTGCTGCTCGTGCTGCTGTTCCCACTGCTGTTCCTGCGCCTACTGCTGCTCCTGCTCAGGAACATCCGGTACATCCGGAAGCACGGGACCGCCCCGCGCCGCCGGATCGATCCGTGCCGCCGGATCGATCAGCGCCTGATACGGCCCCACCGCTCGGGTACCCAGTCGGCGCAGGGCCGCCCACATCGTGACCTGGTTGGCCGAGAGCACCGGTATGCGCAGCTCGGCCTCCAGTTGGGGGATCACGTCGTAGGTGGGGAGATTGGTGCAGCTGATGAACAGCGCGTCGGTGGCCCCCCGCACCGCCCTGCGCGCCATGTCGGCCACATCCCGGTACGGCACCTTCCAGATGTGCCGGGTCAGCCCCATGAACGCGCACCCGGTGACCAGGATCCCCGCCTGCGCCACGTAGTCCTCCAGCGCCCGCGTCACCGACACGGTGTACGGCGTCACCAGCGCCACCCGCCGTACGCCCAGCTCGGCGAGCGCCTCCAGCAGCGCCCCGGACGTGGTGACCGCCGGCACCGCCCCCGCCAGGGTCATCGCCGCGCACATCGCCCGCTCGCCCGCGATGCCGCCGACGAAGCTGCCGGACGTGCAGGCGTAGGCGACGACCTCCGGCGCGATCGCGGTGAGGGTGCGCACGCCGTCGCTCAGCGTCTCGTGCTCGCTGACCAGGCGGGCCAGATCGAGGCTGACCTCGACCGGAACGTACGGGGTACGGGTGAGGTGCAGGGACACCTCGTCCGGCACCCAGCGCCACAGCTCCCGGTCCAGCGCGAAGTCGAAGGGGGCGACCACGCCGACACCGCGCTGCGGACGGGGGCCGCCGAGGAAGGAGATGTCCATGGCGTCCATGGCAGGCACCGCCCTCACTAGGAGAAACAGGTGAGCAACGGACCGTACGTACGCCCGTGTTGACGAAGGTAGGTTCGGGTGCGAGCGTGGTCAAACCTCGCATGTCAGACGGCCATCCCTTCCAGTAAAACTCCGAGGAACACCCCTCGCACACTCCTGAGAGACGACCCGCGCACTGCCGAGAGACGACCCGCGCACTGCCGAGAAACAACCCCGCACACTCCCGAGAATCGGCCCCGCAGACTCCCGAACACCGGCCCCGCACACTCCCGAGATCGCCCCCGCACCCCCCGGAGAAGCGACCCGTATGACCTCTGCCGACCCCCCACCCACCCTCCTGGTCCTCGACGCCGACCCCCTCCCCCGCCTCGGCCGCCTCACCGGCCGCGCCCGCATCCAGCACGCGGACGAGTCGACCCTCGCCGAGCGGCTGCCCCATGCCGACGTGCTGCTGGTCTGGGACTTCACCTCGCATGCCGTGCGCCACGCCTGGCCCGGCGAGGGCCCGCGGCCGCGGTGGGTGCACACGGCGAGCGCGGGTGTGGACCACCTGATGTGCCCGGAGCTCACCGAGTCCGACACCGTGGTCACCAACGCGCGCGGGATCTTCGACGAGCCGATCGCCGAGTACGTCGCCGCGCTGGTCCTGGCGATGGCGAAGGACCTGCCGAGGACCCTGGAGCTGCAGCGCTCCCGCGAGTGGCGGCACCGCGAGGGGCAGCGTGTGGCCGGCACGCGCGCGTGCGTGGTCGGGTCCGGGCCCATCGGCCGTGCGATCGTCCGCACGCTCAAGGCCCTCGGCGTCACCACCGCGCTGGTCGGCCGGGTCCCGCGCACCGGCATCCACGGCCCCGACGACCTCGACCGGCTGATCGCACGCGCCGACTGGGTGATCTCGGCCGCACCGCTCACCGAGCAGACGCAGGGCATGTTCGACGCCCGCCGTTTCGGTGTCATGCAGCCGTCCGCCCGGTTCGTCAACGTCGGGCGCGGGCAGCTGGTGGTGGAGGAGGCGCTGGCCGAGGCCCTCGGCAAGCGGTGGATCGCGGGCGCGGCGCTGGATGTCTTCGAGCACGAGCCCCTCACCCCGGACAGCCCGTTGTGGGAGGTCCCGAACCTGATCGTGTCCCCGCACATGAGCGGGGACACCGTCGGCTGGCGCGATGAACTCGGCAGGCAGTTCGTGGAGTTGTACGAGCGATGGGAGGCGGGCAGACCGCTGCTGAACGTGGTCGACAAGCAGCGCGGGTACGTACCGGGACGCTGATATCCACGGCTGGAGGGCGACGCATGACGGATCTCACCGAACTGACCGCCGTACAACTCCTCGACGGCTACCGCAAAGGAGAGTTCAGCCCCCTCGACGCCACCCGAGCCGCCCTGGAGCGGGCCGAGCGGATCCAGCCGGAGGTCAACGCCTTCGTACGCCTCACCGCCGACGAGGCCCTCGCGCAGGCGGGCGAGTCGGCCGAGCGCTGGCGGCGCGGCGAACCGGCCGGTCTGCTCGACGGCGTTCCGGTCACGGTGAAGGACATCCTGCTGCTGCGCGGCGCACCTACGCTCCGCGGCTCGAAGACCATCTCCGAGGGCAGGAAGTGGGACGAGGACGCCCCGTCCGTGGCCCGTCTGCGCGCGCACGGCGCCGTCTTCCTCGGCAAGACGACCACGCCCGAGTTCGGCTGGAAGGGCGTCACCGACTCGCCCCTGTCCGGCGTGACCCGCAATCCGTACGACCCGACCCGCACCGCGGGCGGCTCCAGTGGCGGCGCGGCGGCGGCCGTGGCGCTCGGCGCGGGGCCGCTCGCGCTCGGCACGGACGGCGGCGGCAGTGTCCGTATCCCGGCGGCCTTCTGCGGCATCTTCGCCCTGAAGCCGACGTACGGCCGTGTCCCGCTCTACCCGGCCAGCGCCTTCGGCACCCTGGCGCACGTCGGCCCGATGACCCGTGACGCGGCCGACGCGGCCCTGCTCCTCGACGTCATCGGCGCCCCCGACTCCCGTGACTGGTCGGCGCTGCCGCCGCCGTCCGGTCCCTTCGCCTCCGCCCTGTCCGGCGGTGTGCACGGCCTGCGTGTCGCCTACTCGCCCTCCTTCGGCGGCCAGGTGGCGGTGCGTCCGGCGGTCGCGGCGGCGGTACGGCGGGCGGTGGAGCGGCTGGCGGGGCTGGGGGCGTACGTCGAGGAGACCGACCCCGACTTCACCGACCCGGTGGACGCCTTCCACACTCTGTGGTTCACCGGGGCGGCCCGCGTGACCCAGCATCTGGGGCTGCACCAGCGGGAGTTGCTCGACCCGGGCCTGAGGGAGATCTGCGACGCCGGGGCACGCCTGAGTGCCCTCGACTACCTGGCCGCGGTGGACGTCCGGATGGAACTCGGCCGCCGCATGGGCCGCTTCCACGACACCTACGACCTCCTGGTCACCCCGACCCTCCCCCTCACCGCCTTCGAGGCGGGCGCGGAGGTCCCCAAGGGCTCGGGGTATCGCAGGTGGACGGGCTGGACGCCGTTCACCTACCCCTTCAACCTGACCCAGCAGCCGGCGGCGACCGTCCCCGTCGGCGTGGACGGGGACGGCCTGCCGATCGGCCTCCAACTCGTGGCCGCCCGGCACCGGGACGAACTCGTCCTGCGGGCGGCGCACGCGCTGTACGAGGCCGAAGTCGCCGGGCTCACACCCTCCGGAAGCTGAGCGACTCCCCCAGGGCTCCCGACCGCCACAGGTCGTTGCAGCCCTGGGCCATCTCGTCCAGGCCCTCCACGACCTGGCCCCAGACGATGCCGGGCACCCAGCCCACGTCGCCGTTCAGGAGCAGGTTGTTGCGCTCGTAGAACAGGGCCAGGTCGACCACCGTGGTGCCGGGGCGGACCTCGCGGTCGTAGCCGTAGGACTTGGTGCCGAGCTCCGTGCCGGCGAAGGCGAAGTAGCAGAGGTCTCCGGGGATGGGGGTGACGGTCGGGTTCTCCAGCGGCGGCTCCGTTTCCGCGAAGGGCGGGAAGAGGGCGTAGATCTCGTTGCGGGCGTATTTGGCGTGGTAGACGTCGCCGGTCAGGGGCAGGGCGTCCCAGACGGCCGCGCAGGTGAGCGGGGCGCGGTCGTCCAGGAGTTTGGCCGTGCAGTGGATTCCCCGCTTGACCAGCGACACCTCGATGAACCGATCAGTCATGCATTCCAGGGTGCATACATCGCATGGTCTCGGGTAGCCGCGCCGCCATGGCTCCACCACTGGAACATGTCGAAACACATGTCGGACACAGATCGGGCACCCCTACACGCCGGTCGCTGCTCGCGGGGGTGGCGGCGCTCGGCGCGCTGGGCGCGGCGGGCTGCTCCCGCGTGGCCACGGCCTCCACGAAGGAGGGTGGCGAGCTGCTCGACCGGCTGCGCGCCGCCGGTGTCGTACGGCTCGGGATCGCCGGTGAGATTCCCTTCGGGTACATCGACAAGAACGGTGAACTCACCGGTGAGGCGCCCGAACTCGCCAAGGTCGTCTTCAAACGCCTCGGGGTGGACCGGGTGCAGCCCGTGCCCACCGAGTTCGGGTCGCTGATACCCGGCCTGAACTCCCAGCAGTTCGACGTCGTCGCCGCCGGGATGTACGTCAATCCCGAGCGCTGTGAGCAGGTCATCTTCTCCGACCCCGACTACCAGATGCTCGACTCCTTCATCGTGCGCAAGGGGAACCCGAAGGGGCTGCACGACTACAAGGACGTCGTCGAGAAGAAGGCCAAGTTCGCCACCGGGACCGGCTATGCGGAGATCCAGTACGCCGTCGAGGCGGGGTACAAGGAGAGCGACATCCTCATCGTGCCGGACCAGGTCGCGGGGCTGAACGCGGTCGAGGCGGGGCGCGTGGACGTCTTCGCCGGGACGGCGCTCACCACTCGCGAGGTCGTGAAGAAGTCCGCCAAGGCGGAGGCCACGAAGGCCTTCGCGCCCCTCGTCGGCGGCAAACCGCATGTCGACGGCGGCGCCTTCGCCTTCCGGCCGACCGAGACCAGGCTGCGGGACGCCTTCAACGTCGAGCTGCACAAGCTCAAGAAGAGCGGCGAGCTGTTCCGCATCCTCAAGCCCTTCGGCTTCACCGAGGCCGAGATGACCGACCTCACCGCGAAGGAGCTGTGCGGAGGGGGGACAGGCTGATGACCTCGGGACTCTGGGAACTCGTACTGCAAGGAATCTGGATCACCGTCCAGCTGCTGGTGCTGAGCGCACTGGTGGCGGCGGCGGTCGCCTTCGGGGTCGGCATGGCCCGCACCCACCGGCTGTGGATCGTCCGCTTCCTCGCGGGCTTCTACACCGAGGTGTTCCGCGGGACCTCCGCCCTGATCATGATCTTCTGGGTGTTCTTCGTGCTGCCGGTCGCCTTCGGCTGGCAACTGGTCCCGCTGTGGGCCGGCACGCTCGCGCTCGGACTGACCTACGGGGCGTACGGCGCCGAGATCGTGCGCGGCGCCCTGAACTCCGTCGACCCGGCGCAGCGCGAGGGCGGGATCGCGCTCAGCTTCACGCCGTGGCAGCGGATGCGGCTGATCCTGCTGCCGCAGGCGGTGCCGGAGATGATCCCCTCCTTCACCAACCTCCTGGTGGAGCTGCTCAAGGGCACGGCGCTGGTGTCCGTCATGGGCATGGGCGACCTGGCCTTCAGCGCCAACCTGGTGCGGCTCGCGCTGCAGGAGAGCGCGGAGATCTACACCTACGTCCTGCTGATCTACTTCGTCATCGCCTTCCTCCTCACGCGGGGAATGCGTGGACTGGAACGCAAGCTCAAGGCCGGTGTCGGCAAGTCCGTCGGGCGCACGCCCGAGCAGGAGCTGCGCCGCCCTGAGACGACCGGCGTGGGCGCGGGAGGTGCTCTCGGATGACCTGGGACTGGGGCGCTGTCGCCGACTTCATGCCACGCTTCTGGGACGGGCTGCTGCTCACCCTGCAGATCCTGGCCCTCGGCTCGCTGATCTCGTTCGCGCTGGGCCTGGTGTGGGCGCTGCTGATGCGGACGCCGACGCGCTGGGTGCGCTGGCCGGTCGGGGTGGTCACGGAGTTCATCCGCAACACCCCGCTGCTGGTGCAGCTGTTCTTCCTCTTCTACGTGCTGCCCGAGTGGGGCGTCACGGCCTCGGCACTGACCACCGGCGTCTTCGCGATCGGGCTGCACTACTCGACGTACACGATGCAGGTCTACCGCGCCGGCATCGAGGCGGTGCCGGCCGGCCAGTGGGAGGCCGCGACGGCACTGAACCTGCCGGTCACCAGGACCTGGCGGGTGGTGATCCTGCCGCAGGCGATCCGCCGGGTCGTGCCGGCGCTCGGCAACTACGTCATCGCGATGCTCAAGGACACCCCGATCCTGATGACGATCACGGTCATGGAGATGCTCGGCGAGGCGCGGCTGTTCGCGCAGGAGAACTTCCAGTTCACCGAGCCCCTGACGGTCATCGGCGTGGCCTTCGTCTTCATCGCCTATCCGGCCTCCCTTCTCGTACGAGCCCTGGAGCGACGCCTTGTCAGCTGACACCCCTCTGATGAAAGAACCCGACGCGAGCGCCAACCCTCCGGTGGACGGCGGCGAACTGATCCGCTTCGACAACGTCACCAAGCGCTTCGGATCCAACACGGTGCTCGACCGGCTCGACTTCTCCGTCGCGTCCGGCAAGCACGTCACCCTGATCGGCCCGTCCGGCTCCGGCAAGACGACGATCCTGCGGCTTCTGATGACCCTGGCCAAGCCCGACGAGGGCACGATCACGGTCGCCGGGGAGCAGCTCTTCCCCGCCCCGGAGAAGCAGGTGCGTGAGGTCCGTAAGAAGATCGGGATGGTGTTCCAGCAGTTCAACCTGTTCCCGAACATGACCGTGCTGCGCAACATCACCGAGGCCCCGGTCACCGTCCTCGGGCTGTCCAAGGACGAGGCGGACGCGCGCGCCCGTGAACTGCTGGAGATGGTGGGCCTCGCCGACAAGTGCGACGCCCGCCCGACCCAGCTGTCCGGCGGCCAGCAGCAGCGGGTGGCGATCGCCCGGGCACTGGCCATGCGGCCGCAGGTGCTGCTGCTCGACGAGGTGACCTCGGCCCTGGACCCCGAGCTGGTCGCGGGCGTCCTGGACGTGCTGCGGGACATCGCCCGCAGCACCGACATCACCATGCTCTGTGTGACCCACGAGATGAACTTCGCCCGGGACATCTCGGACCAGGTCCTGATGTTCGACTCCGGGCGGGTCATCGAGGCCGGCTCGCCGGAGAAGATCTTCAACGACCCCGAGAACGACCGCACCCGGGAGTTTCTCAGCGCGGTGCTGTGACGACCCCTCCCGGAGCATGCTCCTGGCATATGCCAGAGTGCTAGAACCGCAGTTGAGGGCGTCGCAATCTCGTCAACAACCGCTCACTACAAGCCTCTTGCCGGTTATGGTGAAGGGGATTGGCTGACTGCAATCCGGCACTGGAGCGACCGCAGGGGGAACCGTGGCGCTGAAGCACGAGCCGACCGCGCCGTACCACTCGGCCCAGGACGCCCTGCGCGTCCTGGAGACCGTGGTGCGGCACAGCACAGGAATCACCGACGCCGAGCTCGCCCGGCACACCCGCATCGGCCCGGAGCGCCTGACCAGCCTCCTGCGGATGCTGCGCCGCGAGGGCTACGTCGAGCAGGTCGCCGACGGGGCGTACGTCACCGGCGACGCCCTGAACCGACTCGGTTCCGCGCAGGGCCGCGAGCAGGCCCTGCGCGAGAACCTCCAGCGCACCCTGGACCGGCTGCGCGACTCGGTCGGCGCCGCCGTCTACATCAGCCGGTACGTCGACGGAGAGGTCAGGATCGACCAGTACGCGGCCGGCCCGGCCACACCCGTGGTCAACGAGTGGGTCGACTTCCGCTACTCCGCCCACGCCACCGCGATAGGCAAGAGCCTGCTCGGCCAGCTCGACCACAACGGGCGGCGCGACCATCTCTCCCGTCACAAGATGGCCCGCCTCACCTCGCGCACGATCACCAGCGACAGGGTCCTGCTCTCCCGCCTGGAGTCCCAGCCGCCGACCGTCCCCCACCTCGACCTCCAGGAGTACGCGGTGGGCACGGTGTGCGCGGCGGTCCCGATCACGGCCGGATCCTCGGTGGGCTGCCTGGCCCTGTCACTCCCGGTCGAGCACGCCCACCGGCTGCGCCAGGCGGCGGACACCCTGAACCGGAACGCCGCGCCGGTGCTGCTGTCGCTGGCGATCTAGGCACTGACCGAGCTGCTTCTGATCACCGAGCACCGGTGGTCAGAAGCACCCGTCGGGACCAGGTAGTATTTTCTCTGTCGCCAGCCGCGAGAGCACGAACGCGCGGTCGGCGGGAGTCATGCGCCGCTAGCTCAGTTGGTTAGAGCAGCTGACTCTTAATCAGCGGGTCCGGGGTTCGAGTCCCTGGCGGCGCACAGACAGCGAAGGCCTCTCGTGGGAGCGAGGGGCCTTCGCTTTTCGAGCTGAGTCGTGCAGGGGCGGCTGGGGGTCCGGGGGTTATCCCCCGGGAGATGCAGCATCAGCGGGTCCGGGGTTCGAGTCCCTGGCGGCGCACCATGGCGATGGCGAGGCATGTTCGCAGAAAGCGCGAACCACCTCGCCATCTCTGTTATTGCGCGGCTTCGCCGCGCGTTGTGGGGGCTCCGCCACCCACACCCCCGGCGGAAGGGCCTCTCGTGGGAGCGAGGGGCCCTTCGGCATGCGCCTGGACGTCCGCCTCGGTCAGCCTCCGGTACGTCCGCTCCCCCCGTGGCCGCCACCACACCGGATCGGCACACCGCAGTCCCTCCCGCCTGAGCCCCGCCCGGTGGATCTTGTTCGTGGCCGTCACCGGCATCCGCTCCACCACCCGCACGAACCGCGGCGCCATCTTCGTCCCCAGATCGGGCTGGGCGGCCAGAAAGCCGGCGAAGGACAGCGGGTCGAAGGTGCCCGCGATCGTCGCCATGACCTGGTCCCCGGTCACCGGATCCGGCACCGCGTACACGGCGACGGCGGCCGCGCCCTCGTAACGGGCGAGGATGTTCTCGATCATCGCGGCGGACAGGTTCT
This sequence comes from Streptomyces sp. NPDC107522, assembly GCF_055657525.1. Classification (NCBI taxonomy): domain Bacteria; kingdom Bacillati; phylum Actinomycetota; class Actinomycetes; order Kitasatosporales; family Streptomycetaceae; genus Streptomyces; species Streptomyces sp. NPDC107522. Next base: position 103,898 of record NZ_JBVKAU010000010.1, on the reverse strand, counting down.
CGCCGTCCACCCGGAGCCGGTCGTCGCCGCGCCCGGCGAAGTACAGATAGCCGTCGGCGTCCCGGCAGAACAGGTCCCCCGTCCAGTACCAGCCCTCCCGCCGCCGCTCCGCCTCCGCCTCCGGGTTGCGCCAGTACCCCTCGAAGGGGCTCGGCCCCCGGTTGACCAGCTCCCCGATGGCCTCGTCCCCGTTGACCAGCCGCCCGTCCGCGTCGAAGACGGCCGGCGGACACTCCGCACAGGTCTCCGGATCGAGTACGACGAGCCCGGGCGCTCCCCGCCCCACGGCCCCCGCCGGCGTCCCCGGCGACCACTGCACGGCGGCCCCGCCCTCGGACGACCCGTACCCCTCCACCAGCCGCACCCCGAACCGCCGCTCGAAGGCGGCGGCGTCCACTGAGCCCGCCTCCGTGCCGAAGCCGAGCCGCAGCGTGTGGTCCCGGTCGTCGGGGCGCGGCTCGGTGGCGAGGAGGTACTGGATCGCGCGGCCCACGTAGGTGAAGTACGTCGCCCGGTACCGCCGCACGTCCGCCAGGAACCCCGACGCCGAGAACCGCCGCCGCAGCGCCACGCCCGCACCGGCCGCGAGGGCGGGCGCCCAGTCGGCGATGACCGCGTTGCCGTGGAACATCGGCATGCAGACGTAGTGCACGTCGTCGGGGCGGACCAGGAACTGGTCGGCCAGGGAGCGCCCGGCAGCCGCCAGCCGCCCCTGGGTGCAGATGGCGGCCTTGGGGGCGCCGGTCGAGCCGGAGGTGAAGTGAGGAGGAGGCGGTCGTGCGGGGCGGCGCGGGAGGCGTCGGGCACCGTGTCCGCGTACGGCGCGAGCAGGTCGTCGTACTCCGGTGTGCCGGTCAGCAGCAGCCGTACTCCGGGCAGGTCCAGGCCGTCGAGCAGGGGCAGGTGGGACCGTTCGGTGACGAGGATCCGGCACTCGGTGTGCAGGATGTCGCGGGCGAGTTCGGCTCCCCGCCGGGTGGGGTTGATCCCGGCGACGGCGGCCCCCGCGAGGGCGGCCGCGCCCAACCACATCGGGTACTCGGGGGTGTTGTCGAGGAGCACGCCGATGTGCGGCTCGGCGCCGGGTGGCAGCAGGTCGGCCAGCAGCGCCGCCCGGGCAGCGGCCCCGGCCGCCACGTCGTGCTGCGTGCGCGCCCGCCCCTCGAACCACAGCCCCGGCCGGTGGTCGCCCCACCGCGCCGCCACGAGTTCCGCGACCGTGCGCCCCGTAGTGGACTCCATGGAGGCGCACGGTAGTTGACGTACCGTCAGATGTGGAGTGCCGGAGCCCTACGGCTGCAGGAAGTCGTCCGCCGTGGAGAACATCGCGTGCGTCACCACCATGAAGGCGATGGCGCCGAGGATGAACACGCCCAGGAAGGCCAGCACGCACCCCGTGCCCGCCGCGAGCTTCCCGGGCGCCGGGGGCTTGGCCGTGGCCGTCTCCGGGTCGTCCGGCACGTAGTGCACGGTGACGATGTCACCCTCGACGATCGTCCCCGGCCCGCCCCCCTCCTCGAACCGGACGCCACGGCCGTCGCGCGTGGTGAACTCGTACACGTGGTACAGGGTCGTGTGCACCGAACTGTCACCACCGCCGCCGCTCGTCCTGGTGTACGCCCGCAAACAGCGCGCCTCGGCGGTCATACCGCTCTCCCAGGCGCGGCTGACCCGCAGGGAGCGGCGGATCACCGTGACCGCCGCCAGGGAGGCGATCGCGATCATGATGGCGGGCACGATGTAGAAGAAGGCTTCCATGAGGTCCCCCGAAGGCCGTGCACGGCCTTCGTTCGGCCGGCGTGGGAGGAACGTACCCACGCCGGCCGGGGCGCTGACTCAAGGGAACCTCAGAACGTGACGTCCGAGCACGCGTAGAACGCGTTGCCCGTGTCCGCGATCGTCCAGACGGCGAGGATCACGTGGTGGCCGCTCAGCCCGGACGGCAGCCTGCCGCTGTGGGAGAGGGTGGCCGGTGGCCGCTGACCGTTGTAAGGGACGGTCAGGAACGGGGTGAGGTTGAGGTCGGAGCGGGCCAGGTTGTGGTTCTGGTTCCAGCCCGGCTTGGTGACGTAGTACTTGAAGTCGGTCGTGGCGTGCATGGCCGTGAACTGCCAGCGGAACGTATAGCTCTGGCCGCCCGTCACCCGGGTGGTGGGCCAGGCCCCGCCGGACGGCGTCCTCGGGGCGCTGAGCTGGGCGAACTGACCCAGTCCCGCGTTGCATATCTGTCCGTCGGCCGGGCCGGAGCCGGGGAAGCCCTTCGGGCCCTCGACGCTCTGCGGCTCCCACTGGATGGGGCCACAGTTGGTCACGGTGCCGTTCTGGCAGAGCTTCTGCCGGCTGATGGGGAGGTCGGTGTAGCCGTGGCTGCTCGCGCCTCCGGCGGAGAGCACGAGGGCGCCGGCCGTGGTGAGTCCGAGTGCGGCGGCGTACCACTTGGTCTTTCTGCGCATGCTGCTGCTCCTGGGAACGTGGGGGAGGTTCAGTGAGCTTGCAGGTCTAGACCAAGTCCCAGATTATTGCTGACTGTTGAACATGTCCATACCAATCGACGAACACGTTCGACGGGCCGTCAGGCGCCCGTCGGACGCCCGTCAGGTGCCCGCCTCGCCCCGCCCCACACAGAACGCCACCGTCAAGTCCTTGACCAGCGCCTTGCGTTCGTAGTCGTCCAGCTCGACCAGACCCCGCATGGTCAGCCGCGTCACCGTGTCCTCCACCGAGTCCACGACCGAGGTGAGCACGGACGCCCGCTGCTGCGCGTCCAGCGCGGCGATCCGGCGACGGTGCATGGCGGCGGCGAACTCGGGGGCGTACTCCACCCGCACCGGCCGCACCGAGTACACCTCGAGCCCGACCGCCTCCGCGTCCCGCCCCACCAGCCGCGTCAGCGTCTCCCCGGCCGCCTCGACGGCTCCCCGCGAGGTCCCCGGCATCTCCACCGGCACCCGGGCCAGCGCCGCCTCGACACACTCGCGCAGATACGTCTCGTGGTCCTCCACCCCGAGCAGCGCCCGCGCGGTGTCCCGCACCCGCCACACCACGAGTACGACCACCCGCAGCGCGACCCCGCCGGCATCGGCCGCCGCCATCGGCTCGCTCCGCCAGTGCCGCAGCCGTACGTCGACCCGGCGGCGCAGCACCAACGGGTTGACCCACAGCAGGCCGGTGCGCCGCACCGTCCCCCGGTAGCGGCCGAACAGCCCGAGCACCCAGGCCCGCCCGGTCCGCCCCCGCGCCAGCCCGCCGAGGCCGAACAGCCCCAGCGCCCCGGCCCCCGTGTACGCCGCCCACTGCACCGGCCCCAGCCCCGCCCCCGCGGACGCCGGCAGCGCCAGCACCTCCACCGCCGGCGGCGGCAGCACCCCCGCCCACCACGAGGTGGCCAGGCACCCGGCCACCCCGCACGCCCCGGCGAGCACACCCACCGCCCCGGGCAGCACCCGCGCGGGCCGCTCCACCAGGTCGCGGTCCATCTCCGGCACGGAACGCGGCGCCGGCTGCACCGGCTGACGCAGGCGCGGCTGCTCGCCCGTGCCCTGCCGGCGTGCCACGACCGTCGGCCTCAGCGGCACGGAGACCGGGTCGGGGCCGTCGCGGAACAGCAGATGGACGGGGATCTCGGTGGTCGCCTCGTTCTGGATCAGCCGCGGCGGGCGAGGCGCCGCCCCCGAGTCCGGGACGCCCTCCGACTCGGGCGGGTGAGAAGTGGTCGTGGTCAAGGGGTGCCTCCAGCCTCCGCACCGGGGGTGCCGGGTGACGAGAAGAGCCGTCGCCAGGTCTCCGGCCCCGGATAGCCGTCCGCCGCGCCGCCCCGCCAGCCCTGGGCGCGCTGGAAGGCCTCGACGTTTCGCCGGTCCGCCTCGCCCCAGCGCGGCCCCGGCCCGGTCCTGTAGTGCTTGCCGTATCCCTTCTTCACCAGTTGCCTGCCGAGCTGGGTGACGTACTCGTTGCCGGCGCCCGGCCGGAACATCGCCCGCCCCGGATATCCCGGCACCCCGTGCGACGACGGCTGCCCGGCGGCACCCGCCCCGGCCGCCTTCACGTCGTTGCCCTTGCCCGTCACCAGCAGCTCCCACGTCCGCGGTCCCGGCAGCCCGTCCGCGTCCCGTCCCCGCCAGCCCTGCGCCAGCTGGAACGCGCGCGTGGCCCTGCGGTCCGCGTCCGTCCAGCGGGGGCCCGGGCCGGAGGAGTAGTGCCGGCCGGCACCGCGCTCGACGAGCATCCGGCCCAGCTGGGTGACGTACTTGTTGTTGGCTCCGGGGCCGAAATACGCCCGTCCCGGGTACGGCGTCCCGGGCTCGGGGTCCTTGGGCTCGGCGGTGTCCGACTGACCCGTGTCCGACAGGCCGGTGCCCGGTTTCGACCCCTTCGCGCCGCTCACCAGCCCCTTGTAGCGGTACGCGAGGTAGTGGTCGGAGTGGGTCCAGTAGGCGTACGGGGTGACCAGTCGGCGGGCGTGCGGGCGGATCGACTCGTAGGCGACGTAGTAGGTGTGCGTGTGGTCCGTCCAGCCGCCGAAAATGACGACGTGCGAGCCATTCTGGGGGTCCGCCGGATTGTGGAACAGAAGAATGTCGCCGGGCTGCAGATCCTCCTTGGCGATGCGTACGCCGTACTGGTCGAGGCTTCCGGTCCATTCGTTTCCGGGCAGACTCCAGGCCATCGAGACGAAACCCGAGCAGTCCTGCCGGTATCCGTCCGACCAGTACCTGTACATGCTGTACGGCACCTTCTCGGCGACCCATTTCTTGGCCCGTCTGATGATCTCCGCGCGGGTGGTCGTGGGCGTCTTGAGCGTGCCCGGCTTGGCCGGCCGGCCGCCCGGGCCGTGCAGCGGGGCCTTGCCGCCCTGGGGCGACGCGGGCTCGTCACCTGCGGGAACGCCGGGTTGATCGGGAGGATGGGGGGCGGCGAGGGCCGGGGCCGTGTGGCCGACGGCGAGGGTGGCGGAGGCGGCTGCGGCGACGATCAGTGCCCGGTGCAGGGCGGGGTGGCGGGCGGTCGTGGAATGCGGCAGGACGCGTCGCCAGTGAACACATCCGGGGCAGTCGCAGTCACTCTCCGGATCGAATTCCTCGAATACCGGAGTCCGAGTCTCCATGCGATTCCCCTCACACTCCAGATAGAAATGTCCACGCCTGTACACACCGTCAGTTTCACAACTGTCTTCCGGACTCGCATGTTGACGGTCCGAATGGTTTACGGCGGCCCCGAGGGCCTCGCCCACCCCCTTGCCCACGGTCAGGAGCACCCTCGAAGGTCATGTAGAGTTACGCCGTCAGCAGGCGCCGCTAGCTCAGTTGGTTAGAGCAGCTGACTCTTAATCAGCGGGTCCGGGGTTCGAGTCCCTGGCGGCGCACAGACGGTGAAGGCCCCTCGCTAGTGCGGGGGGCCTTCGCTTTTGGGCCGGCCCCCCGGGTCCTGCAGGGGCGGCTGGGGGCCCGGGGGTCATCCCCCGGGAAATGCAGCATCAGCGGGTCCGGGGTTCGAGTCCCTGGCGGCGCACAGACGGTGAAGGCCCCTCGCCAGTGCGGGGGGCCTTCGCTTTTGGGCCGGCCCCCCGGGTCCTGCAGGGGCGGCTGGGGGTCCGGGGGTTACCCCCCGGGAAATGCAGCATCAGCGGGTCCGGGGTTCGAGTCCCTGGCGGCGCACAGACGGTGAAGGCCCCTCGTGCAAGCGAGGGGCTGTTCTCGTGTTTGGCCGGATACCCTCTGGCCATGGCAGCGCGTGACCTTCAGGAGCGGATCAAGAGGCTCATCATCGACCGTCGGCTGCCCTCGGGGGCCCCGCTGCCGACGGAGCCCGAGCTGATGGCGCTTCTGGGTGCCAGCCGGAACTCCGTGCGCGAGGCGCTCAAGGGGCTGCAGGCCATGGGCATCGTCGAGATCCGGCACGGGTTCGGGACCTACGTCGGCTCGATGTCCCTGGCGCCGATGATCGAGGGCCTCGCCTTCCGCACGGTCGCCGGGCACTACCGCGGCGAGGACACCCTGCTCCAGCTGCTGCAGCTTCGGGAGGCCGTGGAGACGGGGCTGGTGTCGCGGCTCGCGGGGCGGGTTCCGGACGCCGACCTCGTTGAACTGGACGCGCTCGTGGACCGTATGGAAGAGCAGGCGGCGCGGGGCGGCGACGGCATCGCCGAGACCGACCGGGCGTTTCACGCCACCCTTTACCGGGGGCTGGACAACGCGCTGCTGGGCGAGGTCATGGAGGCGTTCTGGGACGCCTTCCACCGCGTCCACACCGACCTCGGCGGCGCCCCGCAGGATCCGCTGGTCACCTGCCGGCAGCACCGGGAGATCGTGGACGCGGTGCGGTCGGGCGACGCAATACGGGCGGAGGAGGCCATAAGCGAGCACTTCGGCAACATCCGCGCCCGCGTGTCCACAACGGGTACACAACACCCCCACAGGTGCCACAATGAGCGCGTATGACCGGTAAACACCTCGTTTCGCATCTTGCGATCATGTGAGACGACGTAGAACCTGGTGATTGGTTTTTCAAGATGCTGCGGATTCGCGGCAGTTGGGGGGCAAGGAGCCGGTTGCCGGTTTTTGCCGGGGAGTAGGGGGCCCCGTTCATGACCGCATGCCGAGGGGGGCATGATGCAACCGGAAGGTCGCTGTTCCATGTCTATGGTGGAGAAGATGTGGTGACTGCGGCCCGCCACTGATACGCCTGTGACGGTCGAGGGGGATCGACACAGTCGTAAACGGAACCGAGAGACACGCGGTGACCTGCGTGTGGGGGGATGACTCATGACGTCGACGCCGACGGGCGCCCGGCAGAACTTCGACCCGTCTCAGACCACCCAACTCAGGGTGCCTACGCATCGGACGGGAACGTTCCGCCGGATCAAGAAGACGCTGCCCAAGTACGACTACGAGCACTACAGCCGGCTGGCCGGTCCCCTCACCCAGCCCGACCCGAACAAGCCGTACCGGGTCCAGTACCGCTCGCTGATCTCGCAGGAACCGCACCGGATCAGAGTCGCGCTGATGCTGGCCGCGGCCCCGGTGCTCTCCCTGGTCCTGCTGTTCTGGCTGCTGCAGCCCGAGCACTGGACCGAACGGGACTATCCCGCCTTCGACTTCCTGCCGGCGCTCGACATAGTCATGCTCGTCTCGATCGGCCTGATCGAGTTCTTCCGCTGCATGAACGTGCTGTCCAACGCGCACGCCACCCTGGTCGCCCGCGACCCGATCCCGGTGGTGCCGGAGACCGGCACGAGAGTGGCCTTCCTCACCTCCTTCGTGCCCGGCAAGGAGCCGCTGGAGATGGTGACGAAGACCCTGGAGGCGGCCGTCAAGCTGCGCCACCGGGGTCTGCTGCACGTCTGGCTCCTCGACGAGGGCGACGACCCGGAGGTCAAGGAGGTCTGCGCCCGGCTCGGCGTGCACCACTTCTCCCGCAAGGGCGTCGCGAAGTGGAACCAGGCCAAGGGCCCGCACCGCGCCAAGACCAAGCACGGCAACTACAACGCCTGGCTCGACGCCCACGGCGACGACTACGACTTCTTCGCCTCCGTCGACACCGACCACGTGCCGCTGCCGAACTACCTGGAGCGGATGCTCGGCTTCTTCCGCGACCCGAACGTCGGCTTCGTCATCGGCCCGCAGGTGTACGGCAACTACGACAACTTCGTCACCAAGGCCGCCGAGTCGCAGCAGTTCCTCTTCCACGCCCTCATCCAGCGCGCGGGCAACCGCTACGGCGGGCCGATGTTCGTGGGTACGTCGAACGCCGTACGCATCAAGGCGCTCAAGCAGATCGGCGGTCTGTACGACTCGATCACCGAGGACATGGCGACCGGCTTCGAGATCCACCGCCACAAGAACCCGGCCACGGGCAAGAAGTGGCAGTCGGTCTACACGCCGGACGTGCTCGCCGTCGGTGAGGGCCCGAGCGCCTGGACGGACTTCTTCACCCAGCAGATGCGCTGGTCGCGAGGGACGTACGAGACGATCCTCAAGCAGTACTGGAAGGGCTGGTACTCGCTGCCGCCGAGCAAGCTCTTCAACTACACGATGATGATCATCTTCTACCCGATGTCCGCGCTCAACTGGATCCTGGCCGCGCTGAGCTGCGCGCTGTTCCTGGGCCTGGGCGCCTCGGGTGTGAACATCGACCCGACGATCTGGCTGATGCTCTACGGCAACGCCTCCGCGCTCCAGATCGGCCTGTACGTCTGGAACCGCCGCCACAACGTCTCCCCGCACGAGCCCGAGGGCTCCGGCGGTGTGGCCGGCATGGTGATGTCCGCGCTGTCGGCACCGCTGTACGCGAAGGCGCTGATCGACTCGGTGCTGCGCAAGAAGAGCAAGTTCGTGGTGACGCCGAAGGGCGACTCGGCCAGCCCCGACCGGTGGTTCGGGACCTTCCGGTACCACTGGTACTTCATCGTGATCTTCGGCGCGTCGATCGCCGCCGGATTCGTGTACGGGCACTCGCACCCCGCGATGATCATCTGGGCGACCTTCGCCATGCTGATCACCGCGACACCGATCTTCGCCTGGCGCTACATGCTGCGGCAGGAGAAGAAGAAGCCCGCCGCGCCGGTGCCGGCCCAGCCCGCGCCGTACCAGCCGGAGCCGCAACCGCTGCCCGCGCAGCACGCGTCCCATGCTCCGCACGGGTCCCATGCTCCGCACACGGGGCATGCCCCGCACGCGCCGCAGCACAAGCCGAGTTGGGCCGCGTCCGGCAGTGGTGGTAACGATCAGACGATGCAGATCGCCCTTGGTGGACTTGGGGGACGTAAGGAATGAACGACCGTGCAGGCCGCCGCCGCGCCCGTCGACTCGCGATAGGTACGGCGGTGGTACTCGCGCTGGCCGGGATGAACGGGCCGTGGCTCTATCGCGTCGGCACCGAGAAATACCACCAGTACCAGATCAACAAACCCGAGTACAAAGCCGAGAACGGCAAGTGGGAGATCGTCGAGTTTCCCGAGGAGTACCGCCAGAACACCATCCACGCGGCGCTGTTGCACACCGGCAAGGTGCTGCTGATCGCGGGTTCGGGCAACAATCAGGACAACTTCGACGCGAAGAAGTACGACACCCGGATCTGGGACCCGGTCAAGGGCACGATCAAGAAGGTGCCGACGCCGAACGACCTGTTCTGCACCGGCCACACCCAGCTGGCCAACGGCAACCTGCTGATCGCGGGCGGTACGAAGCGGTACGAGAAGCTCAAGGGTGACGTCACCAAGGCCGGCGGCCTGATGATCGTCCACAACGAGAACCCGGACGAGCCGATCACGCTGCCCGCGGGCACCAAGTTCACCGGCAAGGAGAACGGCAAGACGTTCGTCTCCAAGGACCCGGTGCTGGTGCCGCGCGCGAAGAAGGTCTTCGACAAGGCGACCGGCAAGTTCCTGCGCAACGACCCCGGTCTCGGCCGTATCTACGTCGAGGCGCAGAAGAAGGGCGCCAAATACGAGACCGGCACCCAGGACAACTACCGCATCCAGGGTCTGACCGGCGCCGACGCGCGTAACACTTACGGCATCGCGCAGAAGCTCGCCCTCGACAAGAAGGACTTCCAGGGCATCCGGGACAGCTATGAGTTCGACCCGGTCGCCGAGAAGTACATCAAGGTCGACCCGATGCACGAGGCCCGCTGGTACCCGACGCTCACCACCCTGGGCAACGGCAAGATCCTCAGCGTCTCCGGCCTCGACGACATCGGCCAGCTGGTGCCGGGCAAGAACGAGCTGTACGACCCGAAGACCAAGAAGTGGACGTACACGTCGAAGATCCGGCAGTTCCCGACGTACCCGGCGCTGTTCCCGCTGGAGAACGGCAAGGTCTTCTACTCGGGTTCGAACGCGGGCTACGGCCCCGACGACGTGGGCCGTGATCCGGGCATCTGGGACGTGGCCACCAACAAGTTCACCAAGCTGCCCGGGCTGAGCGACCCCAAGCTGATGGAGACCTCCGGCACGGTGCTGCTGCCGCCGGCGCAGGACGAGAAGTACATGGTGATCGGCGGCGGTGGCGTCGGCGAGTCCAAGGAGTCCAGCAACAAGACGCGGATCATCGATCTCAAGGCGGACGACCCGAAGTTCGTGGACGGGCCGTCGCTGGAGAAGGGCACGCGTTATCCGCAGGCCTCGGTCCTGCCCGACGACACCGTGCTGGTGTCCGGCGGCTCCGAGGACTACCGGGGCCGCGGCGACTCCAACATCCTCCAGGCGCGGATCTACCACCCGGACAAGGGCACCCTGGACCGGGTCGCCGACCCGCTGGTGGGCCGTAACTACCACTCGGGGTCGATCCTGCTGCCCGACGGCCGCGTGATGTTCTTCGGTTCGGACTCGCTGTACGCCGACAAGGCCAACACCAAGCCGGGCAAGTTCGAGCAGCGGATCGAGATCTACACGCCGCCGTATCTGTACCGGGACGCGCAGCCGTCGCTGTCCGGTGGCCCGCAGACCATCAGGCGCGGCGGGACGGGCACGTTCACCTCGCAGCACGCCTCGTCCATCCAGAACGTACGGCTGATCCGGCCGAGCGCGTCCACCCACGTCACGGACGTCGACCAGCGGTCGGTCGCGCTGGACTTCGAGAAGTCCGGGGACAAGATCACGGTGACCGTGCCGACGAACCGGAACCTGGTTCCGTCGGGCTGGTACATGCTGTTCGTGACCGACGACCAGGGGACGCCCAGCAAGGCGCAGTGGGTCAAGGTCCCGTAGCCGTGGATGACTTGGGGGCGCCCTCCGTGACGGAGGGCGCCCCCAAGCTACGTACAAGAAGCTATTCGCTGGCCTTGGCCAGCTTCAGGGCGTACTCCGCCCACCACTCGCCCGCCTTCGGGCCGCCCTTGCACTCGCCGTCCGACTCGCCCGGGCGCTTGACCCACACATACGCGTCCACCAGCGGGTCCGCCGTCTTCGTCGTCGGCGTCTCGCCCAGCGCGCGGCCCGGCGGGTTGCACCAGCGCTCGTCCGGGTCGCCCTCGGTGTAGGGGCCGTTGCCGTTGCGGCTGGTGTCGATCACGAAGGGCTTGTTGCCCACCTTGGCGGAGAGCTCCTTGCCGTACGCGATCGAGTCCTTGGTCGTGTAGAAGTTGGAGACGTTGACCGAGAAGCCGTCGGCCTGGTCGATGCCCGCCCACTTCAGGGGCTCGAAGATCTGGTCGGGGTGACCCCAGCCGGCGTTGCCCGCGTCCACGTAGACCTTGGTGTTCTTCAGGGACTTGAGCTTGGTGATGGCGCCCTTGAGGAGGTCGTAGCGCTCCTCGTGGTACTCGTCCGGAGTGCAGCCGTCGACCAGGTGCAGGAGCGCGTCCGGCTCCAGGATCACCGTCGCGGACCGGTCGCCGATGCCCTTGGCCACCCCGTCGATCCAGGCCCGGTAGGCGTTGCCGTCGGCGGCACCGCCCTGGGAGTACTGGCCGCAGTCGCGGTGCGGGATGTTGTAGAGGACGAGCAGCGCCGTACGGCCCGCCTTGTCGGCGGCCTCCGTGAAACCGCGCGCCTCGTCCTGAGGGTTCTCCGGGCTGATCCACTCGCCCGTCGGCTGCTGCGCGATCTTGCGGATCTGCTCGGCGTCCTCCTTCTTGCCGTCCTTCTGGTAGGCCACGACCTGCTGCGCCGCGTTCCCGTCCGGGTTCACCCAGAACGGGTCGGTGTCCTTGGGCTGCTGGCTGATCCCGGCGTCCGCCTGCGGCTCCTCGCCGTCCCCGGAGGACGAACATCCCGCGACCAGCAGTGCCGCCCCCAGCACCATCGCGGACGTCCGCACTCCGACCCCCCTCTTCGGGTACATCCAACTCCCCCTCGGGTGCACTGTTCCAAGCCTCAATCCTGACATACGCGGCGTGAGGCACACGAGGCCGCCCGAGGCTTGTCGGGGAGCTGTTACAGCCACTGCCGCGACGCCGATGACCGGGGTGGACGCACGCCTGCAAGGGGGCGGGCGACAGGGGAAGGGGAGTACGCGCTCATGCACCCATCCACCCGGGAGATCCGGCTGGCGCAGGCACTGGTGGAGGCGGCGGACACCCTCACCGACGGGTTCGAGTCCGCGCACTACTTACGCCGGGTCGCCGACCACTGTGTGCACTTACTGTCCGCGCGGGCCGCCGGGATCATGCTGATCGAGAACGACCGGGCGGTGTCGCTGACCGCGAGCAGCGCACACGAGGAGATCGCGACCGAGCTGCTTCAGGCCCAGCGCGGCGGCGGACCCTGCCTGGACAGCTACAGCACCGGCCGGCCGGTACCGCCGGTCTCGATCCGCGCGGCCCGCGCGGCCGCCCGTTGGCCGGAGTTCACCGAGCGGGCGCTGGCCCACGACATCGAGGCCGCCCTCGCCGTCCCCCTGCGCCGCCGGCAGCGGCTGCTCGGCGCGCTCAGCGTCTTCTTCCCCACGCTCCCCGACGCCTCCACCGACACCTCCCCCGGCAACTCCGCCGAGCTGCGCCTCGCCCAGGTCATCGCCGACTGCGCGGCCCTCGGACTGCAGAACAACACGACGTACGCCCAATGCCGCACCCTCGCCGGTCAGTTGCAGCAGGCGCTGTCCAGCAGGGTGCGCATCGAGCAGGCCAAGGGCATGCTCGCCGAGCGCTGGGGCGCCCCCGCCGACCACGCCTTCGTCGCCCTGCGCCAGTACGCACGCCGCCACCAACTGCCCCTGGACCGGGTCGCGCAGACGGTCATCGACAGGGTCGCGGACGACGCCGGGCTGCGCCGCGAGGCGGGGCGGGCGGACGACGGGGGACGCGCGTAGCACCCCGCCCCTCCGCTTGTGCGCCCCGGGCCACCTGGCCCTAGGCCCCGGCCGTGTTCCGCTCTACAGTCTTCCCGTACGGCCCCAGCCCCCGGTCGGACAATCCCCCACTGATCACCCAGACCTCCCGCGCCGGTCGCCGGGTTACTCCCGCAGCCCGTGCGCCCGCGGTTGAGGGCCGGCCCGGTCGACGGCTCAGGGGGAGCGGCCGTCGACCGGGCCAGGTGGCAGCGCCGTCCGGAGGTTGGGGCCTGCGCCGCGCGGCCCCGAAGGTGCGGACCGGGGCGGCCGGGCAGGCACCTACAGGCCCGTCCCCGTGAGATACGCCGACACGATCACGTTCGCCGTGTAGCTGCGGGTCGTCCGGTCGAAGGTGCCGCCGCAGGTGATCAGGCGCAGTTCGGCGCGGCCCGAGCGGTGGGTTCCGTAGGCCTGCCGGGCGTCGAAGCGGTCGCGGGTGACGACGTGCACGTCCTCCACGGTGAACTCGGCGACCCTGCCGTCGTCGCGGAGCACCCGCACGGTCGCGCCGGGCCGCAGCGCGCGGAGCCGGTGGAAGACGGCGGGCCGGGTCGCGGTGTCGGCATGCCCCACCATCACCGCGGCACCGGCGGCGCCCGGCTTCACCCCGGCCGCGTACCAGCCGACGGCGCCGGCCTGGCCGTAGGGCGGCGGATCGACCGCGCCCTGCCGATCGAGCCCCCGGGCGACGACCGGTGCCTGCACGTCGAGCCCAGGGATGTCGAGGCGCTGCGGCAATGCGTCCCCCAACGGCCGTACCGCGGGAGGAAGTTGTACCCTCTGGGGCCGTCCGACCGCGGCGACGTCGCCCGACACCGGCGCGGACACGGCCTGCCGGATGTCGGTGACCTCCCGCCCCCACAGCCACAGCCCGAGCAGCAGCACGGCCCAGGCGACGCCCATGAGGAGGCGGCCGCCGTGCGGGGAGCGTTCGTGGTCCGCCATGGTCAGCGCTGCCGTCGGCTCCGACGGCTGCTCCGCAGCGCCACCGCGGTCGCGGCGACGCCCGCGAGGACCAGCCCGGTCACGGTGTGCGCCGTGCCGGGACCGGCCGCGCGGGCGTCCACGACGGCGAGCTGTGCGGCGCCACCGCCGCCGGCCCGGACGGGGGCCACCGGAGAGGCGGGGACCGAAGGCTCCGCCCCGTGCCCCACGGACCGGTCCGCCCCCTGCCGTACGACGGTGACGGCGCCCGTGCCGGACGCGGCGCCGCAGGCGACCTTCACGTCGTACGTCCCCGCCCGGAGCGTCGAGCGGACGCGGCTCTCGCCGACGAGGGTGCCGTCGGCGCCGACGGTGAGGCGTGCGTCGGTGACGAACGCCGGGGAGACTGCCTTGGCGGTCTTCTCCGGGCATCCGCTCACCCGCACCGCGACATCGCTGCCGGGGCGGGCGGACGACGGGCTGACCGAGACACCCCCGTCCGCCGCGTGTGCCGCGTGTGCCGCCGCCGGTGTGACGGCCACCGTCCCGAGGGCGGCGATCGCGCAGAGAGTGACTCGCAGTGATCCCATCGTGAACCTCCAGTTACCTGGAGGCTCCCCCCGGAGCACCGGCCCCGCATCCTCAATGGGGGCCGGACTGCTCCGTACGGGTCGTATTGCGGGTGTACGGGGTTTCGGACGCGCGGTTCTGATGCGCGGTGCCGGATCCGCGGTATCGGATCCGCTGTGTCGGCCCCGCGCTGTCAGACCCGCTCGACGAGGTCCGCGATCGAGTCGACGACCTTCGACGGCCGGTACGGGAAGTTCTCCACGTGCTCGGGCCGGGTCAGGCCGGTGAGCACCAGGAAGGTCTGCATGCCGGCCTCCATACCGGCCAGCACGTCGGTGTCCATGCGGTCGCCGATCATGGCGCTGGTCTCGGAGTGGGCGCCGATGGCGTTCAGGCCGGTGCGCATCATCAGCGGGTTCGGCTTGCCCGCGAAGTACGGCTGCTTGCCGGTCGCCTTGGTGATCAGCGCGGCCACCGCACCGGTCGCGGGGAGCGGGCCCTCGGCGGAGGGGCCGGTCTCGTCTGGGTTGGTGCAGATGAAGCGGGCGCCGTCGTTGATGAGGCGGACCGCCTTGGTCATGGCCTCGAAGGAGTAGGTGCGGGTCTCGCCGAGGACGACGTAGTCCGGCTCGTGGTCGGTGAGGATGTAGCCGATGTCGTGCAGCGCGGTCGTCAGGCCCGCCTCGCCGATGACGTACGCCGAGCCGCCGGGGCGCTGGTCGTCGAGGAACTGCGCGGTGGCCAGCGCCGACGTCCAGATGTTCTCGATCGGCACCTCCAGGCCCATGCGGTTCAGCCGGGCGTGCAGGTCGCGGGGGGTGTAGATCGAGTTGTTGGTGAGGACGAGGAAGGGCTTGCCGGACTCACGCAGCTTCTTGATGAAGGCGTCGGCACCGGGGATCGGGATGCCCTCGTGGATGAGCACACCGTCCATGTCGGTGAGCCATGACTCGATGGGCTTGCGGTCTGCCATGTGCGCGATCTCCTGCCGCCGTGCGTGCTGCGTGCTGCGTGCGCCCCAGCGTAAGCACAGGCCCGATCTTCAGGGAACGGTCGTGCGACCTCAGCGCCGCCTCCGGGCGAACAACAGCCCCGCGCCGACCAGCAGGAGCGCCGCGGTGGCCGCGAGGGCGGCGCCGGAGGAGGAGGTCAGGCCGGTGCGGGCGAGCTCGTCGGCGAGGGTGAGCTGGTTGCGGGAGGTGCCGGGGGTGGCCGAGGCGGTGGGGTCGGGCGGGCGGGCGGAGGCGGCCTGGTCGGCGGGGTGGGTCGGGGCGGCGGTGTGGGTGCCGGTGTCGGGGTCGGCGTCGATGGTGAAGCGGTAGTCGTTGGACTGGCCGACCCAGTCGCCGTCGCCGTCATGGCGTTGGACGACGGCCGCGTTGGCGGTGACCTCGTTCGGCACGGCGTCCGAGGTGATGGCCAGCCGGACCTTCACGGTGAGGGTCGCGCGGGGGCCGACGGTGAAGCCGGGGAAGCCGTCGAAGGCGCCGACGAGTTCTTCCTCGTCGGTGGTCTCGAAGCGGACGGGGCGGGGGCGGGTGGCGTCCGGGCCGCCGGTCGGGGTCGCGTCCGGCGTCGTGCCCGGGGTGCCGTCCCGGTTTCCGCTCGGGCTGCCGTAGAACTCCAGGCGGGGCTGGGACGGCTTGAGGGCGCGTTTGCCGTCGACGAGTACGACGACGGGGTGGATGCCGGTGCAGGTCCGCCCGGTGGTGTTGGTGAGTTCCAGGTACCAGGTGCCGAATCCGCCGCCGGCCGTGTAGGAACCCGGGCCGCCGTGGAGGCGGGTGGTGAGGGGGAAGTCCTGGTCGTCGGTGGCGCAGCTGGGCAGCTCGGCGGGGGATTCCGCGTGCACCGGGGGCGCTGCGGCGAGGAGGGCGGCTGCTGCGAGGCAGAACGGGGCGGGTGTGTGCAGTCGCATAATCAGATGACCATGCCGGGTGGGAGCGGCTTCCCGGCGGTGCCATTCCGTACGGCTCCGCAAGTCCCCTCGATCAGCGCACGTGCACGATCCCCGTCCGCGCGCCCACCCGAGCCGGCCTCACCCGTCGGCCCTCCCGAACAACGGCGCCAGCAGCAGCTGGGCCGCTCCTTCGGCGACCTCGCGCTCACCGTGTCCCGCGCGTTCCCCCCGCTCCCCGCCGGAGGCGACCCGCACCGGCACCGCGTCCCCGCCCGCACGCCGGGCGCGTTCGTCGAGGACGTCGGCGACTCCCCGTACGAAGGTCTCCGGCGCCGCGGCGACCGTGCGGCCGCCCAGCAGGACGAGGTCGACGTCGAGCAGCGCGACCAGGTTGCCGGCCGCGGTACCGAGCACCCGGGCCGCCTCCGTCAGGTCACCGCGCGCCACGGCGGCCAGGCACAGCGCCTCGACGCAGCCACGGTTGCCGCACCCGCAGGGCGGGCCGTCCAGCTGGACGACCTGGTGCCCGAACTCCCCGGCTCCCGTACGGGAACCCCGGTGCACCGCTCCCCCGATCACGAGCCCCCCGCCCAGCCCCGCCCCGAAGTGCAGGTAGGCGAAGGACGTGCCGGACGCGGCCTCGCCGCCGACGGCGAGCCCGAGGGCGGCGGCGTTGGTGTCCTTGTCGACCACGACCGGCAGCGAGAGCCGCCGCGCGAGCACGTCCCGCAGCGGGAAGCCGTTCCACTCCGGGAACCCGGTGACCCGGTGCAGCACACCGCGCCGATGGTCGAGCGGCCCGGGCAGCGCAACGCCCACACCGAGCACGGCACCCGGCCGGCCGCCCCCGGCCACCAGCTCCCCCACCTCCCGCACGGCCCGCTCGATGACCGTCTGCGCACCGGCCCCCAGATCCAGCGGGGCCCGGCGCTGAGCGACCACGGCTCCCGTCAGATCACAGAGCACGGCCGTCAGCTCGTCCCGGTCCAGATGCACGCCCACCGCATGCCCGGCCTCCGGCACGAGCCGCAGCACCGTACGCGGCTTGCCCCCGGTCGACGCCCGGCGCCCGGCCTCCGCCGCGAGCCCGTCCTCGCGCAGCCGGGCGGTGATCTTGCTGACGGCCTGCGGGGTGAGGCCGGTGCGCTCGGCGAGTTCGAGCCGGCTGATGCCCGCCCCTCCTGCCGTACGCAACAGGTCCAGCACCAGCGCGGCGTTGTGGCTGCGCAGGGCGAGCAGATTGGCGCCGCCGTTCGTCCTGTTCACGCCGTCCATTCTCCCTGGCGCTTGCACTTTGGCAACAGCGTTGCGAAAGTGGGTTTCATGAGTGCTACTCCCCTCCGTGTGGGCCTCGTCGGCTACGGCCTGGCCGGCTCCGTCTTCCACGCCCCGCTGATCGCCGCCACCGAGGGCCTCGCCCTGGACACGGTGGTCACGTCGAACCCCGAGCGGCAGCGGCAGGCCCGCGCCGAGCACCCGGACGTCCGCGTCGCCGCCACGCCCGACGACCTGCTCGCCCGCGCCGACGAGCTCGACCTGGTCGTCATCGCGTCCCCCAACAAGACGCACGTCCCGCTCGCCACCGCCGCCCTGAAGGCGGGCCTGCCGGTCGTCGTCGACAAGCCGATCGCGGGTAGGGCGGCCGAGGCGCGCGAGCTGGCGGCGCTGGCCGAGGAGCGCGGACTGCTCCTGTCCGTCTTCCAGAACCGCCGCTGGGACAACGACTTCCTGACGCTCCGCCGGCTCCTGGCCGACGGCGAGCTGGGCGACGTATGGCGCTTCGAGTCCCGCTTCGAACGCTGGCGGCCGCAGACCAAGGGCGGCTGGCGGGAGTCCGGCGACCCGACAGAGATCGGAGGTTTGCTGTACGACCTCGGCAGTCATGTCGTCGACCAGGCGCTGGTCCTCTTCGGCCCGGTCACGCAGGTGTACGCCGAGGCCGACATCCGCCGCCCCGGCGCCGAGACGGACGACGACACCTTCATCGCCCTCACGCACGCGAGCGGCGTCCGCTCCCACCTCTACGTCTCCGCGACGACCGCCCAACTCGGCCCCCGCTTCCGGGTGCTGGGCTCGAAGGCGGGATACGTCAAGTACGGGCTGGATCCGCAGGAGGCGGCGCTGCGGGAGGGGCAGCGCCCGGACACGACTGCCGACTGGGGCACGGAACCCGAGTCGATGTGGGGCCGAGTGGGCTCCGGAGAGTCCCCCCTGACGGGCGGCGGCCGCGTCGAACCCACCCTCCCCGGCGACTACCCCGCCTACTATGCGGCCGTGGCAAAGGCTCTGCTGGACGGCGGCCCCAACCCGGCGACGGCCCTGGAGGCGGCATCCGCCCTCGACGTCCTGGAGGCGGCCCGCCGTTCGGCCCGTGACGGAGTGGTGGTGGCACTGTGACGCACAACCAGTCGCATCAGACGCACAACCCGGAGATCACCCCGAGGTTCCATCCGGAGCTCACCCCGCCCCTGGAGGAGCTGGAGGCCCAGGAACGCCGCCTGGTCTTCCGCCATTTCACGTACGACGACGCCTGGGCCCTCGGCTCCCTGCTGGTCGAGATGGCCCGCGAGCGCCAGGCCCCGGTCGCCATCGACATCCACCGCGCCGGCCAGCAGCTCTTCCACGCGGCCCTGCCCGGCTCCACCCCCGACAACGACGCCTGGATCGCCCGCAAACGCCGGGTGGTGGAGCGCTACGGCGCCTCGTCCTACGTCGTCGGCGCCCGCTTCCGGGCCAAGGGCACGACGTTCGAGGACTCCTCTCGCCTGGACCCCGACACCTACGCGGCACACGGGGGCTCGTTCCCGATCAACGTCGAGGGCGTCGGAGTCATCGGGTCGGTGACGGTGAGCGGGTTGCCGCAGCTCGAGGACCACCGTTTCGTGGTGGAGGCGCTGGAGGAGTTCCTGAGCAAGCAGTAAGGGCAACGCCCCTGATCTTTTAGGGGCGCGGGGAACTGCGCGACCAGCCACACGTACCACCCGCGGCTGACGAACTACCCGCAGTTCCCCGGCTCTCCCAGCGGAGCGCTTACGCGTCTTTGAACTCTTGGCGCTGTCGCCCGAGCCCCTCGATCTCCAGCTCGACAACATCCCCGGCCCGAAGGAACGGCTTCGGCTCAGGCTGCCCCAGAGCCACCCCCGCCGGCGTCCCGGTATTGATCACGTCACCGGGATACAGCGTCATGAACTGGCTGACGTACCGCACGACCTCCGCCACCGAGAAGATCTGCTCGGCCGTCGTCCCGTCCTGCTTCAGCTCACCGTTGACCCACAGCTTCAGCGACAGATTCTGCGGATCCGGCACCTCGTCCGCCGTCACCAGCCAGGGCCCGAGCGGATTGAACGTCTCGCAGTTCTTCCCCTTGTCCCAGGTCCCGCCCCGCTCGATCTGGAACTCCCGCTCGGACACGTCGTGCGCCACCGCGTACCCGGCGACATGCGCGAGCGCCTCCTCGGCCGAGTCCAGATACCGGGCCGTACGCCCGATGACGACCGCGAGCTCGACCTCCCAATCGGTCTTCGTCGACTTACGGGGGACCAGCACCGTGTCGTGAGGACCGACGACCGTGTCCGCGGCCTTGAAGAAGATGACCGGCTCGGCGGGCGGCTCGGCGCCGGTCTCGCGGGCGTGGTCGTGGTAGTTCAGCCCGATGCACACGACCTTGCCGATTCGCGCGAGAGGCGGCCCGACCCGGAGCCCGGTCGCGTCCAGCGCAGGCAGCTCCCCGGCGTCCGCGGCCGTACGGATCCGCTCCAGCGCCGCATCATCGGCAAGCAGCGCTCCGTCGATGTCCGGCACGACACCGGAGAGGTCCCGCAGAACCCCCTCGGCGTCGAGCAGCGCGGGCGTCTCCGCTCCCGCCGTACCGACTCGCAGCAGCTTCATGATCACAATCTCCCTCGATCGCGGGCGCCCGCCGACGGGTGCAGCCATCGGAGGACTGGTCGATCCTCCAAGGTCCACGGCCGCTCCGCAATACCTGGTTCACGTACTGGACCATAAGCGCCTAGCGGTACAGCACTGCCCGCTCCACCGCGCTCCACGTCGTGCTGGTCACCACGTACAGCGCGGCCGCCAGCGGCACCACCGCCACGGTGAAGAGCGTGAAGAAGGACATGAACGGCATGACCTTGCTGACGGCCCCCATCCCCGGCACCGGCTCACCGCCGGCCACCGGCACCGCCGGATTCGCGGCCATCATCCGCTTCGTACGGCGGTAGTTGAACGCCGCGACGCCGGTGACGACCACGAACAACCCGACGTAGACGAGCCCCGCGCCCCCGAAGACGCCCCCGTCGCCGAGCGCGTCCGCCCAGCGGTCGCCGAGGGGCGCGGCGAACAGATGGTGCGTGAGCAGTTCGTTGGCCTCGCCGCCGATCGTCGTGTTCGAGAACAGGTGGTAGAGCAGGAAGAACGCGGGCAGCTGGAACAGGCTGGGCAGGCACCCGGACAGCGGCGACACCTTTTCCTCGGCGTGCAGCTCCAGTACGGCCCGCTGGAGCCTCTCGGGGTTCTTGCCGTGCTTCTTCCTCAGCTCGGCGATCTTCGGCTGAAGCTCGGCCCGCGCCTTCTGCCCGCGCGCGGCCGCCCGGGACAGCGGATGCACGAGCAGCCGTACCAACGCGGTGAACAGGACGATCGCGGCGGCGGCCGCGGAGGCGCCGAACAGCGGGTGGAGCAGGTCGGCGAGTTGCTGAACGAGGTCAGCGAAAACGGACATGGGTGAGCCCTCCGAGGGTCTCGTCGTGCCGGAGTGAGGGGAAATGCCGGGAAGTCGGCATGGCGGCATGACGAACCGGGCGAGGGCAGGCCCGTGGTGCGGTGCGGTGCGGGTGCCCTACGCGACGGTCGCCGGGAGGGCGTGCCCAGGAGCCCGGGGCCGTGGCCGGCCCGAGGCGTCGGGGTCGCGTTGGGGCAGGAAGGCCGTACGGCGGGCCCGGTCACGGATGGCCGTACGCACCCGGGTGGGCGCCACGGCGGGCGCGGCTCGCGAGGCGAGCAGGGAGCAGACGGCGAACGCGGAGCTCGCGGCGGCGGTCGCGGCGAGCGCGACGGTCGCGGAGAGGCTGCCGGTGTCGAGCAGGGCGATCTCGAGGAAGAGCACCACCATCGCGGCGGCGGGCCGCAGACTCGCCCAGCTCCGCATCATCGGCGCCCCTCCCCTCGTACGGCTCGCATCCCGGTCATCGGCCTTTATACAGGCTGCAGCAGCCGCTTGGGGTTGAGCAGTGCCCTGCTGACCGGATCCGCCGGGTCCGGATCGAGTCCGGGTCCCGGCTCCATGAGGACGTCCTCGACCGGTACGACGGTTCCGCACGCCGCGCATTCGCCGTACGGCCCGAGTTCCGTGCCGCACTCGGCGTGCCGGAAGTACCGCAGCCGAGGGCCGCCGAAGTGTTCACGACCCCACAGGGCGAGCGACCGCACCGTGGGCCACAGGGCGATGCCGCGGTCGGTGAGGACGTACTCGTCACGCGGCGGCGACTGCTGGTACCGGCGCTTTTCGAGGATCCCCTCCGTGGTGAGCGTCTGGAGGCGGGCGGCCAGGACGGCGCGCGGGATGCCGAGGTGGACGAGGAAGTCGTTGTAGCGCCGGACGCCGTAGAAGGCGTCGCGGACGACGAGCAGCGTCCACCGCTCGCCGACGATCTCGAGCGCCCGGGCGATCGTGCACTCCTGTGACGCGTAGTCCTTGCCCAGTGCCATGGCGTCCACTGTAGCCCCTTTTCACCTTCATGGTTCAGTGAACGAACTTACCGTGTTACGGTGGCGCACATGCCAAGGTTCAATGAACGAACTCTCGCCGCCGGTCCTCCCACCGCCGGCACGGAGGCCGCCCCCCAGGCCACCCCCGGCACCACCCCCGCCCCGCAGCCGCCCTCACACCCGCGCGCCACCCTCGCCCTCACCAGCGCCGCCACCGCCGTGGCCCTGATGACGTACACCGCGCCGATGGTCACGCTCCCCCAGACCGCCGCCGCCCTGCACACCCCGCTCTCCGCCCAGGCCTGGCTCCTCAACGGCACCCCGCTCGGCCTCGCCGCCCTCCTCCTGGTGGCCGGCAGCCTCGCCGACGACTACGGCCGCCGCCGGATCTTCGTCGCCGGCACCCTCGCGCTGGGCATCACCACCGCCCTGGGCGCCCTGACGACCACGACCTGGCTGTTCACGCTGGCCCGCATCGCCCAGGGCGCGGCCAGCGCGGCCCTCCTCGCCAGCAGCCTCGGCCTGATCGCCCACGCCTTCCCGGACCCGCGGGGCCGACTGCGCGCGACCGGCGTGTGGGGCGCCTTCGTGAGCGGCGGCATCGCCGTGGGCCCGGTCCTCGCCGGCGCGATACCGAGCTGGCGGGTCTCGTACGGCGTCCTGGGCGCGGCCGCGCTGATCGTGGCGGGCCTGTCCGCGCGCAGCACCCTCGCGGAGTCCCGGGCCCCGCGCGGCGGCCGCCCCGACCTCGCCGGGGCGATCACCTTCGGACTGGCCCTGGTCGCCCTGGTGGCGGCGCTGACCCTGGGACGGGACGGCTGGCTGCGGGCTCCCGTGGGCCTGCTGCTCCTGGCGGCCGTAGCCCTGCTCGGGCTCTTCGTCGTGGTGGAGCGGCGCACCACGAAACCGATGATCGACCTGACCCTGCTCCGCCGGCGCCGTTTCCTCGCGTCCTCCTCCGGCGGGCTGTTCACGGGCCTCGCGGTGATCGGGCTGTTCAGCTTCCTGCCTGCGCTGCTCCAGCAGACGCTCGGACTGTCCGCGATGGACACGGCGTGGCTGTTCCTGCTGTGGTCCGGGCTGTCCTTCGCGGTGGCTCTGCAGGCCCGCAGACTGGCGGGCCGGCTGTCGCCGCGTCTCCAGCTCGCCCTCGGTTTCGTGCTCCACGCGGGCGGCGCCCTGGCGATGCTGGGCGCGGTCGACGCGGGTTCCTGGCCCCGGCTGCTGCCCGGCCTGCTGCTGGCCGGCGTGGGCAGCGGCCTGCTGAACGCCGCGCTGCCGCTGCTCGCGGTGGAATCCGTACCGGCCCAGCGGACCGCCATGGGCTCGGGCGCCCAGCAGACGTTCCGGTACATCGGCTCGAGCGCCGGCGTGGCCCTGACCATCGCCCTCGCCACCTCGACGAACGGCGGGCTCGCCCACGGCGCGGACATCGCGATGGTGGTCTCGGCGGGGCTCGCGCTGCTGGCGGCGGTGAGCGTGGTGGTGCTGCGGGAGCGGGGCTGACGCCAGGGCCTGCTGACGCCAGGGCCCGGCTGACGACAGGACCTAGCGGGGCCGCATGGACACCAGCTTGGCCCACACCACCAGCCGGTACCTCGACGTGTACTCCGGTGTGCAGGTGGTGAGGGTGAGGTAGTAGCCGGGGTCCGTGTAGCCGTAGCCCCGCTTGACCGAGGAACGCGGGATCGGCCGGATGACGCTCCCGTCATGGGCGGCGGTCTGCGGCAGGGTCCGGTCGACGGCGTACGTGTACGTCCCGCTCCGCGTCTCGACCCTCACGACGTCCTTGGGCGCGAGCCGGTTGATGTACCGGAAGGGCTCGCCGTGGGTGTTGCGATGCCCGGCGAGGGCGAAGTTGCCCGCCTGGCCCGGCTGTTGGGTGCCCGGGTAGTGGCCGACGTAGCCCTTGTTGAGGACGCCGCTCTTGCTGACGCCCTCGGCGACGGGGACGCGGAGGTGGAGGCGGGGGATGGTGAGGATGGCGTAGGCCCGGGACCAGTCGGGCGCGGGGGCGGCGGCCGGCTGTCGCCGGGTGCCGTCGGACCGCTCGGGTTCGGGCGGGCCGTCGGACGCGGCCGGGGGTGGGGCCGACGCCGCCGGTACGGCCGTACGGGAGCCGCCGTCCGAGCCGTCCCACGCCCGCTCCAGCGCCCGGACCTCCCGCTCGGCGCCCTCCCTGGCCTCCCGGTTGGTCCACCACACCTGATGAACGACCAGCAGCAGAAGCACGACCCCGACGGTGACGAGCACCTCCCCGCCGGCCCACAGCACCCGCCGCCGCCGGGCACGCCGCCGAAGACCGCTGTGCCGCACGACGCGAACCCGCACCATCCGTGAGCCTCCTTCGCCGGGGCCGCCCGCACGATAGGGGCCGTAGCGCGAGGTCTCCAGACCCGTGCGCGCCCGGTGGGTGTCCGCGAGGCGTCCGACCCCCCGAACACTTCCTCCACAGGTTTGAGAAAGGGCTGTCGGAACCCTCGACAACCTCACACGCCACACCCGATGCTTCCTGTCGGCATGAACGGGACGGGCCACGACGCCGGTTCGACGATCGACGTCGACCGACCGTTGACCGACCACTGACCGGCCACCGACCGGCCATTGACCCGACGTTGATCAAAGATGATCGAAGCGGAGAAGTCATGATCCGACGCAGAACACTGCTGGCGGCGACAGGCGGCGCACTCTTCGGCAGCGCCCTGGCGACGGGCACCGCACACGCGGACGCGACGATCGCCGTCAACCCCGGCACGTCGTACGGCACCTGGGAGGGCTGGGGCACCTCCCTCGCCTGGTGGGCCAACGTGTTCGGCGCCCGGGACGACTTCGCCGACCTCTTCTTCACCACCAAGTCGGTGACCTACAACGGCACGGCACTGCCGGGCCTGGGCCTGAACATCGCCCGCTACAACCTCGGCGCCTGCAGCTGGAACACGGTGAACGGCGAGTCGATGGTCAAGTCGCCCAACATCCCCGCCTTCAAGCAGATCGAGGGCTTCTGGCAGGACTGGAACAACGAGGACCCCACCTCCTCGGCCTGGAAATGGACGGCGGACGCCAACCAGCGCGCGATGCTGGTGAAGGCGACGCAGCGGGGCGCGACGACGGAACTGTTCGCCAACTCCCCGATGTGGTGGATGTGCAACAACCACAACCCGTCCGGCGCGGCGGACGGCGGCAACAACCTCCAGACCTGGAACTACCGCCAGCACGCGTCCCACCTGGCCGCGACGGCGTTGTACGCCAGGAACAACTGGGGCGTGAACTTCGCGACGGTCGACCCCTTCAACGAGCCGGCCTCCACCTGGTGGACCGCCACCGGCACCCAGGAGGGCTGCCACATGGACCCGGCGGTCCAGGCGGCCGTACTCCCGTACATGCGCAGCGAGTTGGACAAGCGCGGCCTGACGGGCATCCGCATCTCGGCATCCGACGAGACGAACTACGACACGGCCCGCTCGACGTGGTCGTCCTTCAACTCCTCCACCAAAGCCCTGGTCAGCCAGGTGAACGTGCACGGCTACCAGGGCTCCGGCGGCCGCCGCGACCTCCTCTACACGGACGTGGTGACAACCTCCGGCAAGAAGCTGTGGAACTCGGAGACGGGCGACGGCGACGGCACGGGCCTCACCCTGGCCTCCAACCTCTGCTACGACTTCCGCTGGCTGCACCCGACGGCCTGGTGCTACTGGCAGGTCATGGACCCGACGGCGGGCTGGGCGATGATCGCCTACGACGCGAACACCCTCCAGCCGACCACAGTCCAGACCAAGCACTACGTCATGGCCCAGTTCAGCCGCCACATCCGCCCCGGCATGCGGATCCTCGACACGGGCGTCAGCTACGCGGCGGCGGCCTACGACGCGTCGGCCCGCCGCCTGGTGATCGTCGCCGTGAACACGAGCACCTCCGCCCAGACCTTCACCTTCGACCTGTCCCGTTTCACGACGGTGTCCGGCGGCTCCGGCGGCCTGGTCCCGCGCTGGAACACGGTGACGACGGGCGGGGACCAGTACAAGGCGTACTCGGACCGGTACCTGAGCGGGAAGTCGGTGGCGGTGCCGTTCGCGGCGAAGGCGGTGCAGACGCTGCAGATCGACGGAGTGGTGATCTGACGCAACCGGGGGCAGACCGGGAACGTCCTCCGGCACATGGCGAAATCGGTCGGGCAGGCGAAATCGGTCGGGCAGGCGGAATCAGTCGCAGAGGCGGAATCAGCCGTACAGACGGAAGAAGATGAGCGCGGGCGCCGGCGTGGCCTTCTGGCCCCCGCGCTGGCGAACCTGGCCCTCGGGGTGCCCGCGATCATCCCGCTCTACCTGACGTACTGGCTGCTGACCGACTACATACCCTCGGACTGCGACGCCTTCGCGGCCAGACCGGAACTGTCGAACTGCGACTACCACACGCTCGAAGACGCGCCCATGCTGATGTTCCTGCTGGCAGTGACCGGGGCGATGCTGCTGGCCGCACTGGTGGCGGTGGACGTCCTGCGCCCCCTCCGCCGCGCCACCGACAGCCCCCGCAGATGGCTGGCGACGGCGACACTGATCCCGGTCCCCTTCCTGGTGCTGCCGTGCCTGGCCAAGGCGTGAGACACCGGGCACGCGTCGGCCTCGCCTCGACCTCGCCTCGACCAGGCAATATCTGCGCCAATATCTGCGTCCTCTTCTTCCCTCTGTTCTCTCCTCGGTCAGCCGTGGGCAGTACGGTGTCCCCCATGCGCCCCGACACGCCTGCCGAAAACGTCGACCACACCGCCGAGGCGGCACGCCTGGAGCGAACCGCCGGCCTCTACCCCGAGGACGCCGAGGCCCTGCTCCTGAGGGCCGCGGCCCACCTGGAACTGTCCGGCGACCGCCCCGCCGCGACAGCGCTCTACGACCGCCTGCTCTCCTCGTCCGTCACCTTGGACAACCCGTACCTGGTACGAGCCCTCAAGGCGTCGAACCTGTGGGAGTACGGCCACGAGGCCGAGGCAAGGGCGATCATCGACGGCGTCCGAGCCGCCGCCCCGAGGGACCCGGCCCCCTGGGTGATCGTCGCGGAGGCCTTGGAGGCACACGACGAGCTGGAACAGGCGCAGCAGACCTTCACGGAGGGAGCCCGCCTCCTCCTGACGGACGTGGCGGAGCCGCCGTACTCCACCCACCCCCTGCTCTTCGGCCGCCACAGGGTGAGACGCATGCTGGGCGTCGCCCACGACGAGTGGGACGCCCTGGCGGACACCCTCCACTCGATGCCGGTCTCCCTGGACGAACTCCACGACCCGAAGCGCGTGTGGTCCCTGGGCTCGGACAACCCGGCGGAACTGGAGGCGGAGATCTCCCGCCTCCGAGCAGAACTCGGCGCATACCGCGAGGCCCTGTCCCGCCCCTTCCCCGTAGCGGTCCTCCACTGGACAGCGACCGAGCTGACGGAACTGGTGGCCGCGTACCCGTCCCTCGCCCTGGAGTACCCCTCCCACGAGGAACACCTGGCGACGATAGAGGCCTCGCTGCGGGAACTGTCATCCTCGGGCACCCCGAACCTGGGCATCGTGACGGGCACGGTCCCGTCGTACGAGGCCTTCGCAGCGTCGGAGGGCGCCTCCCCGGAGGACGCGACGCTGCTGCCGCAGTATGCGACGACGCTGGCGGCGAGGGGGCGGGCTGTGGCTTGGCCGCCGCAGCGGGGGGCGGGATGCTGGTGCGGTTCGGGGCAGCCGTACGGCGACTGCCACGGCGCGGAGCGACAGGGCTGACGGAGCCGACGCAGCAGCCGACTGCCTTCACGCGACCCCCAGCCTGGCGGCACTAAGCCCATGCCTGTCAGCCGAGGGGGCGGTTGCCGCTCGGCTCGGCTGCACAGGCGCTGGGCAGTACGCAACTGGCTGGCTCACTCCCGGTAGACGGGTGGCGTGTTGGTGTACGTATGCCCGGTGGGCGCGGTCCAGGTGCTGGTGCCGGTGTGCGCATCCCGGGTGACCTTCCAGCCGGGATGGTGGGTCTTGAGCCGATGATGTCGTCGGCACAGCGGCTGCAGGTTGTCGGGAACGGTCGGCCCACCCCGCTCCGGACGCCGATGATCGAACGGCCGCACATGGTCAAGATCGCAACGGTGCGCAGGCATCCGACAGCTGGGGAAGGCGCAGTACTGATCCCGAGCGATCACATACCGCTCGGTCTCAGCGGTCGGCCGATAGGTGGTGGGGTCGGTCTTGATGAGCAGCCCCGTCTCGGGAGCGGTGAGCAACCGCCGCCAGACGGTACCCGGCGCAAAGGCAAGCGCCCGGGCCTGCGATGCGGTGATGGTCCCGTAGCCCTTCAGCTCGGCGGGCCCGTCCTCGTCCCCGATGAGAATGTCGAAGGGCACGGTCACCTGCACGACAACGCCCGACCGCCCCGCTGTCCCACTCATCCCACCCGTTCCCGCACCGGAACTGCCGAACGCACCGGGCTGGTTGACGACGAGGTCGAAGAGCGCATCGACCCGCTTCTGCTCCAGAGTGCGTCCGTCCTCGACATAGACCCGGGCCCGGCTGTCAACGGCCTGCTCCATGAGCGCGGCCTGCTGCGCGGGCAGCACAGCCCCGAACAGGGCCATGCCGTCTTCCTGCGGATAGCGCTTGATCTCACGCTCCCGCACCCGCTGCTGATGCCGTCGCTCAGCCCCGCCGGGATCGGCTCGCTGAACCTCCTGCCGCAACGCGGCCCGGGTCTGCCCCGCCGCCTGCTTGGGCATCTTCACCGCCATGACCTGCTCAATCTGAGCGGCAACGCTGTCATCAACAACGCGCAGCTGCTCGGCAAGCGTCTACGCCTGGATGTAGCCGCCCAAGCCTCCGCCCGCCGACAGAATGCCGCCGAGCTGCCCCGGCATGCCCCCCATGCGCCCGCCCCCCCACCCACCGACCGCATGCCGCTTAGCTCACCCGGCGTGCCCCCAATACGGGCCCGCGCCCCCAACCCCGGCCACCACACAGCCGACCTCACCGCTACCGACCCAGGCCACCCGCCTTCCCCGGGCCGCCCGCTCGCTTCTCCCCCGTGCTGGAGCGGGCCGGGTCAAGGGTGGCCCGAAGGGCCATCGGCGCAGCCGACGCGGAACGCAGCGCAGCGGAGTGAAGCGCCCTTGACGCGGCCTGCGGAAGCACGACACTGCCAAAGAAGCGGGCGGCCCCAACAGTGAGGGTGAACTCCGCCATCTCTACCCGCTGGCAGAATGCCTTCGTGGCTGGTGCCGTTCCGTCCTCCCCCTCTGTCTCTGCCCGCATCAGCCGGCAAAACTCTCGTGACACGGCCCCCGAGGTCGCTGTCCGAAGACTCCTCTATGCCGCTGGCCTGCGTTACCGGGTGAACATGCTGGTCCCCAGCGTGCCCCGTCGCACAATCGACGTTGCCTTCACCAACGCTAAGGTCGCTGTGTTCCTCGACGGCTGCTTCTGGTACGGACGCCCGGAGCATGCAACCCACCCCAAGGCGAATGTCGACTGGTGGCGTGCGAGGCTGGACAAGAACATGGCACGGGACCGTGAGACCGCTCTCCACCTTGAGGGAGCAGGCTGGACAGTGCTGCGCTTCTGGGAACACCAAGAACCGAACGCGATTGCAGAGAAGGTCAGCGCCACTGTTTCACGGCAGTAGGTCAGCAAGCTCCTCGCTCCTCCCACCACTCACGGTGGTATCGGATGTAGTCCGGATGCACTCGATGCCAGCCCTTGGTCTTGAGCTTCGGCAACAGCACCTCCCCGAACATCGCCGCGCGCACGATGATGGACCAGTCCTCGTCCACCACTACAGCTCCAACGTCCAGCCGCACATGGCAGTTGGGGCAAACGCAGAGGATGTTCTGTTCGACATCAGGGCCGTTGTGAGGCTTACCCAAGGGCCTTATGTGGGCGCCCTGGCTGTGCGCCTCGCCATCTGGGCCGAGCAATCGACGGCCACAGAGTTGGCATTCGCCGCCGTAGAGCTTCTTGACCCGCCGTGAGGTTGCCACGCTTCGTATGAGGCGCTGAACCGGCATGGTTCGTACCGCTGGATACCTCTCCTCACCTTGCAGCTCGTACTGCTCTTCCAGCTCTTCGAGGGCTTCAGCGACATGGGATTCGACGACCGTGTGTCCCTGCTGAGACTCGGGGAGACGCTCCAGGTCGAACTGACATATCTTAATCTCGGTGCCATCGGGCGCAGACAGCTTGGAGCGAGTCGTGCGAACGGCCGTAACCCGATACAAGCCGTCGTACCTGTAGCCCTTGGTCGGCGAGTAGCGCTCATCGCCCTCGTAACCGCGAATGACGCGAATCGGATAGCGCCGCTCGTAGCTTCGCTTGAGGGCGGCGTTGTCGACGTAGGACCAAGATTGGCTGCGAAGGAGCCGGCCACTGTTGGAGTCTCGCTCGTTGCCCTTCGAGGCTCCGGTGTACCGCATCCAGGTCCACTGATCGTCATCATCGATGTACCCGCCGTTCAGCACGATCGCGTCGGCGACCGGCAGATCGTCCTTCTCATCCTTGAGCCAGGAGATGCCCTTCTGGTTGGTCTGATGCAGCTTGGCTGCCAGTACAGCCATCCGGCTGTCGAAGTGGTCCCCCACTGCAACACCGTCGATGTGACCGATAGTGCGTTCGATCCCCATGGGTCCATACTGGATCGAATTCGATCAACCTTGTCAACAAGTAATCGATTGTGGGCGGTTCAAGCGCGAGGCTCGGCTACCCCTGCCCCTCAAGCCCCGGTGTCAGTGCCCTCTGTTACATATGAGGCAGTGGTCCGAGCGAGCGGGGGGATGCGGCATGGCCGGGTCGGAAGAGTTGTCGCAGCCCTTCGCAGGCCTGTACGAGCAGCTGATCACTCTGCGCTTCCAGGAGCAACTGAAGGAGCTCGCCGGACTCGGCTGGCACCCCGTGAGCGATGCAGTGGCGCCGGAGTCAGCGCCTCACGTCCTAGCAAGGCACGTGGCGGGAACTGTCCGGCGTGTCCTGGAGAACCTTCCAGCCGAGGAGCGGGTCTACGCGGCGAACCACATCCTGGAGTCCATCAGCACCCTGGAAGGTGCACAGGAATGGGTCGATCTTGTAGCCGAGGGGCCTCGCCAACTCCTCGCACTAACATGTCAAGAGGCCCCGGGCGTCTTCGCTGTCAGGCCCGGCATCCCCCTATCGGACACCGCCCTCATCACCAACGCACCAGAAGATCCGAGCCTCGGTTTTGAGCTACGCGCCGAACTAGCCACAGCTGACCGCGTCGATCTGCTCTGCGCATTTGTGAAATGGCACGGCCTGAGGATCATCGAGCAGTCACTGAAGGCGGCCTACGAACGGAACGTGCCCATAAGGGTCATCACAACGACGTACATCGGCGCCACCGAGCGCCGCGCTCTGGACCGATTGGTTCAGGAGTTCAACGCCCAGGTCAAGGTCAACTACGAGACCCGATCAACACGGCTACACGCGAAGGCATGGCTCTTCCGCCGCAAGAGCGGATACAACACCGCCTATGTCGGCAGCTCCAATCTCTCCAAAGCCGCGCTCCTCGATGGCCTGGAGTGGAATGTCCGTCTGTCGTCCGTGGCCACTCCCGATGTCCTGCGAAAGTTCGACGCCACCTTTGAGGCGTACTGGAACGACCCCTCATTCGAAACGTACAACCCAGAAGCTCACGGTGGACGCCTCCAAGAGGCTCTGGCCATTGCTGGCGGCACATCGTCCATCAGCGCTGTCGAGCGCAGGATCACCCTGTCAGGTCTTGAGGTGCGCCCGTATCCTCATCAGCGCGACATGTTGGAGCGGCTGGAGGTCGAGCGAGAGATTCATGACCGGCATCGGAATCTACTCGTGGCCGCCACCGGCACAGGCAAGACCGTAATGGCAGCCCTGGACTACAAACAGTTGAAGAAGAAGTACGGCCGTGACCTGAGGCTTCTGTTTGTAGCTCATCGCAAGGAAATCCTCCAACAGTCTCTGCGGACCTACCAGGACGTGTTGGTCGATCCCAACTTTGGTGAACCCTTCCATAGCGGTGGAATCCCGGACCGCTGGACTCATGTGTTCGCGAGCGTGCAGTCATTGAACGCCAGGGCACTCGATCGACTCTCCCCTGATCACTTCGACGCGATTGTGATCGACGAGTTCCATCACGGAACGTCACCGACGTATCGGAAGATCATCGATCACTTCGAACCTTTTGAGCTGCTAGGCCTCACAGCAACACCCGAGCGCATGGATGGAAAGAACGTCCAAGACGAGTTCTTCGATGGCCGTATCGCGGCCGAGTTGCGCTTGTGGGAGGCTCTCGAAAATGAGCTGCTCAGCCCCTTCCACTACTTCGGAATCAGCGATAACACCGACCTGACCACCATTGAGTGGAGGCGCGGAGCTTACGAACCGAGTTCCTTGAGTAACGCCCTATCGAGCGACGGAAGACGTGCGCGACTGGTCGTGAAGGCCGTCAAAGAGAAGGTCGCTGAGCCAGGCTTGATGCGAGCCTTGGGCTTCTGTGTCTCGGTCGCGCACGCGCACTTCATGGCAGAGGTGTTTCGCACGGCCGGCCTCAACGCCGTCGCGTTGTCCGGCGAGACCCCGGCCGAGCAACGCAAGCAGGCGCTAGCGGATCTTCGGTCCGGAGCACTTCAAGTGATCTTCTCGGTCGACCTCTTCAATGAGGGCCTCGACATCCCCGACGTAGACACCCTGCTCCTGCTCCGCCCAACGTCTAGCGCCACCGTCTTTCTTCAACAGCTCGGCCGGGGCCTGCGTCGCACAGAGGACAAGGCTGTACTTACGGTCCTCGACTTCATCGGACAGCACCGAAAGGAGTTCCGCTTCGAGAATCAGTTTCGGGCTCTGACGAACCTGACCCGGAAGCGGCTGCTGGACAACATTGAGAGCGACTTCCCGCAGCTGCCGTCCGGCTGCCAAATCATCTTGGAGGAGAAGGCAAGGAGAACCATCATCGCCAACATTAGGCAACAAATCGACGTTAACGTCACAGCACTGGCCCGCGAGGTTGCCGACTACGCCGAGCCTAAGCTCAGTCGCTACTTGGAAGAGAGTGGCCGTGAGCTCAAAGAGCTCTACCGCGGCAATGGCAACTCTTGGACCGGGCTGCTCCGCCGCTCTGGGCTCCTTAAGGGCGAAGCACCTGAAGGTGAAGCGGCCCTCCTCAAGCGCGTCTCGTCCTTCCTCCATGTAGACGACCCGCTACGGGTATCCGCTTACACCAGGCTGCTTGAGGACGACGCACCCGATTACGACGCTCTCGATGAGCAAGGGCAAGCCTATGCCCGAATGCTCTTCTTCCAGCTGTGGCCGCTTGGCGGCGTCGTCCGCAAGGGGTTTATAAGTTACGACGACGGGTTCGCCACACTGCGCAAGCAGCACGCGGTGCGGCGCGAGCTGCGTCAGGTGTTGGAGTGCAACCTTGCCCGCACCGAACATTTACCGATCCCCCTTCTTGGCATCGGCGGCGAGGCGGGGATCGCATTGACGGTGCACGCCTCCTACACCCGCGAGGAAATCCTGCCCGCCCTTGGCCAGTCGGCCATCGGTGGCTTCATGCCAGGTGACTTCCGCGAGGGCGTGAAGTGGTGCGAGTCAATCAAGACCGATGCCCTACTGATCACGCTGGAGAAGGATGAGAAGGACTTCTCCCCACAGACCCGCTATCACGACTACGCACAGAGCGAGACCCAATTCCACTGGGAGTCCCAGAACCAAACGTCAGAGACGTCTCCCACTGGCCTGCGCTACCAGAATCACGCCGCTCAGGGCAGCCACGTACTTCTCTTCGTTCGACGCTACAAGAGCACCGACATCGGTGGGGCACAGCCGTGGATGCTGCTTGGTCCCGCTGAGTACGACGGACACACCGGGAGCCGGCCGATGGCGATCACATGGCGGCTGAAGCACAAGGTTCCTGCCGATGTGTGGGCGTACTCCGCCATCGCGGCTGGATGATAGGTCACGGCGATTCGCCGCACAGGCTCAACGTCGATGCAACTCTGGCCAGGTAAGCCGCAGCAACGCCGACGTCGCGATCAGAATCACTCAATTCGGAGTGTTAGCACGTCGTACAGCGGAGCATCAGAAAACGGCAGCACCTCGCCGAACCACTCGTACCCCCACGATTCGTAGAGCGCACGGACCTTGGGATGGTCCCGCTCGACCAGGAGCGTGACGCGTTCCTCCATCCGATCTTGCAGCAGAGCATCGTGAATCTGCCGGGCGACGCCGGTGCCACGGACCTTCGTAAGGACCATGAGCTCCGAGAGCGCGAACGTGCGCGCGCCAGTCTCCGTGGTGGCGCCGTCGGGCACCGGAGTGCGGAGGCCGTTCCACCAACGTGTCGTCGGCTGAAGTGTGCAGCCGTACGCGTAGCCGACAGGAGTGTCGTCGATGTAGCCCACGACTGCTGCAAACCCCGGTACTTCGGTGTTCCAGCCGAGCCGTTCGTCGAACCGCTCGACACTGTGGAACTCCTCGTTCAACCGGTCCGCATAGATCTCTGCGTAGACGTCGAGAAGTTGCTGTCGGATGTCGCCGAGACCGGCCGCATCCCTGCGTTCCACCCGCAACCCTTGCACTCTCATGCTCCCGTCTGTCGGGTCTGCTCCAGGAAGTCCGCGGCTGCCGGAACGTGCACGAATCGCTGGAGGTGCTGTCGGAGGTCGCCGAGCTTGCCCTGGATGCGGTCGCTCTGGACGCGTCCTGCCATGGCGACGGCTTGCCAGGCTTGAGCAGCGGCGTGCTCGATCTCCTCGCCGTCGAGGAGAGCCTGCGCATGTTGGATCGTGTAGTAGACGCGGTTTCGTTCGAAGCGCGGTTCGAGCATCTGGAGAGCAGAGGCTGTGAACTGCTCGGCTCGTTGGTGTTGCCCGAGGGCCTGGTGCGCTGCGCCCGCCAAACCCATCAGCTCTGCAGGCGTGAGAAACGACAGCCAGGCTGCGGGCTGGCCTTGCGTGCGGTCGTAGGCAGTCTCGGCACGGACGAGGGAGCGCTGGGCATGCGTGCGGTCTCCGGTCCTTGCGTGACCGACGGCCTGACGGCAGTGCAGTAGCGCCATCAGCCATGGATCGCTCTTCGCCTGACGTGTTTCGACGGCCGCACGGCCGATGCGGAGGGCCTCCCTGTCGCGGTTGAGGAGGCGAGCCTGCATCGCGAGGTTGGACCAGACCCGGGCCTGCAGCATCCCGTCCCTGGAGAGCATGCCTGCTTGTAGAGCCTCGTTGTACAGCTCCGTAGCGTCTCGCTGTCGTCCCGCGTCGTACGCGAACCATCCGGCGGAGGCGGCAAGATCTCCCATCGCCGAGTACAGGAGACGCTCGACGCGATCCCCATAGGTGCAGTGGTTCAGGGCATGCTGCACGCGCCGAAGCGCTTGCGTGGCCGCGTCGTGCAGGGCACCGCCACCCAAGGAGTGGTCGTACTTGTACAGCGTAGGAGCGATGGCCCGAATACGCTCGACATCGCTGGCGCCGAGACGGCCGAGGGATGGAATACGGTCGAGGCCCAGAGTCACGACGACACCGGCCGCAATGAACTCGCGGCGGGGTACAGCGCGTTGGGCTTCTTGACCTTCCGCGCGAGCGGGCCTACGAGGGGGAGGCGGAACACGTGATGACTGGCGCGGCGTGAATCCCATGTCATCCGGGGTTCGACCGAAGATGTGCTGAAGGGGCAACAGATAGCGCTGCCAGGGCCACTGCACATCACCTGCGATCCACCGGCGTACATGGCGATCGGTGCAGTTGGCAGGCCTGCCCAACAGCTCCTCCGCCGTCCTGTTCACTTCTTCCGCAAGTTGTTCATGGGTGTAGCCGAACTCGGCTAACAGGGCTTCGAGCCGAGTGTTTCTCCTGTTGCCCACTGCCGCCCCCTCGCACGCGTGGTCTCTCGACGTTAGTCCTACCGACGTCCTTCGCTGGGTAAAACTGTCCGGGCAGCGGCGAGTAACTCTCCAAGATCTGTCCTGATGGCGGACAGGTCACTTCCGGTTTCCTCATGAGCGTGAACAGCGCACTCAACCGAGGAGCTACCGTGCTGACGCCGACCAACATGGACAGACTGATCTCCGAGTGGCTGGCCCAGGCACACGCGGTACCACAACGGGCGTGGTCGGAATGGACACGCCAGAGCGTTGCATTACTGCCGCTCGGCAAGTCGTTCGCCGCGATTCGCATGCCCGGTGAACTCGTGCACGCCGCTGTCGGCAGCGAGAACTCGGAGCAGATTGCCGACGCCATGAGGATGTGGCTGCGCGGCCCCGTCATCCACGACCACCGCACCGCAGGCCCGACGTATTACGCCCTCATCCAGTGGCATGCCGGCCTCGTCTGGGATTACGGCGAAGCCGCGCCGTGTCTGCACGGCGACACGTACCTGGGAGTCCCGCATATCGACCGTCGGGAGCCTCCCGGCACCTACTGGGTTGTTCCGCCGCGCTATGTGGGCAACCTGTGCAGGCCTCAAGCGGTGCGTGAGCTGATCGACACCGGGCGCGGACAGTTGATCGAGGAGCACGAAGCCCTGCCCGGATCGACCGAATCCTCCAGCCCGGCCCAGTCCATCGGCAACAGCGCCGTCATGAAGGGGGCAACTCGATGACCACAACCACCGTTGATATCGCCCCCCGCACCGGCCGTTCCCTGGTCACCGAAGCCGACTTCGTCATGCTCGCCGCGTTCTGCGCCAACGAGTACCACTTGGAGCGGCGGGTCGCCGACCGCGTCATCGACCAAGCGCTCGCCCTGGTTTACGTCATGGGCTCCACAGGCGACGGCGCCGCTATGGCGCCCTCCCAGCAGGTCGACCCCGGCTGGCACACCCTCATCCTCCACACCGACTGGTACGCCAACTGGTGCCAGAAGCAGTTCGGTTACTTCCTGCATCACCAGCCGAACAGCAAGACGCGTACCCGCGGGCTCATGACAGAGGTTGCCGAAAAGATCCGTACGGCCGGCTTCGAGATCGACCCCAGCCTGTGGGGCACTGCCGCCGACTGCAACCCGCCCGCCTGCTGCGGCGACGGCCCCTGCTGCTGATCCTGCCGGCCATCCCATCCGTCACCCGAGAAGGCGGGCCTGCCTTCCCACGGCCGGTCCGCCCGCCTCGGCATCCCAGAACGGACCCCATCCGTGACCCTCACCGCGCTGACCGCGACCAGCCGTGTGACTCTCTTCCCCCTCGAAGACCTCTCCGTCGCCTACACCACCCAATCCAGCGATCAGCGCGGCCTGGGCGACATCGGCCTCGTCGCCGTCGTCGACGACGAGCACAGCGAGGGGGAGGAGTTGTGGCGGCTGGCCCGCGATCTGGGTGGGCGTACCGGCGATGGTGACCAGGCGCGCTGGATCCTCACCCAGGCCGGTCGCGCCCGCATGGTCAACGCGTATACCAACCTGCCCGACGCGACATGGACGGCGTACATCCGCCGTCGTCTCGAACTCGACGCGCTCTTCGTCAACCACGACGTTCTGCTGACCGGCCGGATTGCCCTGTCGGGCCTGCGGGCAGTGTCGGCTGTGGGAATGACAGCTCGGAGGGGGAAGCCGTGACCAGTCCGCTGCCGGCGCACACCTCGACCGGCTTGTAGCTGCCGCCCGGGGACAGTGAACCGCTCCGGGATCGGTGGAGGCTCGGGCCTGGCCCGGGCTGCGTGGGGTCGGGACAGTTGATTCGGGCCTGCCGCACCGCCTGCTCGCACCCCTGTCACTCACGTGACCTGTGACGGATTTGTGATGCCGGTGCATCCACGGTGTTGCTCCGGGCACCTTGGATCCAAACTGGACGGCATCTGTGATCTGCCTCAAGGAGGACACGTGGCCGAAGGGCCGAACTCGGGTGAGCGGTTCGACGACTCCGAGCTGCTGGAGATGTCCCAGGGGGACCCGGCGCAGGCGAGACTGCTGCGCAAGTCCCTGGAGACCCTCGCGGCGGGGCACGGTGGCGACGCCCTGAAGGAGATGGCGCAGGAGGTCCTCTCCGGGCGGGCCAGCCTGCGGGAGGCGGCGAACGTGTCCGCGTACGCCGACCAGCTGGTCGAGCAGGCGGCCCCCATGGCGGAGAAGTGGGCCTCGCTGTCCGAGGCCGAGCGCGAGGAGTTGGCGGCCGAGGGCAGGCGCCTGATCGCGGCGGAGCAGGAGCAGATCGACGAGGAACGACGTACAGCGCCCGACAAGGGCGGCAGCCACAAGTCCCGGCATGACGGCCGGGGCTGGTCACTGTACTGACGGGGGCGGAGCAATACCGTGGGTTTTCGAGTAGAACCGGATGCGATCCAGGGCTTCGCCTCGCTCGTGTCGCGTGGCGCCGACGGCGCCACGCAGGCCGTCGAGTACGCGAGCAACAACACGCAGATCGACAAGGCGGTCGGGGGCCAGCTCTGGGATCTCGTCGCAGGGGACCACGACCAGTACGTGGACTCCGCCAAGAAGGCCCTGCGGAAAGTACAGAGCGTCCTCAACTCCTCTCAGACGGAACTGGCCAAGTCCGCCAAGTACTACCGCGAGACGGACACGGATGAAGCCGCGAAGTTGGACGCCACCTACCCGGGCTCCAAGGGCGGCGGGGGCGCAGCGTCCTCAGGCGGCAACGGGAGCGACTTCGCCGATGCGCAGGACGCCTCGGCCGCCCTCAGGAAGCCGGCTGGGGACAGCGACAACCCGCTGGTCAAGTACGCCCAGGGGCACGTCGACGAATACAACATGAACCCGGTCCAGAAGACCCTCGGCACCATCATGGACCTGGGCAGCCCGTCGACCGTGGCCGTGGAGGCGGTGAAGCTGCTCTTCGGCGTCGACATCTTCGGCGAGATCAACAACTGGGTTCTGGGTGACTGGAACAAGTACAAGGACTGTGCCGAAGTCTGGGGGAATCTCGGGTCGTTCTGCGACGCGGTGGCCGCGAACCTGAAGAAGGGCACCCAGAACGTCGGCGTGACCTGGGAGGGCAACGCCTACGACGCCGCGAAGGTCTACTTCGACGAATTCAGCAAGAAACTCGCCGACTTCAAGGAAACCTTCGACTCGCTGAAATCCTGCTACGACGCGGCGGCGCAGGAGGTGTTCCAGCTTGCCGAGATCCTGAAGGCCGGGGTCGTCTTCATCGCCGACATGGCGATCATCTGGATGGCCAACATGGCCGCGGCAACTGCGGTCAACGCCATCCCGATCGGCGGGCAGGCGGCGTCCGTCGCCATGTTTGCCCTGGCCGCGGCGCAGGCCGTCATGATCATTCAGAGGTTCGCCGCTCTGGTGAAGGCGTTCGACGCCACCATGCTGGCCATCACCGGGCTCGGGGCGGCGATGTCCATGGCGGTCAACGGCTTCTCGGCGGCCGACGGCTTCCCCGAGGCCAGCTCCGCCGGTTACGACAACCGGGTGGTCTCCTGAGATGCCCTCCTTTCCTTACTCGGGCGACAGCCTCGAACAATTCCTCTCCCGCGCCCGGATGATGTCGGCGGTAGCCGTCCCCGTCTACCTGGCCCTTCTGCTCTTCCTCACCAAGGAGGAGGGCTGGCACTGGAGCTTCCTGGTGTTCTGCGTCCTGCCGCCCGTCGCCGCGGTGGCGGGCTTCCTGGGGAAGCGGGACATCCGGCCGGGGCTGGCGGTGACGGCGCTGGTCGGGGCGATCGTCCCGCTGCCGCTGATCGGCGGGCTCGAGGCGTTGTTCTAGCAACACGCTCTGGGGGACGGGGCGCACGATTGGCCAAGTGCCGCGCCCCGTTCCCGGCGGAAGCGCTCGGACACCGCGAGGCGCAGGACATGTGAACTCCCTGCCCTGGCGGCCTGCATCACCTGGCAGATCCGCTCAGCACCTTCACCTTG
Source organism: Streptomyces sp. NPDC107522 (assembly GCF_055657525.1). Lineage (NCBI taxonomy): Bacteria > Bacillati > Actinomycetota > Actinomycetes > Kitasatosporales > Streptomycetaceae > Streptomyces > Streptomyces sp. NPDC107522. The sequence goes on along the minus strand of NZ_JBVKAU010000010.1, from coordinate 64,220 downwards.
CACGCGCTGATACGCCCTCACTTGTCCCCCGGACTTGGCCGGCTCCCGAAGTAGCCGCCTTATCCCCCTTGGACCCGATTGGACGTCAGGCCCCCCGGATGGCAGCCCCGAAGAGCGCTGCGGGAGATATCGGATTAGCCTCCCAAATGAGCGCGAAGTGGATCTTTGGTGGTGCGCGCTCTACTCAAATCAAGGAGGAGAAATGCGCAAGCTTCAGAAGGCCGCTGTTGCGGCCGCCATGGTCGGGACCCTCAGCCTCATAGCCACCGGCACCGCCACCGCCCAGCCCTCGCATGACCACGGCGGGTGCAAGTCTCACGACCTGAACGTCGACATCCTCGGCCAGGTCGGGATTCTCAACGGCCTGCTGGGCAACGCCATCAACGGCGAGGGCAATGCGGGCGGACAGTGGAACCACACCGGCTCCAGCTGCGGACACTGATCGACTGGGATTGTGTTACGTAGCTCGCTGATATGGGGCTCGGCGCCCGGGCATCACGCCCGGGCGCCGAGAACTGTTTTCGGTGGCCGAGACGGGCCGAGACGACCGGGACGAGCGAGACGACCAAAGTTGCAGGTGCCGTAGACCAACGGACGATGGCGGGGACTGCGGACTGCCTCCAGACTCGGCACGGTTCGGCCCGGTTCGGCAGGGTGTTGATGGATGTCGCGGGGGAAGCGGAAGCGTGGGCGTGGGGGATATGAGGGGTTCGGGGGATCTTTCCAAGAAGGGCAGGCCGTCGGTTGGTGCCGGGGAGGGCGATGGGGCCACCGTGATCGCCGACTCGGCCTGGGTTCTGGTGCTCTTCTGTGTGGGGTGCGGGGGTCTGATCGGCTGGTTGGTTCCGTTGCTCGCGGACTGGCTCGTGAGGCTGCGCTGGGCTCCGTTGAAGGGGCCGGCCGAGCTGGTGAGCTCCATTCCTGAGCCGGGGCGAACCATGGGGGCCGTTGGTGTGGGGGTGGTGCTGGGGGTGGTCGTCGGGCTTCTCGCGGTGCATGAGTCGCTGGCGGTCCGTGTCTCGCGCGGGTGCGTCGTCCTCACCGTCAGGGATACGTCGCAGGAGTTCACGCGGGATGAGATCGACCTCGTGGTGCGCGACGGCAAGCAGCTCGTGCTGCTCGGCCCAGACGGCATGGAGATCGCGCGGGAGGACTGTCATCTGACGTGGCAGCGGCTTTCCGGCGCCTTCGTGGCGCATGGGTACCGCTGGGCGGATGAGGATCCGCACCGGGAGGAGTTCCGGCGCTGGGTTCCCGGTATGCCGGGTCTGCCCCAGGGGGCGGACGCGCTGCTGAGGGCTCGCGCGGCGGTGCGGGAGAAGGGCGAGAACTCCGAGGATGCCCGGGAGCTGCGCCGGGAGCTGCTGAGGCTCGGCGTCGTTGTACGGGATGAGGGGAAGCGGCAGTACTGGCGTGTGCCTCAGCGGTCCTGACGTCGTTGAGGCTGACGGTCTGACAGCGCGCCCAACCCTGACGCTTCGGCACCTGACTCACCAACAGGCTGACGGCCCGACACTCCTCGTTTCAGGCCGCCAATCGACGGGCCGATGCGTTCTCGTCGGCTTCTCGGTCTGTTCTCGCCACACGGACGGACCAGGAGCGCCCGATGGGCTCGCGGGCGGCGCTCACCGGTTCAGGCGAGCAGGTCGCCGACGACCTCACCGAGCTCGACCGGCTGGGGATCAAGTCTTCCGGCGGTGATCGGCCAGGAGAGCGAGCAGATCGAAGTGCCGGCCGGCTCGGCGCGCCTGCGCCGAACGCAACGGTCGCTCCTGAGCGGCGGCGGGAGGCCGGACGCCGCCCTACGGCAGCGCGCTGTCACCCTCGGCCGCGTGGTTGCGGATGCTCTGGCTCCGGTTCCGGGGCTCGTTCCGGTGACTGAGAGGATTGCCGGGCTTCAGAGGCAGAAGAAGGGGGAGTGAGCATGATCGTGCTCGTCTTGGTCGGCGTTCTCGTGCTCGTCGTCGGAGGGTGCGTCTGTGTCGTGTGGGCGTCGCGGGGTGGACCGCGCTGGGTGCGCGGGGTGGCCGCCGTGACCATGGCGCTGGGCGAGTTGGTGGCGTTGGCGGGGCGGGGGTCTGGCCGGGGGTCGCGCTCGGGCTCGAATTCTGACGACTGAATGTGTGACGGCAGGTCGCCCGGCCGTGACGGTGATGGCTCATTGCATGGCCGGGAGGGTGACGGCCGATTGCCCAGCCGTGCGGGTGACAGCCGATCGCCGGGCCGTGACAGTCACGGCCCATCGAGCAGCCGTGACAGTGACGGCCGATCGACCAGCGTGAGGGTGATGCCCAATCACCCGGCCGCAAGGGTGACGGCCGATCGCCCGGCCGTGAGGTGACAGCCGGTCACCCGGCCGTCAAGTGAACGCGGGCCGCACCGAGGGACGTCATCGGCGCGGCCCGCGGGTCGGTCACCCGGTTGTCTTCGCCGGGCTCGCTGTCGCCGTTCCCTCCCCCTTCGTCAGCAACCACTCGCGGTGCAGGGCGCCGAGCGGGATCTTCTTCTGGAAGACGGGCGTACCGAAGATGGTCAGTTGGAGCTGGAGGGAGCCGGTCAGGTCCACGCCGCCGTAGAAGGCGTAGGTCCCGGACACCGAGGCCGTGCCGTCCGAGGAGGCCTCGGCCGAGGCGTCGGCGTGGGCGCGGACGTACGGGGCCAGGTCGGCGGTGACGCCCACGGTGCCGTAGAGGCCGACGGTGGCCTCGGCGCCCAGGGCGGCCTTGACGTCTCCGGCCGCGGTGACGCGGGCCTTCAGGGGCTCGCCCGTCATGTCGGACTCGCTGACGGGCGTCCAGCCCTTGGCCCAGGAGAACGTGCCGCCGACACGGAAGTCGCCCTTGAGGTCCTGTTCGACGTCGACAGTGACCCGGCCGTCCGCGTTCACCTGGATGTAGCAGGTCAGGGCGAGGTTGACGACCACCGGGATCGGGCCGACCTGGATCACCGGGTCGGCGTGCAGTTCGGCGAAGGGGATGCGGATCGGCTGTGCGCCGGTCGAGGCGACCGCGCGACCCTTCAGCGACCACTGGGAGGCCCAGTCGCCGGACAGGCCCAGGAAGGCGCCGCCGGGCGAGGCACCGGCGCCGGAGCCGTCGTAAGAGAACGCGACCTCGGGGGCGAGCTGGACGAAGCCCTCCACGGACGCGGCCGCCGACGCCGGGGCATCCTGCGCGGTGGCGACCGCCGCGCCCACGTCGATACGCAGGCTGCCCAGCGGGAGTTTCGCGCCCTCGGGGCCGAAGTGGAGGTTGCCGGTCTTCGCCCAGGAGACCTTCACGCCCTTGACGAGCGGCTCGACCTCTACGGCCGACGGGTCCACCGGGACCGTGCCCTCGGCCTTGCTCTCGCCGAGCACGGAGTTGAGCTTCGCCGGTTCCGTCTGGACCGTCGTAGCGCCGTCCTTCGTGGCGCCCACAACCTCCGTGACCTCGGCCAGCACGCCGTCGGGGGCGCCGGGGGCGGGGGCACTGGCGATGATGTCGCCGACCGTGACCGGGGGTTGGGGCGAGCGACCGGTCGGAGAACCGGCTGAGGGACTCACCGGGGAGCCGGTCGAGGGTTCGGTGGTCGGTTTCTCCACGGACGGCGCCGAGATGACGGCCCGTCCGCTCTTCCTGTCGTACGAGGCGACCTTGAGGGAGGACTTCTTCGCCCTGCCTCCCTCGCCTCGGTCGGCCACGGCGGTGGGAGTTGCCTTGCCGGACGGGGCCGGTACGACGGCGAGTTGCTCCCGGACCGCGGCGGCCTCGGGGGTCTCGGACGCCGTCGTCGTCGGCGTTGCGGTGGCGGTCGGGGAGGCGGTGGAGCAGCCGGTGGTGAGCAGGGCCGCGATGGCGGCTGCCGACAGTAAGGCATGCCTCTTGAGCCTGGGTCTGTGCACGCGTGTTTCCTCGGGAGCGGTGTATGGGGGTGCGCTGCAGGAGGTGACGGGCGGGGAGCAGGCGTGCCGCGCCGAGGAAGGGCGTGTCGAGGCAGGTCGAGACGGCCGTTCCGGCGCTGCGCGCAGACGGTTGTTACCCCGCAGTAGTCATGCATGAGCATGCCAGCACCGCGGGGACAGCAGCCGCTTTCTATGCGCGTGACTTGGGGTGACGTGAGTCACGTCTACGGCCGTCAGTGGCGGACGGGGCGGACGGGCCTGGGTCGGTTCCGGCGTTCGGCCGGCCGCCGATCAGTGGCCGCAATTGTCGCCGGGGGCCTCGGGTGTTGGCTGGGGGGTGGGAGCGGGGGCCGGATCGGGTGCGGGCTCCGGCTCGGGATCGGTCGTCTCCGGCGGGGTGGGGGCTTCCGGGGCCGCCGGGGTTTCCGGAGCCGCCGGGGCCTCCGGGGCCTCCGGCACTTCCGGCGCCTCCTCAACCGGCCCCGGCTGTACGGGAGTCGGCGTCAACGGGTACGCCGGCTCCTGCCCCGGCACCTCCGGCTGCTCCTCCACCGGATCAGCCGGAGCTGCCGGTTCAGGGGCGGCGGGTGCAGGGGCGGCCGGTTCAGGGGCGGCGGGTTCAGGGGCGGCGGGTTCAGGGGCGACCGGCGCAGGCGCGACCGGATCCTCGTCACCCGGCATCCCTTCGCCCGGCGAGGGCGTGTCCCCCACCGGAGCTTCAGTCACCGGAGCTTCAGCCACCGGCCCGCCACCGGCCGACGCCGGTTCATCGGTCCCGGGCGCCGCCGCCCCCGGCATCTCAGCCCCCGGCACCTCGACCGCCGGTTCCTCGACCGCCGGTTCCTCAACTCCCGGCGCCCCGCCCCCCGGCTCAGCCGCAGCCACCGCCACCGCCACACCCCCGCCCGCGCTCACAGCCGTATCCGAATCACCGGCACCATCCACGCCGGCCGAAGACCCACCCCTGCCGCTCGCCCCGCCACGCTCGTCCTGCCCCCGCTCCCCCGGCACCTCCGTCGCCACGGCAGGCCCCTCCGAAGGCCGTGCCACCGGTGCCTCCACCAACGGCACCCGTGGCGAAGTCGGCGTCGGGGAGGGGTCGTTGGCGCCCAGGGCGATCATCATCGCGAGGGCCGCGCCCGCGACCGTCGCCCCGGCGGCGATCGCCGCCGGCACCTTCGCACCGCCCGCGCCGCCGATCACCGCCTGCCGGGCGGCGTGCAGTGCGCCGCCGAGCTGGCCGCTGAGGGCGGTCGTGGCGCCGACCGATCCCGCGGCCAACGGCAGCAGGAACTTGCCCGCGCCGCCGACGGCGAGGACCAGCAGGGCCGGGCCGACGAGTGCGGGCAGGCGGTCGTTGGCGCGCATGAGGACCGCGAGCCGGCCGCGGCAGTCGTCGCAGGCGTCCACGTGGGCGAGCAGGCGTGCCGACTGGCGGGGCGTCGCGCTGCCGCGGACGTACGCCGGCATGCGCACCCAGTGGACCTCGCACGCCGGGTCGTCGGGGGCGCCGGTCTGGGAGCGCAGGAAGGCCTGGCGCATGCCCTCGCGGGCACGGTGCAGGAGTACGGCCGTCGCACCCTGCTTGGCGCCGATGCGCTGTCCGACCGTCTCCAGCGGCTGGCCCTCCGCCTCCGCCAGCCACAGGGCCTGGACCCAGCGTTCGGGCAGCTGGCCGAGCACCCGTACCAGCAGGTCGACTTCCGAGACCTGTTCGGCGGGGTCCGCCGAGCCCTCCGCGTGGCCGGCGATCTCGGTCCGTTCGGCGGCGGTCCGCGGGTCGTGCGGGGTCTCGCGCGCCTCGCCGCCGGCGGTCGCCGCCAGGTGCCGCACCGTGGTCATCAGGTACGCCGGTACGTTCTCGATCTCGTGCCCGGCCGACAGCCGCCGCCAGACGCGGAAGTGCGCCTCGGCGACCAGGTCCTCGGCGGCCCAGGAGTTGTTGCGGGTGAGCGAGCGTGCGTAGGCGACGAGGCGCGGCTGCTGTTCCTCGTAGACGCGGGCGTACGAGGCGGTGGCGGACGCGGAGGGTGACGCGGGAGGTGACGCCTGGGCAGGCACCTTGGGAGAACCGTCGGACATGGCAGCAACGCTCCAGTTGCCTGCTGGACTGATGGGGCGGACGAGTTTGTCAGGGTAGATGACTTAAAACTCAACTAAATGGTTCGCGTGACTTAGATCACAGCTACGGGGCTCCCGTTTTCCGTAATCAACGGGCCTGCCGCTGAGTCGACAAGGCGCACAGTCACCGAACAACGGAGCAGACCGACCATGCGCCTCGCCCTCGAACAGCCCGTCCGCGCCCGCCTCGTCACCCCCGGCTACGCCGAGCTGCCTATCCGCGCCACCCTTCGCTACGACGCCGCCGAACCCTTCGCCGTGCACGTCGACTTCCCCGCCTGCGTCTCGGTCGACGAGAACGGCGTCACCTGGACGTTCGCCCGTTCACTGCTGGAGGAGGGGCTGGAGGCGGCCGCCGGGATCGGCGACGTACGCATACGGCCGCTCGAGCGGTCCCGGACGGTCATGGAGGTGCACGCGCCGCACGGCATGGCCGCCATCAGATTCGGTACGGCTTCTCTCCGGCGGTTCCTGCAACGGTCGTACGCCGTCGTCGAGCCGGGGAGAGAGGATCTGGGGCCGGAACTCGACCACGGGCTCATGTCGCTGCTCGACGGAGTGTGAGGCTCACTCGGTCTCAAGGGGCGTCAGCACGCGCGTGCCCGTCTGCCGGTAGATCACCGAGCTGCGGAAGCTCACCACCTCGCGGCGGGCGCTGAAGCGGTCCATGAGGAAGGCGTGGAGGTGCTCGATGTCCTGGACGGCCACGTGGACGAGGAAGTCGTCGTCGCCGGAGACCACGAAGACCGAGACGACCTCGGGGAGTTGGGTGAGGTAGGCCTCGAAGTCGTGGATCACCTCGCGGCTCAGAGGGCGCAGGCGGGCGAAGACCAGGGCCTGGAGGGAGCGGCCCAGCAGGCGTGGCTGTACGGCCGCGTGGTAGCCGGTGATCACGCCGCGGGCGCGCAGGGCGCGGACCCGTTCCAGGCAGGTGGAGGGTGCGATGCCGACCTTGCGGGCGAGTTCGCGGTTGGTGAGCCGTGCATCGCGCTGGAGATGGGTGAGGATCGCCGAATCAGTGTCGTCCATGGCCGTCATTCTTCCCGCGGCACCGAATTTCGTTCGGCCGGTCCGCTCAACTCCCGTATCACAGCCTAGATTTCCTTCGTCTGCCGGACCGAAGGGAGCGCTCGTCCCATGACGACCGCCATGCCGACCGCCGCCACCGCCTCCGCTCTCGCCGCGACCGCCGCCGCCGACCAACCCGTCGGCCAGGCCGTCGACCACTACGACCGTTTTCTCGCCGAGCACTACACCTGGATGCTCGGCGGTGATCTCGACGCGCTCGTCGCCGCCCAGCGTGATCTGCTCGCGGGGTGGGGCGTGGTGCCGGGTCCGGGGCCGGTGCCGGGGGACGGGGCGCTCGCCGTGGATCTGGGGTGCGGGCCGGGGCACACCAGCCTCGCCCTGGCCGGTCTGGGCTACGACCCTGTCCTCGCGGTCGATCTGAGCCGGCCGTTGCTGAACGAACTCGCCGCGCACGCCCGTGACGTGCCGGTGGTGCGGCCGGTGCGGGCGGATGTGCGCACCGCTCTGCGGGAGCTGGTGCGGCCGGGCTCGGCGGGGGCCGTCGTATGCCTGGGTGACACGCTGACGCATCTGCCGACCCGAGGTGATGTGGCCGCCCTGTTCGCCGACGTCGCCGCCGCGCTCGCGCCCGGCGGGACGGCCGTGTTCGGCTACCGCGAACTGACGGTGCCGCTCACGGGCACCGACCGCTTCCTCCCCGTCCGGGCCACCGAGGACCGGATCATGACCTGCTTCCTGGAGTACCCGGACGACTACGACGACTACACGGTCGTCGTGCACGACCTGCTCCACACCCGGGACAGCAGCGGCGCCGACGCCGACTGGACCCTCACCGCGCACAGTTACCGCAAGCTGCGGCTCTCCCACGCGTGGGTGCTGGAGCAGCTCCACACGGCCGGGCTGCGCGTCAGGCACGAGGAGAGCGGGCCCGGAGGCATGCGGACCGTGGTACTGGAGCGGGCCTCCGGGCAGCCGGCCTGATCACGGTGTTCCGGCGAGGTCAGGACTCGTACCAGTAGACCCCGTTGAGGCCCTCCTGGGCGATGGTCCTGGTCATGACGTTGCCGTCCTGTGCGTAGCGCCGGTGGACGTCGGTGAGGAAGAAGTCGAAAGCGGCGACCGGCGTCGTGGCGTCGCAGGCCAGGTCGCCGCGGATGCAGAAGCGGGCGACCGGGACGCCCGGGAACTCGGTGGGGCCGGGGCCGGTGGAGGTGAAGCCGAGGGCGCCCAGGCCCTTGGGGACCCTGGCCCACATTCCGGTCCCGGGCTGCTTCGGGTCGGCGTACAGCTTGCCGTCGACCTGCTCGCGCGGGATGTCGGTGCCGCCGTTCGCGATCGTCTCCAGTACGGCGTCGGCGGCCTGGGCGCCCTGGGAGTAGCCGACGATCGTCAGGCGTGCGGTCGGGTCCTTGCGGTGGGTCTCCTCGGCGGCGGCCAGGAGATTCTGGTAGCCCTGCGCGACGCTGCTGTCGTAGCTCTGCGCGGTGAGGTCGGGCTGGTTCTGGCCGTTGAGCCAGGGGCCGGCGCTGGCCGGGTAGCAGACGGGGACGACCTCGGCGCCCGGCTCCAGGTGCTGGTTGGCGTAGCCGAACGTCCGGGTGCAGTCGGGCGCGGGCAGCGCGGAGCCGGTGCCGCCGAGCTCGATGTAGTAGTGGCGAGGGGCGTCGTCGGCCTGCGCGACGGTGGGTGTGAGGGCGGCGGCGGCCGTCATCGCCGCCGTGAGGGCGACCGTCTTGGCGCGGCGCATGAGTCGGTTGGTCGTAGGCATGGGTGTCCCCCTGGTCCTGGTCCGGTGGTGCCGATGGCACAGACAGGTGCTGATGACGCGTCAGCACGTGCTGGCTGACGCGTCCTGGCGACACGTCTTGGCCGGCGCGTTCTGCCTGGCACCTTCTGGCTGGCACCTTCTGGCTGGTGCTGTGGCGCGAGACGCTAGGGAGGAGCGATGAAATCGTCGTGAAGGCCCTCCGGAGCACCGGAGCGGCGATGGCGCTCGGCGAGGTGGTGTTGCAGACGGGCGTGGCGGAACTGGTAGACCGCGCCCGCCTGGCGCAGCACGCCCCGCTGGTAGGCGTCCTCCAGGAAGGTGACCACGGCCCAGGGCAGGCGTCCCGTCAACGGCAGCCAGATCCGGGTGAGGACCAGCCACTGGCCCCAGGCGGTCAGGGTGAGGGCGTAGCCGAGGGCGGCGCCGAGGCCGCTGATGGTGCCGAGCAGGAGGCTGGCTCCGGAGGGCCAGGTGAGCGGGCCGAGCGGGCCGTCCAGGAGGTCGACCGCCACTCCGCTGCCGAGCCCGACGACGGCGCCGAAGGTGGGTGCCCAGACGAGGAGTTGGGTGGTGACAGTGGCGCGGTTGGTGGTCAGGAGGGTGCGCGGGTTGACGGCGGATTCGAGGTCGAGGGGGGTTTCGAGGAGGCCGAGGACGCAGAAGGTCAGTCCGGTGCCGGCGCCGAAGACCAGGCCGTAGACGAGCCCGTCGACGAACCCGATGTGCAGCATGGTCGGGGTGTCGGTCCAGGCGTACGACTTCACCAGGCCGACGAGGAATCCGTACGCGAATCCGAACATCGCCCCGCCGAGCGTGCCGATCACCAGGCGGGGCCCGGCCGTCCAGACGGTGGTCCTCGGCCGGCCGCGGATCTGCAGGCGTACGGCGGACGGCATGACGTGTTTGCCCTTGGCCGTGTACGTCAGCCAGTGCACGAGCCCGAACATGAGGCCGGCGAGGAGCCCGACGACCGTCCCGTCCACGAGGGGGCCCGTGAGCGTGCCGTGGTAGGCGGCGCTGACGGCGCCGTCGACGAGGCCGATGGCGAGCCCCGTGACGAGGGCGGTGACGAGGGTGCGCGTGGAGCGGCGCAGTCCGTTGCCGAGCCGCCACCACGCGAGGTCGGGGGTCTTCTGCCGGGTCAGGTGGTGGGCGAGGTGGCCCAGCCAGCGGCGGGCGCGGTCCGGGTCGCAGTCGAGCGGTCCGTTCCGGGGGCGGTGGCGGTAGACGGTGGGGAGGAAGTTGTCGAGGAGGTGGTCCTCCAGCTCCTCGGGGGTGCCGAAGCGCTCGGTGTCGAGGAGGTCGGCCGGGTTGTGGTCGGGGGTGTCGCTGTAGACGGTGCGGGCGAGCGACACCATCAGGGGGGTCGTCAGGACCGTGGCGAGCGGGGGTATGAGCCCGTCCGGCTGGGGTGCGGGCCCGTCCGGCTGGGGTGCGGGCCCGTCCGGCTGGGGTGTGGGCCCGTCCGGCTGGGGTGCGGGCCCGTCCGGCTGGGGTGTGGGCCCGTGGGTTGTGGGCCCGTCCGGCTCCGACTGCTGCTGTCGCAGTGTTCGCAGGGTTCTCAGTACGGGGTCCCAGGCGCCCTCCGCGGGGTTCGCGGGGTTGGGCTTGCGGGTGGTGCGGGGCAGGTAGGCGGCCAGGTCGTCGAGGGTGAGGTCGGTGACCTCGATCGCCGCGGCGGCGGTCAGTACGTCGGTCTCGGCTACCGCGGCGGCGTATTCGCCGGGGCGGCTGGTGAGCAGGAGGGGCAGCGTGGTGGCGTTGAGGGCCTCCAGTGCGGGGCGGCGCAGGCCGTCGGCGATCTCGTCGAAGCCGTCCAGGACCGGGAGCACGCGGCCGGAGTCGACCAGCGCGGCGGCAAGGCTGGCCCGGCCGGGACTCCGGGCGGCCGTACCGGGGTGATCGCGCATCAGCTGTTCCGTCAGCCAGTCGCGCAGGGTGAGGGTGGTGGGGTTCCAGGAACCGATGCTGAAGATCACCGGGACGGGTTCCCCGGGGGCGCGCGTCTTCAGGTGGTCGAGGACGAAGCGCAGCGTCAGGATCGTCTTCCCGGAGCCGGATCTGCCGAGGACCACCAGCCGTCCGGACGGGATGTCCCGGTAGATCTTCGCGATGTGCTCCAGCCGCCCGCTCAGGTCGAGGGGGTCGTTCGCGGCTCCCGGTGGGAGGCGGCGGATGTTCGCCCAGTGGTCGATGAGGTCCTCGTCGGCCACGCGCCAGCGGACGGGGAGCGGGTAGGGGTCCTGGATCTGCCGCTGCTCCTCCTCGCGCTGCCAGCGGGCGGCCACCGCCTTCGCGAGTTGCCCGGTCGCGTCCGCCAGGGCGTCGGGAGTTGCGGAGGGCGGCTGTTCCGGGGCGGGTTCCTTTGGGCTCGGTTCCTCCGGAGCCGGTTCCCCGGTGGTGGGTTCGTCCCGTCGGGTGCCGTCCTGGTTTCCGGGAACGGCGGCCCTCACCAACTCCTCGCGCTCCTCGGGTTGCAGGGCGAGCGCGTCGGCCAGCTTCTGCACCGTGGTCATGCGCGGGTTGGAGCGGTGGCGGTTGCCGGTCTCCAGACCGCGGATGGTGCTCACGCTGACGCCGGAACGCCGCTCCAGCTCCTCCTGGGTCATCCCCTCCCGGACCCGTAACCGCCGCAGGACCGTCCCGAACTCACTGGCCACAAGTCACGGCCCTTTCCCCCTGAGTCGTCCATGAGTTGCCCCTGCGTTGTCGCCTTTCCGCAGGTGAGGGACTTTAGCCCGGTCACCGGTCACATATGACCGGTTCAATGCCCTGTCCACGTTTCCTCCACGTCGGCCAGCTTCGATGCCATCGAGGTGATCGACCGGGGCGACTTTCGTCGACCGGTCCGGAGAACGGGGAACCACCATGCCGACGACGACCGCACCCCAGGGACTACGCCCGGACACCGTCGCCCTCACCGCCCAGGAGCGCGAGGTGCTCTACGCGCTCGGCTGCGGCCTGGGGGACGCCGAGATCGCCGAGGCGCTCGCGCTGCCCGAGCCTGAGGTGGCCGGGTATCTGGGGCGCATCCTGACGAAGCTGGGACTGCCGGACCGGGCAACCGCCATCGTGCACGCCTTCGACTGCGGTCTGGTCGTGCCGGGGCAGGGGCCGCGCAGGCAGGCGGCGGCCTCGGGGCGGGGGGCCACTGTCCGCGGGGGTGCCGGCTCCTGCGGGGGTGCCGGCTCCTTCTGGGCTACCGGCTCCGGCGGGGGGACCAGCTCCTGCGGGGTGACCGTCCCCTCCCCCGACGTACGGCTTCGGGTCAGCGTGCTCGGCCCGCCCAGGGCGTGGCTCGCCGGGCGGCCCGTGGACATCGGCCCGGTCCGGCAGCAGGCCGTGCTGGCGGCGCTGGCGCTCAGTGCGGGCCGGTCGGTCAGCCGGCAGGAACTGCTGGACGGCGTCTGGGGGATGGAGTCGCCGGGCGCCAACGTCGTACCGGTCTATGTGTACCGGCTGCGCAAGGGTCTGCGGCTCGGGGGCTGCCCGGACTCGGTGATCAGGCGGGACCGGTACGGCTATCGGCTGGTGCCCGGCGTGGTCGAGGTGGACGTGACGTGCATGGAGGAACTCGTCACCGCGGCCGGGGCCGCCGAGCGGGCCGGCGATCTCGCCGAGGCGGTGCGGCTGTGCGCCCGGGCGCTGGAGCTGTTCCGGGGTGAGCCGCTCGCGGGACTGCCCGGGCCCTTGGCGGAGTTGGAGCGACTGCGGCTCGTCGAGCGCAGGGTCGCCCTGGCCCAGCGGAAGGCGCAGTGGCAGCTGAGGCTCGGCCGGGTCGCCGACGCGATCGCCGACCTGTCCGGGCTGGCCCTGGAACAGCCGCTGAACGAACCCGTCGCCGCCCTGCTGATGCACGCGCTGCACCGCGCCGGCCGACGGGCCGAGGCACTGTCCGTCTTCGACCGCACCGGCAGGCGCCTCGCCGACGACCTCGGTGTGGCACCGGGCGAACTGCTGCGCCGGGCACGCTGGTCGGTCCTGCGCGGGGACGAAGCGGGGCGGGCGCGCGGGCGGGCGGGGGCGGCGTGAGCGACGGGACTCACCGGGGCCGCGACGGAGCTCAACGGGACGGCGACGGGGGGCGCGCCGACGAGTCGGTACCGGCGATGAGCTGCGCGGGCACCGGGCGCGGACCGGCAGGTGCGGCATGAGCGACGGAACCCACCGGGGCCGCGACGGCAACCACGCCGACGAACTGCTGCCGACGAGGAACCGCGCAGACACCGGACACGCACAGGCAGGTGCCGCATGAGCGACGGAACCCACCGGGACCGCGACGGCAACCGCGCCGACGAACCGCTGCCGACGAGGAACCGCGCAGACACCGGACACGCACAGGCAGGTGCCGCATGAGCGACGGAACCCACCGGGACCGCGACGGCAACCACGCCGACGAACCGCTGCCCACGAGGAACCGCGCAGACACCGGACACGCACAGGCAGGTGCCGCATGAGCGACGGAACCCACCGGGACCGCGACGGCAACCGCGCCGACGAACTGCTGCTGGCGAGGGTCTCCGAAGCCGCGGGGCGGGCGCGTCTCGGCAGGCGGCGTGCAACCTACCTGGCGCCGCTCGCCGAACCCGGGGTGTGGCGGGTCGCCGTCGTGGGGGTGCGGCGACTGTTGCGGGCCCGAGAGGGCGGGGGGACGAGCGCGGGTGCGCGGCTGGATCTGTACGAGCAGGGGCTGACGGCCGCCGTCGGCGGGCGGATCCATGTCGTCCGCTACGACACCACGCTGGTGCGCCGGCGCAGGGTGCTGTCCCCACAGGGCCTCGCCCGCGCCCATGTGCTCGTGGACGTCGACGGTGAGCGGATCGTGCTGCGCCACGGCGACTTCGGCCGGCCGGAGGTATGGGGGCCCGAGATCCACCGGGCCGTCACCGACGCCCAGGTGCCGCGGGCCCTGACCGCGCTGGCCGAGGGGGCGCGGCTCGCCTTCGGCCCCGTGTGGATCACCAGGGAAGAGATCGGCTCACGAGGGGCGTCCCTGCGGTGGGCGCAGGTGCAGCGGATCGAGATCCTCAACGGTTCCGTCGCCGTACGCGCCACCGGGCGGTGGCAGGTGTGGGGCACCGTCGCCGCCGGGATCCCGAACCTGTGCGTCCTCCACACCCTCGCCGAGCGGCTGGCCGCGGCCGAGCGGGACGAGGACTGACGTACCGGACAGCTGACGTACGACGCAGGCGACGTACGACGCGGCCGGCGTACAGACCGGCTCATATACGGCCCGGCCGAGCTACGGCCCCGCAGCCGTACGGCCCCTCGTTTCACGGCGATTTCACTGGCCGCTCCTGGCGTCCGACCGGACGTGCCGGCGGCCACAGGCAACCCACCGAACACAGAAGGAGATTCCGGCATGGCCGACAGTTACCGCTACCGGTGCGGCGAGTGCGGGCACCGCACCGCCTGGGGCAGCGAATCCCAGGGCGAGCAGGCGATGGAGACCCACTACGCCCGACGCCATCCGCACATCCCACCCGGCGGAATGGTCGAGTTCCGCAAGGGGTCCTCCGTGGGCGGAACCGGCTGCCTGATCGCCCTGGGAATCGTGGTCCTGCTGCTGATCCTCGCTTCCCGGCACTGACGAGACGGACGACGTGAGGGCACCGAACACCCTCCCCGGCCTTGGGACACCGGCCCTGTGACACCCCTGTTGCCGGAACTGTGGGCTCCGCCACAGCCGGGTGTGCCGGGCCCTGTTGGACTCGGCTTGGACTCGGCGCACCCGCGTCCGTCCCGCCTGGAGGCCACGTGTTGCTGCTGCTCCTGCTGTTCGTCGTGGTCGCGGCGATCGTCGCCGTCGCTCTGTGCGGATACGGCGGCCGCACGCTGACCCCCGACCACGGCCTGCGAGGTGCGGGGGCTCCCACCGTGCTGCGCGGGCTCGCCGCCCTCGCGGGCGCCGGGGCGTGCGCCGTCTACGCATGGGGGCTGCTCGCCGTCTGCGGCGCGGTCATGGCGGCGGAGGACGGCGGCACCGGCTCGGCGCCGGCCCAGGCCTGCCTCACGCCGGGCTGGGAGGAGCGGCATCGGCAGGGCATCGAGATCGTCGGCCACACGGTCACCTACCTCCCGCTCGCCTTCGTGTGCGAGACCAGCGACGGCGGGAGGTACGACACCGGTGACGTGCCCGGGTACGTCAACCCGGCCGCGCTGGGCCTCGCCCTGACCGGCACCGGGTGCGCCATCGGCGCCGGGTACTCGGCGGAGCTGCGTGCACGCGCCGAGTGGCGCAGGGGCGAGGCCCAGCGACGGAGCTGACGTCGGTCACTCGGCCGGCACGAGTTCCGCCCTGCCGAACAACAGGGCGTATCCGGGCGGGAGTTGCCGCAGGATGCGGTCCAGCAGGTCGTCGCCGACCAGCTTCGGCAGGACGCTCAGGACCGAGCTGACGTCCCAGCGGGCCGTGGCCGGCGTGGCCCCCTCTATGCGGGCGGCGATCGAGTCGACGAACTCCGCCGCGGTGAGGGGACGCGTGGCGGGGATCTGGGACGCGATCACTCTGGCCGCCTCCTCGGGCAGGGCACGGGCCAGTTCGACCCGTTCGTCGCCGATCACATGGCCGCCGAGGGCCGACAGGACGATGCGGGTGACGCGCTCGGCCTCCGCCGTCGTCGCGTACTGCCCGGAGTCCCGTACCCGTTCGATCAGTTCGGGCCATCCGGCCCGGTCCACCGTCCGGCCCAGGGACGGATTCCGGGATGCATTCCCGGAGGGGTTCCGGGGCGGGTTCCGGAACGGGTTCGTTAGGGTCGGCACCGTCGTCGTGGTCATCGTGCGGGCTCCTCCTCCGTTGCGCGCAGGGGTGTGCCGCGTCCCGCAGGCCGGGCACTCGCCTGCGGGACGCCTCTCGTGCGGTTCTCGTGCGGTTCTCTCTCAGGTCACTTGCCGAGCTGCTTGCGGTCGCCGCCCGTGATCTGGATGCGGCGCGGCTTGGCCTGCTCGGCCACGGGGATGCGCAGGGTCAGCACGCCGGCCTCGTAGGAGGCGTCGATGCGGTCCGTGTCGAGGGTGTCGCCGAGGAACAGCTGGCGGGTGAAGGTGCCCGTGGGCCGTTCGGTGACGAGCAGCTCCGCGTCCTCGGGAGCGGGACCGCGGCGCTCGGCGCGGACGTTCAGGACGTTGCGTTCGACGTCGAGCTCGATCGTCTCGGGGTCGATGCCGGGGAGGTCGAAGTGGACGATGAAGTCGTCCCCGGACCGGTAGGCGTCCATCGGCATCGCCGCGGGGCGGGTGCTGCCGAGGACCTGCTGCGCGAGTCGGTCGAATTCGCGGAACGGGTCGGTACGCATGAGCATCACAGGTCACTCCTCTCATCAGGCGCTGCTGGTGCGATGCCCTACGGTTTTTATATAACTCCGGAGAGGAAAATTGACAAGGGTGGGCTCAGGTTCACCGAAGGCTTGGAGGCAGACATGGCGAAGGTTCCCAGCGCGGTGGTCGCGGCGGGCGGGCTCGTCGGCGGGTACGGCGTTGCCCGCTGGACGAAGAAGCGGCAGCTCGGCGGAGCCGTACTGGCCGTTGCCGGGGCCGCGGCGGCGCAGCAGTGGCGGCAGCAGGCCGGCGGAAAGGCGGCGGGGGCACTGACCGCCGCGTATGTCGCCGCCTTCGCCGGATCGCATCCGCTGGCCAAGAAGGTGGGCGCCTGGCCCGCCGTGTTCGGGGTGGCGGGGGCGGTCGCGCTGGCGTCGTGGGCGGTGGCGGACCGGCGCGGGTGAGCTGGGCCTTGGCGTCGCGCGGCAGGCGGGAGTTTGACGCCAGGGCCTAGGCCGGGTGGTGCGTCAGCACGTTCACGACCCGCCCGTTCGGGTCCCGTACGAAGAACCGCCGTACGCCCCACTCCTCGTCCCGAAGCTCCCGTACGACCTCCGCGCCCGACGCCAGCACCTGCGCGTACACGGCGTCGACGTCCTCGACCTCCACGCTCAGGTCGGGGACGACGGGGGCGGTGCGTTCCTCCGTGAAGAAGCTGATCTGGGCGGTGGGGTTTGCGGGGGACGCCATGGTCGTCACCCAGCCCATGCTCATCACCTCCTCGAAGCCGAGCAGGCCGTAGAAGTCCCGGCTCGTCTCCAGCTGCTTGTCGGACTCGACCTGGAGGTTGGGGACGATCCTGCGGATGGTCATCGGATACGGCTCCTCGTGTGCGTCCGGATCGGGGTCGTGCGGTTTTTTGTTATCCCCCGCAGTCTCCTCCCGTCTCCTCACCGTCCCCAGCCGCAGGCACGCGAGGAATGACGCAGTGACACGACAGATCAGCCGCCGGAGCATGCTCAAGGCCGCGGGCGTGGCAGCCGGAGCCGCCGGTATCGGTACGGCCGCGCTCCCCGCCCCCGCCATGGCGGCCGGCCCCGGCTACGCCCACCCCGGCCTTCTGCACACCGGCGCCGACCTCGACCGTATGGCCGCGAAGGTGAAGGCGGGCGCCGCTCCCTACACGGCCGGGTTCGCCAAGCTGACCGCCAACCGGCACGCACAGAGCGGCTGGACGGCCAATCCGCAGGCGACCGTGATCCGGGGAGGCTCCGGCCAGAACTACACGGTCCTCTACAACGACATCCACGCCGCCTACCAGAACGCCCTGCGCGGACACGTCAGCGGCGACAGCGCGCACCTCGACACCGCCGTGGCGATCCTGAACGCCTGGTCGGCGAAGCTGACCTCACTCGCCGGCAACGCCGACCGCTTCCTGGCCGCCGGTCTGTACGGCTACCAGTTCGCCAACGCCGCCGAACTCGTCCGCGACCACCCCGACTTCGAGCTCGCACGGTTCCAGGAGATGCTGACCTCGGTGTTCGCCCCGCTCAGCGACGACTTCCTGGTCCGCCACAACGGCGCCGTCGTCTCCAACTACTGGACCAACTGGGACCTCACCGCCATGGCTTGCGTCCTGGCCACCGGCATCTTCTGCGACGACAAGGCCCAGGTCGCCCGCGCCGTCGAGTACTTCAAGCACGGCGAAGGCCTCGGCTCGATCAAGAACGCCATCCCCGTGGTGCACGACGACGGACTCGCCGAGTGGCTGGAGGCGGGCCGCGACCAGGGACACGCCCTGCTCGGCGTCGGCCTGATGGGCACCTTCTGCGAGATGGCCTGGAACCAGGGCATCGACCTGTACGGCTACGACGACAGCCGCTTCCTCAAGGGCGCCCAGTACGTCGCCAAGTGGGCGCTGGGCGGGGAGGTCCCCTTCACGGCGAACACCCGCAAGAAGGGCGCGATCAACGGCTGGTCGGGGTCGGAGACCGTGACGCGGGCCGCGCCCGTGGACCCGGCGATGACCCGCCCGATCTGGGCGATGATCGCCAACCACTACACCAAGCGCCGGGGCCTGCCGGCGTCGTACGTCACACGGATCGCCGCGAAGTCCGCGCCGGAGGGCGGCGGTGGGGACTACGGGCCCAACAGCGGAGGGTACGACCAACTGGGCTTCGGCACCCTGGCGTTCACGCGGGACAAGGCGCAGGGGGCGGGAGGCACGGGCGGTTCGCCGGACCCGTCGGCCTCGGCTTCGGCGTCCGCGCCGACTGCCGGGTCGGCCGGTGCGGGATCGGATCCGCGACCGCAGACGGGGGCCACGTCCTCGCCGTCCGCATCCGCCTCCTCCGCCGCCGACGGTGACCTCGCCGCCACCGGCTCGAACGAGATCGTCGGCTGGACCGCGGCCACGGGCATCACGGCCCTCGCCGGCGGTCTGCTCCTGCTGCGCCGCCGCGACCGGGTCCGGCGCGAGTCCCAGTAGCACCGCACAGGACGCACAAACACCGGTCCCGGCTCCCGCCCGGGGGAGAGCCGGGACCGGTTCCGGCCGGCCCCCCCTACGCCCCCGTCGCCCGCGCCGTCCGCACCCCGGTGCGAGGCGGCCCGCCCACCGCCGTGAGCGGCCGTGCGATGTCCTCCAGTGCCCGCCGCTCGGCCCGCACCGCCAGCACCGCGGCGACCAGCCCGGCCAGGCACATCAGCGACGCCCCGATCTGGAAGGCCAGCACCGTGTCGGCCACCCTCCCCGTCCCGGTGAGGTCGGCGAACAGCAGCGGCCCGCTGATGCCGCCGGCCGCCGTGCCCAGGGCGTAGAAGAAGGCGATCGACATCGCCCGCGTCTCCATCGGGAACACCTCGGACACCGTGAGATAGGCGCTGGACGCGCCCGCCGAGGCGAAGAACAGCACCACGCACCAGCAGGCCGTCAGCGTGGTCGCAGTCAGCGCGCCCCGGTCGAACAGCCAGGCCGTACCGAAGAGAAGAAGCCCCGACAGCAGGTACGTCGACGAGATCATCGCCCTGCGGCCCACCGTGTCGAACAGCTTTCCGAGCAGCAGCGGGCCGAGGAAGTTGCCGACCGCGATGACCGCGAAGTAGAAGCCGGTGTCGCCGGTCGGGACGTCGTAGAACGTGGTCAGGATCGCGCCGAAGCCGAAGGTGATGGCGTTGTAGAGGAACGCCTGGCCGATGAAGAGGGCGAAGCCGAGCGTGGCCCGCTTGCGGTACTTCGCGAAGACCGTGCGGCCGATCTCCCGGAACGTCACGCTCCTGCGCTGGTGGATGGTGATCTCGCCCTCGGGGCGCGGCAGCGGCTCTGTCCGCTCGGCCTCGACCCGCTGTTCGATGGCGGACACGATCCGTTCCGCCTCCTCGTCACGGCCGTGGATCAGCAGCCAGCGTGGGCTCTCCGGGACGTGCCGCCGGACCAGGAGGATCACCAGGGCGAGGGCGGCGCCGAGCGCGAACGTCAGCCGCCAGCCGACGTCCGCGGGCAGGATCGCCGTGTTCAACGCGACGATCGACAGGAGCGAGCCGCCCACCGCGCCCAGCCAGAAGCTGCCGTTGATCATGAGGTCCACGCGGCCGCGGTACTCCGCCGGGATCAGCTCGTCGATCGCGGAGTTGATGGCCGCGTACTCGCCGCCGATGCCGAAGCCGGTCAGGAAGCGGAACAGGAAGAACCACCAGGTCTCGAAGGAGACCGCGGTCAGGGCGGTCGCTCCCAGGTAGACCGCCAGCGTGATCATGAAGAGCTTCCTGCGGCCCCACCGGTCGGTCAGACGGCCCCAGAACAGGGCTCCTAAGCAGGCACCGGCCACGTACAGCGCGGCGGCCAGGCCGGTGACCTCGCCGGAGGTGATCGGCAGTCCGCTGCCGGGCTCGGAGAGGCGCGGGGCGATGTTGCCGACGACCGTGACCTCCAGGCCGTCGAGGATCCACACGGTGCCGAGACCGATCACGATCGTCCAGTGCCAGCGCGACCACGGGAGGCGGTCGAGGCGGGCGGGGATGTCGGTGGTCACGGTGCGGCCGGTCTCGGCCTCTGCGACGGCCATGGGCTCCCTCCTCGTCGAGCGGAACCCGACTCGAGTGCCCTGTCCGGGGCGGTCCTACGCCCCCAGCGCCCGCGACACCGTGTAGATCAGCAGCCCGGCGAGCGAACCCACCACCGTGCCGTTGATCCGGATGAACTGCAGGTCGCGGCCGATGTGCGCCTCGATCTTCCGCGTCGTGTGCCCCGCGTCCCAGCCGGCCACGGTGTCGGTGATCAGGGAGGTGATCTCCTTGCGGTACGTCGTCACGACGTGCACCGCCGCACCCTCGACCCAGCGGTCCACCTTGCCCTGCACCGAGGGTTCGGCTGCCATACGGGCGCCCAGGGAGAGCAGCGAGGCCCGCACGCGCAGGCGCAGCTCGCTGCGCTCGTCCTCGGCCGCCGAGACGATCATGGCGCGGACGGCGGTCCAGGCGGACGCGATCAGGTCCTGGACCTCGCCGCGGGCCAGCACCTCGCCCTTCCAGCGCTCCACACGCGTGCGCGTGTCGGTGTCGGACTGCAGGTCGGAGGCGAAGTCGATGAGGAACCGGTCGAGGGCGCCGCGCGCCGGGTGGGAGGGCATGTCGCGCATCTCGGCGCAGAAGCGGACCAGTTCCTTGTAGACCCGCTCGCCCACCTTGCGGTCGACGAACTTCGGTGTCCAGCCGGGCGCGCCGCCCTGAACCGCGCCCATGATCTCGTCGTCGTGCAGGATCAGCCAGTCGTACGCCTTGGTCACGATCAGGTCGACGGCCCGTTTGTGGCCGCCGTCGGCGACGATCCCCTCCAGCATCTTGCCGATGCCGGGCGCGACCTCGCGGGCATCCGCCCGGCGGGTGATCGCCTCGCCGACCACCGCCTGGACGTCGGAGTCCCGCAGGACGGTCAGGGCGCCTCTGAGGGCCGTCGCCAGCTCGGCCGTCACACGGTCGGCGTGCTCCGGTTCCGCCAGCCAGGCGCCCAGCCGGCTGCCGATGCCGACGGCGCGCAGACGCTGTCGTACGACGTCTTCGGAGAGGAAGTTCTCGCCGACGAACTCGCCCAGCGAGACGCCCAGCTGGTCCTTCTTGTTGGGGATGATCGCGGTGTGCGGGATGGGGATGCCCAGCGGGTGGCGGAACAGGGCCGTGACCGCGAACCAGTCGGCGAGCGCGCCGACCATGCCGGCCTCGGCGGCCGCGGCGACATAGTCCGCCCAGTCGCCGGCGCCCTGGTTCGACGCCACCTTGGCCAGGACGTACACCAGCGCCACGAACAGCAGCAGCCCGGTCGCGGTGACCTTCATCCGCCGTACGCCGCGCTGCTTCTCCTCGTCGGCGGCGCTGAAGGTCGTCATCGCCCGTACGGCCGATGCGGGGACGCCCCGGTTACCGGCGGCACCCGGCCGGGCATGCTGCTCTACGACACGCGTTCCCGTTTCATCCGGATTCGTACGTTCCATCCGCTCCACCCGTCCAGGATTCCCCGAACACATTGTCCCTAACTGACCGACTCCTGGAACGAATCAAGAGTTCCCGGCGTCTGTTCGATGGGGGGAGGTCGATGGCGAAGTCCGGATGAACTCCGGCGGCCCAATGGGGGGTCTGTGCAACTCTCCCCTGCCTTATGACGCATCATGAGGTGATCACATCGGAGCCTCGGGCTCCCATCCGCCCGAGGAGACACGCACCCGCATGACCAGGCGTAACGGTTATGCCCTGCTTTCCGCGATCATCGCCCTGATCGTGGCGGTTTCCGCCGCCATATACGTCGGAGTCGCCTCCGACGACGGCAGCACCACCACCAGGACCAACCCCACCAGGGAAAACGCCGCGCGCGGCCCCGCCGCCCCGGCCTCCACCGGCATCTGGGTCGGCGCCTGGTCCGCCTCCCCGGTCGGCGGCGAACCGGGCACCGAGATCGAGGGCCTGGCGGGCCGCTCGGTCCGCAACGTCGTGCACACGAGCGTCGGCGGTACGAGTGCCCGGATCACGCTGTCCAACCTGTACGGCCAGTCGGCGCTGACGATCACGCACGCCTCGATCGCCGTCGCGGCCGGGACGGGGACCGCGGCCGCGGTCGCCGACACCATGCGGCGGCTGACCTTCGGCGGCAACACCACCGTCGTCATCCCACCCGGGCAGCAGGTGCTGAGCGACGTCGTGCGCCTGGCGATCCGGGCGGACGCCGACATCCTGGTCACCACCTACTCCCCCACCCCGTCCGGCCCGGTGACCTTCCACCCGCACGCCCGCCAGACCAGCTACGTCGCCGAGGGCGACCTCACCGAGGACGCGACCGGCGTGGCGTACACCGGGCAGGTCGAGTCCTGGCGGTACCTGACCGCGCTGGACGTCCTCAGCAACGAGTCCGACGGCACCGTCGTGGTCTTCGGCGACTCGCTGACCGACGGCATCACGTCCACCGAGAACGCCAACCGCCGCTGGACGGACGTCCTCTCGCGCCGGCTGCGCCAGGCCGTCGCGGCCGGCCAGGACGTGCCGCGCTACAGCGTCGTCAACCAGGGCATCAGCGGCAACCAGATCCTCGCCAGCGGCTCCGGGCGCCCCGCGGACAACCAGGCCGGCGTCGGCCGCTTCCACCGCGACGTGCTCTCCCGTACGAACGTCAAGGTCGTCGTCATCGACCTCGGCGTCAACGACATCCTGCGCAACCCGAAACTCGCCGACCCGAACCGCATCCTCGACGGCCTGCGTGCCCTGGTCCGCCAGGCCCACGCCCGCGGCCTGAAGGTCGTCGGCGCGACCCTGATGCCCTTCCAGGGCCACCGCGGCTACACCGACGCCCGCGAAGGCGTGCGCCAGCAGATCAACGCCGAGATCCGCGCGGGGCGTGTCTTCGACGCGGTGGCCGACTTCGACAAGGCCGTGCGCGATCCGTACAACCCCCGCAAGTTCCGCCCCGACTACGACTCGGGCGACCACCTCCACCCGAGCGACAAGGGCTACGAGCGGATGGCGGAGGCCTTCCACCTGGAGGACCTGAAGGGCGCGGCACCGGCGGAGCTGTAGCGATTTGGGCGCCGTGGCGCGCCCAGCCTGCGGGCAGTCGTGCCGCTGGGGCGGCACCCGACCCAAAGAAGGGCGGCACCTCGTAGCGCCGGGCTGCGCAACCCACCCCCGCCCAGCCCCCACGCCGGCCGGCCCCCAGCCGACGGCACCTCAGTCCAGCTCCCGCCGCCCGGCCCTCCGCTCCAGCTTCTCCCGCCGCCGCTCCTCGCGAAGCTCCTGCCGCTGCGCCCGCGTCAGCTTCCGCTCGACCCCGACGCCACCCCAGAAGGCGAACCCGGTCACGATCACCCGAGGCGCCCCGGGCTCCCCAGGCACCCCTTCCTCACGGTGATCGAAACCTCCCATGATCCCGATCCCCCGCACCACCACCTCGACCCCAGGCGGCACGATCACCTCGACCCCGCCCATGATCGCGACACAGTTGATCTCGATCTCCCGGTCCGCGAAGTTCGCATCCCGCAGATCGATCTCCCCGCCGCCCCAGAAGGCGAAGCAGTTGAACCGCTTCGGCGCCGTCCACCGCCCCTTGCGCTGGAACCCGGACATCACGGCGACACCCCACGTCGACGACCCCTCGCCGCCGACGATCCGCCGCTCCCAACTCCCGTCCGGGACCGCGGCCTTCTTCACCATGTCGACCGTCGGCACGGCCACCGCGCCGACGGGCAGGTCCCGGGTGATCGGCGCCAGCTCCCCGTACGTCCGCGCCTTGTACGTGGCGTCCAGGCGTTCCTCGAACTCCTCCATGTCGAGACGCCCCTCCGCGAGGGCGTCCCGCAGGACCTCGGCGACTTGTTCACGATCGGCGTCGGAAGCGCGCAGCTCCGGGGCATCGTCGGTCATGTACAGAAGCCTACGAGCAACCCCGGCCAGGGGCCATGAAACCGCGGGTTACGAGACCGCCCGCTCGGCGTACATCTGGGCGATCACTGCCTCGATGTCCGGCTCCCGCACCGACAGATCCACCAGCGGATACTCCGCCGCGATCCGCGCCACCAGCACCGCCGCCGACTCCCCCGCCGGAAACGCCAGCCACTGCCGCGGCCCCTCCACCTTCACCACCCGCGCGGGCGCCGCCTCGATCGGCGGCAACTCGCGCTCCAGGTCGACCACCAGGGTCCGTTCGCTCTCGCCCACCTCGTGCAGCCCGGCGAGCGGGCCGTCGTACATCAGCCGCCCGTGGTCGATGACCATCACCCGTGAGCACAACTGCTCGATGTCCTGCAGATCGTGCGTGGTCAGCAGCACCGTCGTGCCGCGCTCGGCGTTCACCTCCCGCAGGAACTCCCGGACCTTCGCCTTGGAGATGACGTCGAGCCCGATCGTCGGCTCGTCCAGGTACAGCACCTCCGGGTCGTGCAGCAGCGCCGCCGCGATGTCGCCGCGCATCCGCTGGCCGAGGGAGAGCTGGCGGACCGGGACGTCCAACAGCGCGCCCAGGTCGAGGAGTTCGACGAGGCGGTCGAGGTTCTCCCGGTAACGGCCGTCGGGGATGCGGTACATGCGGTGCATCAGCTTGTACGAGTCGATCAGCGGCAGGTCCCACCACAGCGTCGTGCGCTGCCCGAACACCACCCCGATGCGGTGCGCGAGCCGTGTGCGCTCGCGGGACGGGTCGATACCGGCGACGCGCAGCCGCCCGCCGCTCGGCGTGAGGATGCCCGTCAGCATCTTGATCGTCGTCGACTTGCCGGCGCCGTTCGGCCCGATGTAGCCCACCATCTCGCCGCGCGCCACGGTGAAGGAGATCGAGTCGACGGCCCGCACCTGCCGGCGCTCCCGCTTCAGGAAACCCGTCTTCTTGCGTACGTCGAAGACCTTCTCCACGCCGTCGAGTTCGATGAACGCGTCCCGCGTGCCCTCCATGGCCTGCCCCTAACTCCCCGTACTCCGATACGACCGCAGACCGGCCCGCCACGCCACCCCGGCCAGCGCACAGCACACCACCGCCACCAGCGGCGGCATGAAGGCCGCCCAGTGCGGCAGCCAGACCGGGTACGGCCGCTCCAACACGTAGGCGGCGGGCACCCAGTTGACGAAGGCGAGCGGCAGTACGAACGTCACGCCGCGCACCAGGTCCTTCCCGAACACCGTCGGCGGGTACTGCAGCAGCGTGTTGCCGCCGTACGTGAACGCGTTCTGCACCTCGGCGGCGTCCTGCGCCACGAACTGGAAGGACGCGCCGGCCGTGAACAGCGCGCAGAAGATCACCCCGCCGCTGACCAGCATCAGCGGCACCAGCAGCGCCTTCGCCACGGTCCAGTCGACGTCGACGGCCAGCATTCCCCAGCCCAGCACCAGCGTGCCCTGGGTGATCCTGCCGAGGCGCCGCAGCGCGAAGTGGTCGGCGGCGACCTGGGCCAGCACCGGGGCGGGCCGGACGAGCAGCGTGTCGAAGGAGCCGTCGCGCATCCGGGTGCCGAGGACGTCCATCGAGCCGAACGTCAGGTCGGCGAGGCCGAACGCGGTCGCCGACAGGCCGTACAGGAAGGCGACTTCGGGCAGCGACCAGCCGCCCAGCGAGTCGACCTGCGAGAACATCAGCAGGATCGCGGCAAAGTCGAGGCCGGTCAGCAGCAGGTTGCCGATGACCGTGACGACGAACGAGGTGCGGTAGGTCATGGTCGACCGGATCCACATCCCGGCGACCAGCCGGTAGGCCCGAACGCCCTCACCCAGCCGGGACGCGCGGGAGGTCTCGGCCGCCCCGGACACAAGGGACGTCTCAGTCTCAGCCACCCTGCACCACCACCCGCCGCGTCGCCGACGACTGCACGAGCCGCCCGGCCGCCAGCAGGACCACCGCCCACGCCGCCTGGAAGGCGTACGCCCCGAGCGGGTCGGTCTCGCCCATCAGCACGTCCGCGGGCATCTGGAGCTGCGCCGCCCAGGGCAGCGTCTGGACGATGTCGCCGAGCGTGCCCGGGAAGGCGTTCAGCGGCAGGGTCATGCCCGAGAAGAAGATGCCCGTGACCATCAGGGCCTGCGAGACGCCTTGGCCGTCCATGAGCCAGAACACGCTCAGGGCGACCAGGTAGCGGATGGCGAAGCTGACGACCATCGCCAGCAGCAGGGCGACCAGGAACGCCGCCCAGGTGGTGACCGCGCCGGGCAGCGCCATCGGGAAGACCAGCGCGCCGAACACGAACGGGATCACTCCCCGCCCCAGCATCTGGAACAGCGCGCGCCCCAAGTCGCTCGCCAGCCACCACAGTTGGAGGTCGGCAGGCCGGTACAGGTCGATCGCGATCTCACCCGTTCGGATGCGGCCCATCAGGTCCTTCTCGACCCCGCCGCCCTGGATGGCCAGCGTCGAGTACAGGGCCTGCCCCAGCCACACATAGGTGACCGCCTGCGCCTGGTCGTACCCCCCGAGGTGCGGCCTCTCGTCCCACAGCGCCAGATACGTGTAGACCAGGATCACGCCGAAGACGGTGTTGGTGAACACCCCGGCCGCCGTCGCCGCCCGATAAGTCGCGTACCGTCTGAACCCGCCCGCCGCGACGGCCACGTACAACCGCCCGGAGCCCACATCCACAGCCCTCCTCGCCCGCGCCCGGCACCGAAGCGCAGGAGCCTAGTGCGCGCGAGACTGGAGCTGCCAGCCAATTTCGAGGCCGCCCGCGCCGATTGCCCGGAGCGAGAGCCTGCTCACTTTCCGCAGACACGCGCCGGTTTCCGGGAACGGAACACCCGGTGCGAGAGTCTTCAATGGGGGCGCAGTAGGCGTACGAGGCGTACAGGAACGTACGACGCGAAACAGGAGTCCGTGCACGACATGAGCGACGAGCAGCAGCCGCCACAGCAGCCGACCCGGAAACCGGGGCGGCCGAAACGGACGGGCTGGCGACGGATCATCCCGACCTGGCGGATGGTGCTGAGCACCTTCGTCATCGGCACGCTGCTGCTCTTCGGGCTGTTCTTCCTCGGCTACTCGCTCGTCAAGATCCCGCCGGCCAACGCGCTCGCCACCAAGCAGGCCAACGTCTACATGTACGCGGACGGTTCGGTGATCGCCCGCGACGGGGAGGTCAACCGGGAGAACGTCACGCTCTCGCAGATCTCCAAGCCCGCCCAGCACGCCATCCTGGCCGCCGAGGACCGCGACTTCTACACGGAGTCCGCCGTCGACCCCAAGGCGATGCTGCGCGCCGCGTGGAACACGGCCACCGGCAAGGGCAAGCAGTCCGGCTCCACGATCACCCAGCAGTACGTGAAGAACTACTACCTGCGTCAGGACCAGACCGTCACCCGCAAGGCGAAGGAGTTCTTCATCGCGATCAAGCTGGACCGCGAGAAGAGCAAGGACGAGATCCTCGAGGGCTACCTCAACACCAGCTTCTTCGGCCGCAACGCCTACGGCATCCAGGCCGCCGCCCAGGCCTACTACGGCAAGGACGCGGCGGACCTCGACCCGGCCCGCGCCGCCTATCTGGCCGCGCTGGTCAACGCGCCCAGCGAGTACGACGTCGTCGCCCACCCGGAGAACAAGGCCGCGGCCGTGGCCCGTTGGAACTACGTCCTGGACGGCATGGTGACCAAGGGCTGGCTCTCCGAGAGCAAGCGGGAGGGCATGAAGTTCCCGATGCCCAAGGAGGCCACCACCTCCACCAACCTGTCCGGGCAGCGCGGTTACATCGTGCGGATCGTGCAGGACTACCTGATCAAGAACAAGATCGCCACCGAGGACGATCTCAAGGCCGGCGGCTACCGCATCACCACCACCCTGCAGAAGGACAAGCAGGACGCGTTCGTCGACGCCGTCAACGACCAGCTGATCTCCAAGTTGGACCCGAAGAACAACAAGGTCGACAAGTACGTCCGCGCGGGCGGCGCCTCCGTCGACCCGAAGACCGGCAAGGTCGTCGCGATGTACAACGGCATCGACTACGTCAAGCAGTACACCCCGAACGCCACTCGCCGGGACTTCCAGGTCGGCTCCACGTTCAAGCCGTTCGTGTTCACCTCGGCCGTGGAGAACGACTCCACAACGCAGGACGGCCGCCCGATCACCCCGAACACGATCTACGACGGCACCAACAAGCGCCCCGTGCAGGGCTGGAGCGGCGGGACCTACGACCCCGAGAACGAGGACGGGTACTCCTACGGCGACATCAGCGTCCGCACGGCCACCGACAAGTCCGTGAACTCGGTGTACGCGCAGATGGCCGTGGACGTGGGCCCCGAGAAGGTGAAGGACACCGCGGTCGAGCTGGGCCTGCCCACCGACACCCCCGAGCTCCAGGGCGTCCCGTCCATCGCGCTCGGCGTGGCCCACGCCAGCGTCCTCGACATGGCGGAGGCCTACGCGACGCTCGCCAACCACGGCAAGCACGGCACGTACACCATGATCGAGAAGATCACCAAGGACGGCGCCGACGTCATCGAGATCCCGGAGCGCAAGACGTCCCAGGTGGTCAGCCGCGAGGCCGCCGACACCACCACGTCGATCCTGAAGAGCGTCGTCGAGAACGGCACCGGCACTCCCGCCCAGGCCGTCGGCCGCCCGGCGGCGGGCAAGACCGGCACCGCGGAGGAGGACCAGGCCGCCTGGTTCGCCGGGTACACCCCCGACCTCGCCACGGTCGTCGCCGTCATGGGCCAGGACCCGGTCACGGCCCACCACAAGTCCCTGTACGGCGCGCTGGGCGAGAGCCGCATGAACGGCAGCGGACCGCCCACCGCGATCTGGGCCCAGTTCACCAAGGCGGCCCTGAAGGGCAAGCCGGCCAAGGACTTCGACCTGGAGCTCCAGGAAGGCGCGGACGTCCCCCAGTACCCGACGACCGATCCCACCCAGGGCGACAGCACCCGCGGCCAGGACAACGGCGGCGCCACCGGGGAACCCAGCACCACTCCCGGCCAGGACACCGAGGGCCAGACCGGCGGCGAGACGCCGGGCCAGACGGACGGCGGCACCACGGGCGACACCGACACCGGCGGCACCACCGACGGGGGCACGACCACCGACGGCGGCACCACGGGCGACCCCGACTCCGGCGGCACCTCCGACGGGGGCACGACCACGGACGGCGGCACCGACACCGGGGGCACCACCGACGGGGGCAGTACGGGCGGCGACGGCTCGACCGGCGGGACGGACACCGGAGGCGGGGCGACGACGGGATCCGGGGGCGGGCAGCAGAGCCTGGTCCTCAACGAGTGAGCGGCGGGCCGGGTCAATGCCCGCTGGTCGCCTTCAGTCCCACCACGGCGACCAGCAGCAGACAGACGAAGAAGATCCGCGCGGCGGTGACCGGCTCCCCCAGCACCGCCATGCCGACCACCGCCGCGCCGGCCGCGCCGATCCCCACCCACACGCCGTAGGCGGTACCGATGGGCAGGGATTTCGCGGCGTACGACAGCAGCAGCATGCTGGCGACGATGCCGGCGCCGGTGAGCAGGCTGGGGACGGGGCGGGTGAAGCCGTTGGTGTACTTCATGCCGATCGACCAGCCGACTTCCAGCACACCGGCGACGACGAGCAGGGCCCAGGCCATGACGAGCACCTTTCGCAAAGACGGAAACCTGTCGGTGCGTCGTCTTTGCCTTCACCCGGTACGGCGCGTCTCGTCGGGTTCCTTGCAAAGGTAGCAAAGAACCACGAAAAGGGCCGGTGACAAGGGTCACCAGCCCTTTCGAACCGTCGTTCAGAGGTAGAGGCCGGTCGAGTCCTCAGACCCCTCGAACCTGTCGGCGGCCACGGCGTGCAGATCGCGCTCGCGCATCAGCACATACGCGACCCCGCGCACCTCGACCTCGGCGCGGTCCTCCGGGTCGTACAGCACCCGGTCACCGGGCTCCACGGTCCGTACGTTCTGCCCCACCGCGACGACCTCCGCCCAGGCCAGCCGCCGGCCGACGGCCGCCGTGGCGGGGATGAGGATGCCGCCACCGGAACGCCGCTCACCCTCGTTCGTGTCCTGCCGCACGAGGACTCGGTCGTGCAGCATCCGGATGGGCAGCTTGTCGTGCTGGGTGCTGTGCTCGTTTCTGTTGGCGCTCACGCCTTTGAACCTACCTGCCTTTACCGCGTTCGTACGCCGCCGGGTCCGCCGTCACTCAGCCCTTGCGGCGCCGGGTGCCGAGCGCCAGCAGGCCGACGAGACCGACGGCGACGAGCGCCACGGGCACGATCCGCTCGATGCGGGGCGCGCCCTCCTCGTCGGTGAACTTGGCCTTGACATCGCTCACGGCCCGGTTGACCTCGACATAGGCCCGTCCGAGCGTGTGGTCGATGTTCGAGACGACCTTGGCCTTGGCGTCGCCGACGATCGTCTTCGGGTGCACCCGCACCCCGATCTCGTCGAGCGTCTCGGCCAGAGTTGCGCGACGGCGCTTGATGTCCGCCTCGATCTGCGCCGGTGTTCTGGTGTCCGACGTGTCCGCCACCGTACGGCCTCCGAAGTGAAGCTGATGCTGTTTGCGGACAGTCTGTCAGCTCCACGCCGGACCGCACCGTCAGGCTCCCCGGTTACGCTGGTCCGATGAGCGAGCGACTCCAGCCGGGGGACGTGGCCCCCGCCTTCACCCTGCCCGACGCCGACGGCAACGAGGTGTCCCTGTCGGACCGCAAGGGCCGCAAGGTCATCGTCTACTTCTACCCGGCCGCCCTGACGCCCGGCTGCACCAAGCAGGCCTGCGACTTCACGGACAACCTGGAGCTGCTGGCCGGCGCCGGCTACGACGTGATCGGCATCTCCCCCGACCAGCCGGAGAAGCTCGCCAAGTTCCGCGAGAAGGAGTCCCTGAAGGTCACGCTGCTCGCCGACCCGGAGAAGTCCGTCACCGAGGCGTACGGGGCGTACGGCGAGAAGAAGAACTACGGCAAGACGTACATGGGCGTCATCCGCTCCACGGTGATCGTGGACGAGGACGGCAAGGTCGAGCGGGCCCTGTACAACGTGCGGGCGACCGGACACGTGGCCAAGATCATCAAGGACCTGGGCATCTGATCACCCCGCCCGGCCAGTAGCATGGCCGGGCAAGGTCACGCGGCCGTGGTGGAATTGGCAGTCACGCTGGGTTTAGGTCCCAGTGGGGTAACACCCGTGAGGGTTCGAGTCCCTCCGGCCGCACCAGAGTTCGGCGTCAGCCGAGCAGTTCCCGCACGACCGGTACCAGCGCCCGGAACGCCTTGCCGCGGTGGCTGATCGCGTTCTTCTCCTCGGGGCTCAGCTCGGCACACGTCCGCGTCTCGCCCTCGGGCTGGAGGATCGGGTCGTACCCGAAGCCGTTCGTGCCCACGGGGGCGTGCCGCAGAGTACCCCGCAACTGCCCCTCGACCACCCGCTCCGTCCCGTCCGGCAGCGCGAGCGCCGCCGCACACGCGAAGTGGGCGCCCCGGTGGACGTCGTCGATGTCGGAGAGCTGGGCCAGCAGCAGGTCCAAGTTGGCCTTGTCGTCACCGTGCTTGCCCGCCCAGCGGGCCGAGAAGATGCCGGGGGCGCCGTTGAGAACGTCGACGCACAGCCCGGAGTCGTCGGCGACGGCGGGCAGCCCGGTGGCCTGCGCGAGGGCATGCGCCTTGAGCAGCGCGTTCTCGGCAAAGGTGACGCCGGTTTCCTTGACGTCGGGGATCGCCGGGTAGGCGTCCGCGCCGACGAGGTCGTGCGACAGCCCTGCGTCGGCGAGGATCGCCCTGAGCTCGGTGATCTTTCCGGGGTTACGGGTGGCGAGGATGAGGCGGGTCATGAGGACCAGTATCCAGGGGCGCCAGAGGCGCCCCTTCAGGGGCGCGGGGCTGTGTCGATGTGCGGCTCCGCCGCGTGGGCGCGACCAGCCACATTCAGCCCGCAGCCACCCACCACCGGAACCCGGCAGACGAGTAGCACCCGCCCAGCCGGCGCAGCGTTACGGCGTGCAGACCTTGGTCAGCTCACCCGCCGCCTCGGTGACGGGGCTGATGTCGGGGGTCTCGTCGCCGTTCTTCACCGCGTCACGGACATTCGTGACCGCCTGCTGAAGGTCATCGACCGCCTTGTTGACGTCGGCGTTGTCCGTCTTGTCGCCGATCTTGTCGAGGTTGCTGTCGATGGAGGTCAGGGACTCCTCGAGCTGGGTCGGGTCGTTGGACGCGTTCTCCACGGCCTGCTGCAGTTCCGTCACGCTGTCGGCGATCGCGTCGGCGGTCTGGACGCAGTCCATCGCCTTGCTGACGGCATCGCAGCCGGTGGTCAGCCCGGCCGTCAGTCCGACCGCCGCGATGGCTGCGGCGGCTATGGCGATACGGCTCCGGCGGCGTCGGCTCGTGGCCATGGTTGACGTTCCCTCCCTGCTCAGGCCTCGCAGGCCCCCCGTTGTGCACTGGCCGGGCGTACAGCGGTGTGCCGTACGCCCGTACCCCTAGTGACGCCGGGAAGCGCGGCGAGGTTGCGCGCGACTGCGGCTCTTCTTGGTGCGCCCTTTACTTTTCGAGGACGGTATCAAGCGCCTTGCGCTGCAGTTCCGCCAGCTCCCCGCAGCCGGAAACCGCAAGGTCCAGCAGGGAGTTGAGCTCCTCGCGGGCGAAGGGCTCGGCCTCGGCGGTGCCCTGGACCTCGACGAAGCGGCCGTCGCCGGTGCAGACGACGTTCATGTCGGTCTCGGCCTTCACGTCCTCCTCGTAGCAGAGGTCGAGGAGCGGGACGCCGCCGACGATGCCGACGGAGACGGCGCTGACCGTGCCGGTGAGCGGCTTGCGGCCGGGCTTGATCAGCTTCTTGCCCTGGGCCCAGGAGACGGCGTCCGCGAGGGCGACGTAGGCGCCGGTGATGGCCGCCGTACGCGTCCCGCCGTCGGCCTGGAGGACGTCGCAGTCGAGGACGACGGTGTTCTCGCCGAGCGCCTTGTAGTCGATGACGGCGCGCAGGGAGCGGCCGATGAGGCGGCTGATCTCGTGCGTACGGCCGCCGATCTTGCCGCGCACGGACTCGCGTTCGCCGCGGGTGTTGGTGGCGCGGGGCAGCATGGCGTACTCCGCGGTGACCCAGCCCTCGCCGCTGCCCTTGCGCCAGCGCGGGACCCCTTCGGTGAAGGAGGCGGTGCACAGGACCTTCGTGTCACCGAAGGAGACGAGGACGGAGCCCTCTGCGTGCTTGCTCCAGGCGCGTTCGATGGTGACCGGGCGGAGCTGTTCGGGGGTGCGGCCGTCGAATCGAGGAATTGAGGACGTAGCTGCCATGGCGAGAGCCTAGCCGCAGATACGGAAGGGGCCGCTCCCGCGGTGGGAAGCGGCCCCTTCGGTGAGCTCGGAGGCTCACATCATGTCTTCGATCTCCGCCGCGATCGGGTCGGCGTCGGTGCCGATGACGACCTGGATGGCGGTGCCCATCTTCACGACGCCGTGGGCGCCGGCGGCCTTCAGGGCGGACTCGTCGACCAGCGAGGCGTCGGTGACCTCGGTGCGGAGCCGGGTGATACAGCCCTCGATCTCCTCGATGTTGTCGATGCCGCCGAGCCCGGCGACGATCTTCTCTGCCTTGCTGGCCATGTCGGTCTCCTCACGCACTGTTGGCCCAACTTCGCGAGCGATTGGGTCGTGCGTACCGAAAGATGACGTCACAGCAACCAATCGTCCGTAACTGGTCTACACCACACGACAGGCGGTCGCCAACCCATGAGCTCCGGCAGTGAGGTGAGCCCTGCCCGGGCGCGCCGGCAGCGCGCGTTCCAGGGCCTGCAGAAGATGGGTCGCAGCCTCCAGCTTCCCATCGCCGTCCTGCCGGCCGCGGGCATCCTCAACCGCCTCGGTCAGCCCGATGTGTTCGGCGACGACGGTCTGGGCTGGGACAACGTCTCGAAGGTGATGGACGGCGCGGGCGGTGCGCTGCTCGACGGCTCGCTCGGGCTGCCGTTGCTGTTCTGCGTCGGCGTGGCCATCGGCATGGCGAAGAAGGCGGACGGTTCGACGGCGCTGGCGGCGGTGGTGGGGTTCCTCGTCTACTACAGCGTGCTGCGCGAGTTCCCGGAGGACTGTCCGCAGGGGACGAAGGAGATCCCCGACATCGGGTGCGCCGCGGCCGAAGGGGCGGTGAGCGCGTACGAGTACCAGAACCCGGGTGTCTTCGGCGGCATCATGATCGGCCTGCTCGCGGCCTTCTTCTGGCAGCGCTACCACCGGACGAGGCTGGTGGACTGGCTCGGCTTCTTCAACGGGCGGCGGCTCGTCCCGATCATCATGGCGTTCGTGGCGATCGTGTTCGCGGTGCTGTGCCTGTGGGTCTGGCCGCCGATCGGTGACGCGCTGGAGAACTTCAGCGACTGGATGAGCGATCTCGGCTCCTGGGGCGCGGGTGTGTTCGGCGTCGCCAACCGCGCGCTGCTGGTCGTCGGGCTCCACCAGTTCCTCAACGTGCCCATCTGGTTCCAGTTCGGCAGCTACACGACGCCGGACGGTGAGGTGGTGCACGGCGACATCAACATGTTCCTCGCGGGCGACCCGGACGCCGGGCAGTTCACGTCGGGCTTCTTCCCGATCATGATGTTCGCCCTGCCGGCCGCGGCCCTCGCCATCACGCACTGCGCGAGGCCGGCCCGCCGCAAGGAGGTCGGCGGTCTGATGCTGTCGGTGGCGCTGACGTCCTTCGTCACCGGCATCACCGAGCCGATCGAGTACTCGTTCCTGTTCATCGCCCCGCTGCTGTACGTGGTGCACGCCCTGCTGACGGGCGTCTCGATGGCGGTGACCTGGGGGCTGGGCGTGCACGACGGCTTCAGCTTCTCGGCCGGACTGATCGACTACGTCATCAACTGGAACCTGGCCACCAAACCCTGGGCGATCATCCCGATCGGCCTGGGTTTCGCCGTCGTCTATTACGCGATCTTCCGCTTCGCGATCATCAAGTTCGATCTCAAGACGCCGGGTAGAGAGCCGGAGGAAGAGGTCGAGGACGTCACAAAGCTCTGAAAAGAGCTGAGAACGTCCCGAAACCGGTCCGGAAAATCCCCGGGAATCGCGGGTTCCTTATCTCGCCTTCATCGTGCTACAACAGGTCTACACCACTGAGTGGTTTAGACCAGAGACGCTGCCGTCCCCTCCCCACTGCCGGGCGGCGCCTTGCCCCATGGAGGAAGTTGTGACCACGGCCAGCGCCGCTCCCGCGGCCGACAAGAAGAAGGGCGCCGGTGCGATGGCTGTTCTGCAGCGTATCGGCCGCAGCCTGATGCTGCCGGTGGCGGTCCTGCCCGCCGCCGCCCTCCTGGTGCGCTTCGGCAACACCGACATGCTGGGCGACCCGTCCTACCCCGCGTTCCTCACCAAGATCGCGGGCTTCATGGCGGCCGGCGGCAACGCGATCCTCGACAACATGGCGCTGCTGTTCGCCGTGGGCATCGCGATCGGCTTCGCCAAGAAGTCGGACGGCTCGACGGCCCTGGCGGCCGTGGTCGGCTACCTGGTCTTCAAGAACGTGCTGGCCACGTTCACCGACAAGAACCTGCCGCAGGTGGCGAAGGCCGTCGACGGCAAGGTCGTGATGGTCGACGCCCCGGTGGACGCCAAGGTCCTCGGCGGCGTGGTCATGGGCATCGTCGTCGCCCTCCTCTACCAGCGCCTCTACCGCACGAAGCTCCCGGACTGGGCGGGCTTCTTCGGCGGCCGCCGCCTGGTTCCGATCGTCTCCGCCTTCGCGGGCCTGGTCATCGGCATCGTCTTCGGCTACATCTGGCCGGTCCTCGGCACGGGTCTGCACAACGTCGGTGAGTGGCTGGTCGGCTCCGGGGCCGTCGGCGCCGGCATCTTCGGTGTCGCCAACCGTGCGCTGATCCCGATCGGCATGCACCACCTGCTGAACTCCTTCCCCTGGTTCCAGGCCGGTGAGTACGAGGGCAAGAGCGGCGACATAGCCCGGTTCCTGGCCGGTGACCCGACGGCGGGCCAGTTCATGACCGGCTTCTTCCCGATCATGATGTTCGCGCTGCCCGCCGCCTGCCTCGCCATCGTCCACTGCGCCCGTCCCGAGCGCCGCAAGGTCGTCGGCGGCATGATGTTCTCCCTCGCGCTGACCTCGTTCGTCACCGGTGTCACCGAGCCGATCGAGTTCACCTTCATGTTCATCGCACCCGTCCTGTACGCCATCCACGCCGTACTCACCGGTGTCTCGATGGCGCTGACCTGGGCCCTGGGGATGAGGGACGGCTTCGGCTTCTCGGCCGGCGCGGTCGACTTCGGCCTGAACCTGGGCATCGCGACCAACCCGTGGGGCCTGGCCCTGGTGGGCCTGTGCTTCGCCGCGGTCTACTACGTGATCTTCCGGTTCGCGATCACCAAGTTCAACCTGCCGACGCCGGGCCGCGAGTCCGACGAGGAACTCGCCGAACTCCAGAAGGCGGAGGCGAAGTAGGCCGGCGGACCGGCAACAGACCGACGAAGGCCCCGGAACCGGGAAGGTTCCGGGGCCTTGTCGTGGTCGCGCATACGGGCCTGAACCCCGTACGGGCCGTTCCGAGACCGACCGGCTAGATCTCGTACGTCTGCCTCGGCGCCGCGAGCTCCACCGGACCGTCGTAGACCTCGCGCGCGTCGGCCAGGTTGACCTGGGGGTCGGTCCACGGCGGGATGTGGGTCAGCACCAGGCGCCTCGCTCCCGCGCGGGCGGCCGTCTGGCCCGCCTCGCGGCCGTTGAGGTGCAGGTCGGGGATGTTCTCCTTGCCGTGCGTGAAGGCGGCCTCGCACAGGAACAGGTCGGCGTCGCGGGCCAGTTCGTCCAGGGCCGTGCTGATGCCCGTGTCGCCGGAGTAGGTCAGGGTCTTCCCGCCGTGCTCGATCCGGATGCCGTACGCCTCCACCGGGTGGGCCACGCGTTCCGTGTGCACGAGGAACGGGCCGATCTCGAAGGTGGACGGCTTGACCGTGTGGAAGTCGAAGACCTCGCTCATGGACGAGGCGGTGGGGGTGTCGGCGTACGCGGTGGTCAGGCGCTGTTCCGTGCCCTCGGGTCCGTAGACCGGGATCGGGTCGCAGCGGCCGCCGTCGTGCCGGTAGTAGCGCGCCACGAAGTACGCGCACATGTCGATGCAGTGGTCGGCGTGCAGGTGGCTGAGGAAGATCGCGTCGAGGTCGTAGAGACCGCAGTGGCGCTGCAGCTCGCCCAGGGCGCCGTTGCCCATGTCGAGGAGCAGCCGGAAGCCGTCGGCCTCGACGAGGTAGCTCGAGCAGGCCGATTCCGCGGACGGGAACGACCCCGAGCAGCCGACGACGGTGAGCTTCATGAAACAGAAACCTCCGCTGGCTGGAAATCCAGAGAATCCAGAAGATCGGGAATGGGGCGTCGGGGGTCGTGCGGTTTGTCGAGCGTAAGGCGCAAAACCTCCGGTCGCTCCTCCGCCAAGGGCTGTTGTGGGCGAACTCACCTGTGGTGTCAGCCGTTCGGCTGCCGACTCTGTCCAGGTGTTCGGTGTCCGGCCATCTCCGCTCGCTACCCCACAAAAGTGGACGTAACGTCGGAAACAGCTGTCGCCTCCTGTGAAGGGATCCGGATATGGCCGTGTTGGTCGTCAACCAGAGCGCCGAGTGGACCGAGGAGCTCTACCAGGCAACCTTCGACCGGGTGATCCCGGACCGTACGAGTCCCCCTGCTGGGATGGTCGCCCACTACGCGGCGCCGCGCGAGGGGGGAGGGTGGCAGGTCATCGACGTATGGGAGTCGGAGGAGGACTTCCGGCGCTTTCTGGAGGGGTCGGTCGTCCCGGCCGCGAAGGAGCTCGGAGCGCCCCCGTTCGAGAGCCATGTGACCGAGCTGTACAACTCCCTGGTCCCGTAAGGCGCGCGGGGATGGGACGCCGGTAACGTCATCCCATGGACACGTCATGGTGGCTGGCGCTCGCCGCGGTGGTACTGCTCGCGCTCGTCGCCACGCTCGTGGACGGGTGGGGGCGCGGACGGCGTCCCCAGGGGCGGCGGACGCGGCCGCCGGGGCGGCCTCGGGGGCGGGCGCACGGGCCCGCTTCGGCTCGCCCGGAGCCTGCGGAGATCTGGTGGGCGCGGGTGCCGTACGAGGACGGGCCGGGGGCGAAGGACCGGCCGTGTCTGGTGCTCGCGGTGCGCGGGCAGCAGGTCACCGTCGCGAAGATCACCAGCAAGTACCGCGACGAGCGGCGCGGGGTGATTCCGTTGCCGCCGGGCTCGGTCGGGGACACCCGGGGGCGGGCGAGCTTCCTGGAGACGGGGGAACTGCGGGACGTACCGGTGTGGGAGTTCCGGCGGCGGGTCGGGGTGATGGACCCGGTCGTGTGGGACCAGGTCCGTCACCTGTCGACCTGAGGCCGCCCGGCGGTCACGCCCAGAGCTGGCCCTGCAGCGTCTCGATGGCTTCCTCCGTCGTGGCGGCCGTGTAGACGCCGGTCGAGAGGTACTTCCAGCCGCCGTCTGCCACGACGAACACGATGTCGGCGGACTCCCCCGCCTTCAGCGCCTTCTTTCCGACGCCGATCGCGGCATGCAGCGCGGCGCCGGTGGAGATGCCCGCGAAGATGCCCTCCTGCTGGAGGAGTTCACGGGTGCGGGTGACCGCGTCGGCCGAGCCGACCGAGAAGCGGGTGGTCAGGACGGAGGCGTCGTACAGCTCGGGGACGAAGCCCTCGTCGAGGTTGCGCAGTCCATAGACGAGATCGTCGTAACGCGGTTCCGCCGCGACGATCTTGACGTCCGGCTTGTGCTCGCGCAGGTAGCGGCCGACGCCCATCAGCGTGCCCGTGGTGCCGAGGCCGGCCACGAAGTGGGTGACGGAGGGCAGGTCGGCGAGGATCTCGGGGCCGGTGGTGGCGTAGTGGGCGCCCGCGTTGTCCGGGTTGCCGTACTGGTAGAGCATCACCCAGTCGGGGTGCTCGGCCGCGAGCTCCTTGGCGACGCGTACGGCGGTGTTGGAGCCGCCCGCGGCCGGGCTGGAGATGATCTCCGCGCCCCACATCGCGAGCAGGTCCCGGCGCTCCTGAGAGGTGTTCTCGGGCATCACGCACACGATGCGGTAGCCCTTGAGCTTGGCCGCCATCGCGAGCGAGATACCGGTGTTGCCGCTGGTCGGCTCCAGGATCGTGCAGCCCGGGGTCAGGCGGCCGTCCTTCTCCGCCTGCTCGATCATGTGCAGGGCGGGGCGGTCCTTGACCGAGCCGGTGGGGTTGCGGTCCTCCAGCTTGGCCCAGATGCGGACGTCGTCGGACGGCGACAGCCGCGGCAGGCACACCAAGGGGGTGTTGCCGACCGCGGCCAACGGGGAGTCGTAACGCATCGGTGGTCAGCGGGCCTTAGACCATGCCGCCGGCCACGGCCGGCAGGATCGTGACGTTGTCGCCGTCGGCGAGCTTGGTGTTGATGCCGTCGAGGAAGCGGACGTCCTCGTCGTTCAGGTAGACGTTGACGAAGCGGCGCAGCTGCTCGCCCTCGACGATGCGGGCCTGGATGCCCGCGTGCCGCGTCTCGAGGTCGGCGAACAGCTCGGCGAGGGTGTCACCGCTGCCCTCCACCGCCTTCTGACCGTCGGTGTACGTGCGAAGGATGGTCGGGATGCGGACCTCGATGGCCATGGCTCAGGGCTCCTGTCGGGAGTAGTCAGTCGGGGGCGCGCGGCAGCGCAGTGCAGCAGGGTGGTGCGTGGAGGCGCCGCGGCTCACGGCCGTACGGCGGCAGGGTGTCGCGTCAACAGATGGCGCTGGCGAGCCTGCACAGGTCGACGTGCAGCCGCGCAACGAGCAGCATGCCCGGCGTCTTTTCGCTCACGTCGTGGAAAACCATGGGGTCATCGTATCGATTCCCGGTCCGGCTTTTGGAATGTGATCCCACATCGCGGACGGATGAGGGTCGGGGAGTGAGACCGCGCTGTTCAGACCGACTCCGTACGAGGAATGAGCCGAGGACTCAGTACGCCTCGACGACCTTGACCTCCTCCTCCGTCACCTCGCCGTCCACGATCCGGAACGAGCGGAACTGGAACTCGCCGAGGCCGTCGGTGTCGGCGGTGGAGACGAGGACGTAGTGGGCGCCGGGCTCGTTGGCGTAGGAGATGTCGGTCCGGGACGGGTAGGCCTCGGTCGCCGTGTGGGAGTGGTAGATCACCACCGGCTCCTCGTCGCGGTCGTCCATCTCGCGGTAGAGCTTGAGCAGGTCGCCCGAGTCGAACTCGTAGAACGTGGGCGACATGGCCGCGTTCAGCATCGGGATGAAGCGCTCGGGGCGGTCCGAGCCCGCCGGACCCGCCACGACGCCGCACGCCTCGTCGGGGTGGTCCTTGCGCGCGTGGGCGACGATCTGGTCGACGAGGGCCTGGGTGATGGTCAGCATGTTCGTCAGGATAAGCAGAGGGGCCACCCCGTACCGAAGGGTGGTACGGGGTGGCCCATATGCCGGACACCGGGGATGAACACCGGATGTTCGGACGTCCTGAGCGGCAGCCGGAGAGGGCGCCACGAGTGCTCTCTCCGGCTGGACGTCCGGCCGTGAAGGTCAGCCCACCTTCTCCAGCTCCGGCTCGCCGCCGCGCTCCGCGACCTGCGGGTTGCGGCTCTTGAGGACTGCCCAGCCGATACCGAGGGCGGCGGCCCAGCCGGCCATGACGTACAGGCAGACGCGGGCGTCGGCGTCGTACGCGATCAGGCCGGTCACGAAGAGCAGGAACACGATGGCGATCCAGCTGCACACCGAGCCGCCCGGCGCCGGGAAGGACGAGGCGGGCAGCCGGCCCGCGACGACCGCGCGGCGGTAGAGGACGTGGCTGACGAGGATCATCAGCCAGGTCCAGATGCCGGCCGCGGTGGCGATGGAGGTGACGTAGCCGAACGCCTTCTCCGGGACGATGTAGTTCAGGATCACGCCGATGCCCATGAACAGCACCGAGACGAAGATGCCGAGGGCCGGCGTCTTGGTCGACGACAGCTTGCTGAAGACCTTGGGGGCCTCGCCGCTGTCGGCCAGGTTCCGCAGCATGCGGCCCGTGGAGTACATGCCGGAGTTGCAGGAGGAAAGGGCGGCGGTCAGCACGACGAAGTTGACGATGCCCGCGCCGGCCGGGATGCCGATCACCGCGAACGCCTTCACGAAGGGGCTGACGCCGTCCGCGAACTCGGTCCACTTGACCACGCACAGGATGACGGTGAGCGCGCCGACGTAGAAGAGCGCGATCCGCCACGGGAGCGTGTTGATCGCCTTGGGGAGGGTCTTCTCCGGGTTCTCCGACTCGCCGGCCGTGACGCCGACCAGCTCGACCGCGAGGTAGGCGAACATGACGCCCTGCAGGGTCATCAGGGACGAGCCGATGCCCTTGGGGAAGAAGCCGTCGAAGGCCCACAGGTTGGAGACGGCCGCGGTGTCACCGGCGTTGCTGAAGCCGAAGGTGAGCACGCCGAGGCCGATGACGATCATGCCGATGAGGGCGGTGACCTTGACCATCGAGAACCAGAACTCCAGCTCACCGAAGAGCTTCACGGAGATCAGGTTGACGCCGAAGAGGACCACCAGGAAGACCAGGGCGGTGACCCACTGCGGGATGTCCGGGAACCAGTACTTGACGTAGAGCGCGGCGGCGGTGAGCTCCGCCATGCCCGTCACGACCCACATCAGCCAGTACGTCCAGCCGGTGAAGTAGCCGAAGAACGGGCCGAGGAACTCCCGGGAGTACTCGGCGAACGAACCCGAGACCGGGCGGTAGAGCAGGAGCTCGCCGAGCGCCCGCATGATGAAGAAGACGATGGCGCCCGCCAGGGCGTACATCAGGATGAGGCTGGGGCCGGCCTTGGCGATGTTCGCACCGGCACCGAGGAACAGGCCGACGCCGATGGCGCCGCCGATCGCGATCATCTGGACCTGACGACTGCCGAGGCCCCGCTCGTACCCCTCTTCGGGGGCGTCAGTGACCTTCGCGTCAGTGACCTTCGAAGAGGTCATGTGTAGTGCGCCTTTCTCCATGCCGACCC
This sequence comes from Streptomyces sp. NPDC107522, assembly GCF_055657525.1. NCBI lineage: Bacteria > Bacillati > Actinomycetota > Actinomycetes > Kitasatosporales > Streptomycetaceae > Streptomyces > Streptomyces sp. NPDC107522. The sequence goes on along the minus strand of NZ_JBVKAU010000010.1, from coordinate 22,221 downwards.
GGGCCTTTCGTCGGCCTCGGATCGGGTCTCGATCCCCCCGGATTGCTGGAGCTGAGCGGGCCGCGCGGACCCGCCCGTGCCTGGCCGACGATCCGCCGGCCATATGGCGCACCCGGCCGAACATTCGGGTGGTGCTCGGCGGGCGGTCGTGAAGATTTATCACGGCCGTAACAGTGATCGGGCATGGGACATGTGGCGCATCACACAGGAAGAACCGGACAAACGGACCGCCGCCTCCCACAGCGGGCGGCGGCGGTGACAGGATCGTTATCCGGATTTGAGCGTCCGCTGAGCGAACACAAAACCGTCACATGACGGCACAAGAAGGTCGCGAACTGGCGGCATGAGAGCCGCGAACTACGGCAAGAGCGTCGCGACCAGCGTCTCCTGGAGCCCGCCCAGCCACAGATAGGCCATCACCATCGGCTTGCGCGGGTCCTCGTCCGGGAGCCGGTAGAGCAGCTCGGTGTCGTCCTCGTCGGTGATCTCCAGGCGGGAGCCGATGGCCAGGCGCAGGTCGTTGAGGGCGCCGAGCCACCGCTGGGACTCCTCGGTGGACAGCTTGAGCACCGCGCCGCCCTCACCGGCGGAGGCGGAGCTGAGCTCGTCCAAGGAGTGGATCACCGCGAGCGCGTTGTCACGCTTGCCGGCGCGCAGGTCGTTCTCCGTGTAGCGGCGGAACTCCGCGGAGTACGCCCGCTGCTCCTCGGCCTCCTTGGCTTGCGGGGTGCCCTCGGGGTCGCTGTAGGCGTCCGGGAAGAGGCGCCTGAGGACCGGGTCGGCCGGGGGTTCGCTCGGGCCGTCGGCGAAGAGTTCGGCGAGTGGGTCGTCGGGGGCGTCCTCGGCGGGGCCGGGGCCGATGAGTTCCAGGAGCTGGACGGCCAGCGACCGGATGATGGAGATCTCGACGTCGTCGAGGGCGACGGCCGCGCCGCCGCCGGGGAGCGGTTCGAAGGTTCCTGGCATGGAGGCGATTTCGCTACTTCCGGTCCTGCGAGGCGGGTCGGGTCATTTCCGGTCCTGCTGAAGGGTGGCCCACAGACCGTAGCCATGCATGGCCTGCACGTCGCGTTCCATCTCCTCGCGGCTGCCGCTGGAGACGACCGCCCGGCCCTTGTGGTGGACGTCGAGCATGAGCTTGGTGGCCTTGTCCTTGGTGTACCCGAAGTACGACTGGAAGACGTAGGTCACATAGCTCATGAGGTTGACCGGGTCGTTGTGGACGATGGTGACCCAGGGGACGTCCGGCTCGGGGACGGCGAAGACCTCCTCCGCCGACTCGGTGCGTTCGATCTCTACGGGAGCGGGTGACGTCACACAGCCCATGCTGCCACCCGAGGGGGGCGGTCGCACAAACGGGCTGCGCAATCGCGTGCGTTGAGCCTCACAGGACCACAAATCGTCAGACTGACGAAATGGGGGTACCATCCATGGTCATGGACACAGCGCACCTTGGGCTGCCGGTGGACGTTCCCTCGACGGCGCTCTTCACGGACCAGTACGAGTTCACGATGCTGCAGGCCGCCCTGAAGGCGGGCACCGCCGAGCGGCGGAGCGTCTTCGAGGTCTTCACCCGGCGACTGCCGGACGGCCGGCGCTACGGCGTCGTCGCGGGCACCGGCCGGGTGCTGGACGCCGTCGAGAACTTCCGCTTCGACGAGGGCGTCCTCGGCTTCCTGCGCGAGCGGAGGATCGTCGACGAGGAGACCCTGGACTGGCTCGCGGGCTACCGCTTCTCCGGCGACATCTGGGGCTACCCCGAGGGCGAGGTCTACTTCCCGGGCTCGCCGATCATGCGGGTGGAGGGCACCTTCGCCGAGTGCGTGCTGCTGGAGACGGTGATCCTGTCCATCCTCAACCACGACTCCGCGATAGCCGCGGCCGCCTCCCGTATGTCCTCGGCCGCCGGCGACCGCCCGATCATCGAGATGGGCGCCCGGCGCACCCATGAGCTGGCCGCGGTCGCAGCCTCCCGCGCCGCGTACGTCGGCGGCTTCACCTCCACCTCCGACCTGGCCGCCGGCTTCCGCTACGGCATCCCCACCGTCGGCACCAGCGCCCACGCCTTCACCCTGCTGCACGACCGCGAGCGGGACGCCTTCCAGGCCCAGGTGGACTCCATGGGCCGCGGCACCACGCTGCTCGTGGACACCTACGACGTCGCCGAGGCGGTCCGTACGGCCGTGGAGGTCGCCGGGCCCGAGCTGGGCGCCGTCCGCATCGACTCGGGCGACCTGCTGCTCGTCGCGCACCGGGTGCGGCAGCAGCTGGACGAGCTGGGCGCCACCGGCACGAAGATCATCGTGACCTCCGACCTGGACGAGTACGCCATCGCCTCGCTGGCGGCGGCGCCCGTGGACGCGTACGGCGTCGGCACCCAGCTGGTGACCGGGTCCGGGCATCCGACCTGCTCGATGGTCTACAAGCTGGTCGCCCGCGCCGACTCCGCCGACCCGAAGGCGCCGCTGGTGCCGGTGGCGAAGAAGTCCAGCGGCGGCAAGACCTCCATCGGCGGCCGCAAGTGGGCGGCGCGGCGCCTCGACGAGTACGGCGTCGCGGAGGCCGAGGTCGTGGGCACCGGGCCGGTTCCGGCGGAGCTCGCCGAACGGCAGCTGCCGGTCGAGCTGATCAAGGGCGGTGACGTGCTGGCGCGCGAGTCGCTGGACGTCGTACGGGACCGGCACACGGCGGCTCGCGCCAATCTGCCGCTGTCCGCGACGCAGCTCTCGCGCGGTGAGCCGGTCATCCCGACGGAGTATGTCAACGGGCGCTCGGGTAGCCAGACGGGGGCGTGAAGCGAGTGCGCCCTGCGTGCTCACTCCGTGCCCCCTCCCGCGCCGGACCCGAAGTCTCTAGGCTCGGAAGTTCACGGCCGGGCCCGCACGCTTTCACCGTCCCGACCTCAGCGTCCATAACCGAAGGACACCGACCATGCGCCGCGCCTTGATCGTCGTAGATGTGCAGAACGACTTCTGCGAGGGGGGCAGCCTCGCGGTCGCCGGCGGCGCCGATGTGGCCGCCGCCGTCACCGAGCTGATCGGGCAGGCTGCCGGGTCCGGCTACCAGCACGTCGTAGCCACCCGCGACCACCACATCGCACCCGGCGGGCACTTCTCCACCAACCCCGACTTCGCCCACTCCTGGCCCGCGCACTGCGTCGCGGGCACGGAGGGCGTCGGCTTCCACCCGAACTTCGCCCCCGCGGTCGCCTCCGGCGCGATCGACGCCGTGTTCGACAAGGGGGCCTACGCGGCGGCGTACAGCGGCTTTGAGGGAGCCGACGAGAACGGCGTGAAGCTGGCGGACTGGCTGCGCGCCAGGGCGGTCACGGAGGTGGACGTGGTGGGTATTGCCACGGACCACTGTGTGCGGGCGACTGCCTTGGACGCCGTGCGGGAAGGGTTCCGTACTCAGGTGCTGCTGGATCTGACCGCAGGGGTGGCCACGGAGACCACTGAGCGGGCGCTGGAGGAGATGCGGGACGCCGGGGTCGAGCTGGCCGGGAAGCCGGTCGTGGCGTAGCGCTTCGCGGAGTACTGCCGCGATTGGTCGTCTTCCGTCTGCGGCGCCATCGTGGCTTGTCGCGCAGTTCCCCGCACCCCTTACGGCGTTGCAGCGGGCCTTCTCAACAATGCCCTGATCGGGTGCCACAGCTCCTGGGTGAGCTCTGGGCCCGTGACGACACCGTTGTCAGGTGCCATGCGCCATATGAGGCCGTCGGGGTGGTGCAGGACCGCCGTGATCTCGTCGGGGGTCGGCGGGGCGGCGTTACCCCGTAGGTACACCGCGCGCATGCCCAGGTTGCGGAGCCTGGTCAGGGCTCGGGCGCGGTTCTGGGCGTGGACGAGGACACGGACGCAGCCCGTGCCGTCGGCGGTGGGTCTGGGCAGGTTCAGCGCCACCACCACGCTGCCGGTCGGCAGCTTGCAGAAACCTCCTGCGGCCATGCGGTCACACCCCCGTGCGAGTCGGTGTCAAGGTCGGGTCAAGCGTCGGCGTCGGTGCCGGTGTCAATAAGCGAAGCACAGGGTGCACCTAAACACGATCGGCGGCAACCCCGCCAGGGGGTTGCCGCCGATAATGCTCTGACCTGCGGAAATGCGAATTACTTCACCGCGGAGCCAACCTCGACCGTGATCACGGAGCCATCCTTGGCCTCCTTGATGATCTTGATCTTGGTGTTGGTGTCAGTGATCTTGACACCCGCGAACGGGGTCGCGTCGTCGTAGTACGTGTTGGTGTGGTCGTTGAAGACCGGCACCCCCGCACGCGACGGGATCTTCGTCGCGACGTCCGCGTTGTGCAGCGTCATGCCGTCCGTGCGGAACCGGCTGAACGGCGCGTCGTAGGACTGGATGCGGTTGCGCATCAGCGTGCCGTCGGCCCACTTCAGCGGGGCCGGGTGGGAGTCGACCGGGAGGACCAGGCCGACACCGGGGTGCTTGCTGGTGTTGTTGTCCGCCTGGGAGGTGTCCCACTTCCAGATCAACAGGCCGTTCTGGTAGGCGTAGTGCTCCACCCAGTCCGGACGGGTCGTCGAGAAGCCGAAGTTGTACGGGCCGGTCTTCAGGGTCTTGTCGTACGACACGTACTGACGGTTCTCGGCGATGTAGTACTGCGCGTAGTCGCCGGAGATGGACGCGCCGATGCGGGAGAAGCCCTTGGCCGTCCACGCCGCGTCCGCGGTCTCCGCGTTGTCGGAGAACACCGTCGAACCGTCGGCGGTCACGGTGATCTCGTCGGCCGCGAAGCCCTTCTGGGCCACGCCGCCGTCGGTCTGGTAGCGGAAGCGCAGGTCGAACTTCTTGCCGGCGTAGGCGTCGAGCGGGAAGACCAGCTTCTTGTGGCCGTCCACCGCGCCGGTCAGCGCGGGCTTGCCGCTGGCGTCCTTGGGGATCGCCGCGCCGTCCACCGTGCCGTCGATCGCCGTCCAGTTGGCGCCGCCGTCGGTCGAGACCTCGGTGTAGAGGTAGTCGAACTCGGCCTCGATGTCGTACCAGCCGTCGAGCGTCAGCGAGGCAGCGGACTTGCCCGTGAGGTCGACGGAACGGGTCAGCGTGTTGGCGAGGTTGTCGCCGCTGCCGCTCCACCACTGGGTCGCGCCCTGAGCCGGCTCCACGATCGGCGTGGTGACCTTCTTCTTGGGCAGCTCGACCACGAGGGCCTGCTTGTGCCGGGTGTTGTACTCGGCGACGCCCAGCTTGTGCTCGGACTCCGTCGCGGCCTTCGCCTTGTCGTAGTTCAGCCAGCCGAGCTGCAGCTTGTCCCAGGCGGTCATGTCGCCGGGGAGGTCACCGATGTTGTCCTTGCCGGTGCCGAGCCAGGAACCGGAGGACATCAGGGTCCAGAAGCCGGTGGAGTTCTCGCCGCCGGAGGTGTCGTAGTGGTCCGGCAGACCGAGGTCGTGGCCGTACTCGTGGGCGAAGACGCCCAGGCCGCCGTTCTCCGGCTGGACGGTGTAGTCGCCGACCCAGATGCCGGTGGAGCCGATCTGCGCGCCGCCCAGCTTGTTGCCCGCGGGGCCGGTGGCACCGGCGTCGGTGCCGAAGGCGTACCAGCGGTGGGCCCAGATCGCGTCCGTGCCCTGCGCGCCGCCGCCCGCGGACTCGTCCTCACCGGCGTGCACGATCTGGAAGTGGTCGATGTAGCCGTCGGCCTCGTTGAAGTCGCCGTCGCCGTCGAAGTCGTAGCGGTCCCACTGGTCGAACTGCGCCACGGCCGTCTTGATCTCGGCGTCGGTCTTCCCAGCTGCCTTCTGCTGGGCGACCCACGCGTTCAGACCGTCGCTGACGACGTTCCAGACGCTGGAGCAGTTGGTCTGGCCGCAGGCGTTGTTGCCGTAACGGGCCTCGTTGTAGGGGACCTTGACCCAGTCGGCCACCTCGCCCTCGATCGAGTAGCGGCCCGAGGACTGCTTCTCGTAGTACTTCTTCATCGACTCGGTCTTGCTGCCGGTGCCGAAGTAGAGGTCCTGGTAGTGCTTCCGGTCGTAGTCCGCCTGCCAGGCCGTCGAGTTGTCCTTGGCACGGTCGGGCTTGGCTATCTGGTTGTGCAGCGGGCCGGGCGTGCCGCCGAACTTGGGGTCGATCTGATCGCCGAACTCGACCAGGATCGTGAAGATCTTGTCGGTCTTCTCGCGGCCCAGCTCGACGTACTTGCTGTCGCCCTTCTTGCTCTTGAGCTCGACGACCTGCGAGCCCTCGCGCTCCTTCACCTTGGTCTTGCCGGATATGACCTGGTTCAGGGCCTCTTCGCGCTGAGCCTCCTGGGTCTTGCTCAGGGGGCCTTCCAGGTCGTGGTCGACGTGAGTGTGCTCCGCCGGGTCGTGCCGCTCCACGGACGCCGGCGACGTTCCTTCGTCGGCCTGAGCCACCGCGAAGGTCGAGAACGTCGCCGCGGCCGTCGCGAGCGCGACGGTGGTTGCCGCCGCTCTGAACGTCCAGGGTCTACTGGTCACTTGCTTCCTCCCCCGCGTCCGGGCGCGCGGAATGAAGGTCCTGGTCATGGAGGGTCCGCGCGCGCCTGATGAACGCGTGTGTCAAGTGACGACATTTGACTAGAGGTTAACCAGAAAAAACAGACCTTGACTTGAACAGGTCAAGTGCACTATGCGGAGTGGATGTTCGTTTAGCGGACAACGACGCCTCCGCCAACGGGCGCGTGCGGCCGTCCACTTGGTGGACGCTTTGACTCCGTGCGCCCCCTGTGCACCGGCACTGTTGGTTAGGTCACGCTTACGGTTTGTTCCCCTCGGGCATGCACGCGGTTAGAGTCGGATGGCGGAACGCCCGGACGTCGGCGGAAAGCCAGGCCGAGACCCCCGTGCACCCCCAATTCCGAGGACACGATGATCATGCCTCGTCCGACTGCCGCACAGCTCGCCTACGGCTCGTGCACCGTGATCTTCTCTACGCTCGCCATGCTGCTGCTGTCACAGACGAGTTCGGGTGTGGGGATCGCGGTCATCGCCGTCGCGGCGCTCCTGCTCGGGCTGTTGGTCGCCCTGACGGTGCCCATGCCGAAGAAGCCCCGCGTGGTGGCGGTGCGCAAGCCCGCCGGCGCCGACCGGGAACAGACCGAGGAACCCGTACTCACCCAGTCCTGACCCACTCGGTCCTGACGCGCTCGGTTCCGACTCACTCGGTCCTGGCGTTCGTACGTCAGCCGCTGGTGCTGACCACCACCGTCTTCGCCGCCTTGTCGTGCAGGCCCTGTTTGTAGGGCCGGTCGAAGAAGCTCCAGCCGCCGGAGATCGCCGTCCAGATACAGGCGCAGCAGAACGCGAACGGGATCCACAGCACCGCCGCCCGGATCAGCGAGCTCTGCACGGACGGCGTGGCGCCGTTGTCCAGGTTGGCCACCCGCATGTTGAGCAGCCTCTTGCCGAGCGTCTGCCCCGTCCTGACGGTCATGAAGGTGTCGTAGGCGATGTAGAGAACCGCGGCGACCACCGACTGCGCCACGGACTTGCTGTACTCCACCTTGTCGGCGTCCACGTCGTACTCGCTGACCCCGAAGCCCCACGTGAGCAGCCAGACGACGACACCCACCAGGATCATGTCGATGATGCGCGCCAGCGTGCGCTTGCCGCTGTCGGCGAGGGGTGGCATCCCGGCGAGCGGGTCGGTGGGATACCCGCCCCCGCCGTACGGGTCACCGCCGCCGCCGTAGGGAGGCGGCGGCTGGCTGCCGTACGGCGGCTGATCGCCGTACGGCGAACCCGAGCCCCCGGGCGGCGGGGGCTGCTTCCTGAACGGGTCGTCTTCCGGGGGCGGCTGACCGGAGCCGGGAGGCGGTTCGCTGCTCATGGCCCGAGTCGACCGCGAACCCTTCGCCTTCGCATCCGGCGCGGGGCCGTCCGGGGTACCGAATCATCCGGGCCGTTCGTCCGATGCGGTGAGCCCGCGACGGACGTAGAACCGGCGTAGGACGGGCGGCGGTCAGCCGGCGACGAAGGTGTGCGCCGCCTTGTCGTGCCAGCACTGGTGCCAGGGCCGGTCGAACAGGCACCACAGCACGCCGAGCACCCCGATGACGAGCAGGCCGGGGATGCTGTAGACGAGCCAGCGGCGCAGGGCCGCGCCGAACTCGGGGGGCTCGTGGGCCTCGATGTCCCGCACCTCCAGGCCGAGCAGCTTCTTGCCCAGCGTGCGGCCCCACTTGGCGGTGGGCAGGGCCTCGTAGACCACGCCGAACACGAGCAGTACGGCCAGGATGATGCCCAGGTACACCGAGGTCGTGCCGTCCAGCAGCCATACGGTGACCGTCTCGCCGGAGAGCTTGGCCGCGTCGATCTTGTCGTTGACGTGGTCGATCGCCTTGGTGCCGAGCGGCACGGCGGCCACCGCGGTGACGGCGGCCAGCACGACGGTGTCCAGCAGCCGCGCGGCCAGCCGCTTGCCGAGGTTCGCGGGGCGGGCGGAGGCCTGGCGCAGGGCGGCCGCGGCGAAGGGGTCCTCCCGCGGGGGCTTCCACGGGGCGACCGGCTGGTCGTCGCCGCCGGGGCCCGCGAGCCGGTGGACCTGCTGGGCCCAGGAGGACTGGCCGCCGCCGGGGCCGGAGGTCATGGGAGCACCGGACGATGCGGGGGGCGTGGACTGAGGGCCGCCGGACTGCTGGGGGACGCTCGGGCCGGCCTGCGGTGGGACGCTCGGAGCGGCCTGCTGCGGGCCGGAGACGGCCGCGGGGGCGGCGGGGGCGGCCTGAGCGGCGGCCCCGGGCTGTGCGCCCGCCTGAGCCTGCGCCTGGGCCTGTCCTTGGGCCTGCCCCTGGGCCACAGCGGCGCGCTCGGCGGCGGCCTTCCCGGCGCCGAAGCCGGGGCCCTGCGGAGCACCGGCGGCCGAGGGGAGGCCCGCGTCCGGACGTGCGGCGCCCGGGCCGGCGGACGCGCCCGTGCTCCCGGCCTGCGCCCCGGCCGCCCCGCCCTGCTGTCCCGTGCGCGGGGACAGCGCGCGGATGGCCATCGTGCCGGCGTCGGCACCGGGACCGCCGGGGCTCGGGATGTGCGGGGTGGCCTGCCCGGAAGCACCGGAGGACGGCGTTCCGCCGGACCCCGCCGTGGGCCGGCGCATCATGAACGTGTTGCCGGAGTCGAGGTCCTCGGCGTCGGTCTCCGGCTCGGCGGGCGGGATGTTCGCGGTGCCGTCGGTGCGGGCGGCCCGGCCGTCCGGCTGGGCGCCCCAGGAGACGCGGTGGTCCTGGTCGCCGCCGAACCCGGCCTGCCGGGAGGGGTCGGCGCCCCACGCGGACGCCGGCTCGGGGCGGCTGCCGTGCCGGTCGTCGCCCTGGGCCGGCTCGGCGGCCGGTTCCTCGTCGAAGAAGTGCGGGCCCGTTTCCTCGACCGAGGCCGGGGCGGCCTGGCCGGCCGAGGCGGCTGCGGCGGTCGTGGGCCGGTCCGGGCCCGCGCCCGGCGGTGGGCTGAGCGTTTCGCCGTCGGTCGGGGCCGGACGGCTGGTGCCCGGCACCCAGGAGGCACCGTTCCAGTACCGGACATATCCAGGAATGGACGGGTCCGGGTAATACCCTTCGCGGGGCCTGTCGTCACCGGGGGCCGGGGTTGGGGCGCTCATGTCCGTCGTCCGGTATCTGCTCGAGGGTCTATTGGGGGCCTCCACATCTATCAGACCGACGCAACAAGCACCGCCAGTCCCGTAGGACCCACCCCTTTCCGGGCAACCTCGTACACGTACTTCACACGAGCGGAACCAGGCGCAGAACACCGGACGGAGCACTCTCGCGGGCGCCGCCCCACGGCTCCCTGTTCGGGCACGGCCGCCGGTGCGTCGGCTGGGGGTCCGGGGGTTACCCCCCGGGAAAGCACAGCCAGACCGACGCAACAAGCACCGCCAGTCCCGTAGGACCCACCCCTTTCCGGGCAACCTCGTACACGTACTTCACACGAGCGGAACCAGGCGCAGAACACCGGACGGAGCACTCTCGCGGGCGCCGCCCCACGGCTCCCTGTTCGGGCACGGCCGCCGGTGCGTCGGCTGGGGGTCCGGGGGTTACCCCCCGGGAAAGCACAGCCAGACCGACGCAACAAGCACCGCCAGTCCCGTAGGACCCACCCCTTTCCGGGCAACCTCGTACAGGTGCTTCACAACGATCGGAAGCCCGTAGCGGCAGGCCCGGAAAAGGTTCTGCGTACCCGCGTAATGATCCACCCCCCTCCTCCCTCTCCACTCGTACGGGCCCGCCCACGGGACCCGCACACGACACGGGAGAGGACACCCACGCCATGCACCACACCGTCATCGAGCGCGAACTGGAGCTCAAGCTGATCCTGTCGCCGGAGCGCAGCGTCGCCGTCCCGGCGCGGCTGAGTTACCGCAGTGACGATCCGTACGCCGTCCACATCACCTTCCACATCAACTCCGACCACCCCGTGTACTGGACCTTCTCCCGGGATCTGCTCGTCGAGGGGGTGTTCCGGCCGTGCGGGCACGGGGACGTGCGGGTGTGGCCCACGAAGGTCGAGGGGCGCAGTGTGGTGCTGATGGCGCTCAGTTCACCGGACGGGGACGCCCTGCTGGAGGCGCCGGCGGCGCAGGTGTCGGCCTGGCTGGAGCGGACGTTGCGGGTGGTGCCCCCGGGGACTGAGGGCGAGCAGCTGGGGATCGACGACGCGCTCGACCAGTTGCTCGCCCAGTGAGCCGTAGGGGAAGGAAGGCGGCGTCAGAAGAGCTTGCCCGGGTTCAGGATGCCCAGCGGGTCGAAGACCTGCTTGATCCCCCGCTGCATCTCCACCCCCACCGGGCCGATCTCGCGTGCCAGCCACTCCTTCTTCAGGACGCCCACGCCGTGCTCGCCCGTGATCGTGCCGCCGAGTTCCAGGCCGAGCGCCATGATCTCGTCGAAGGACTCACGGGCGCGCCTGGATTCATCGGGGTCGGCCGCGTCGAAGCAGACGGTCGGGTGGGTGTTGCCGTCGCCGGCGTGGGCGACGACGCCGATGGTCAGCTGGTGCTTCTCGGCGATCCACTCCACGCCCTCGATGAGGTCGCCGAGCCGCGAGCGTGGCACGCACACGTCGTCGATCATCGTCACGCCCCGCACCGCCTCCAGCGCGGTGAGGGACAGCCGCCGCGCCTGGAGGAGCAGTTCGGACTCGGCCGCGTCGTCCGCCGGGACCACCTGCGTGGCGCCGGCCGCCTCGCACAGCGCGCCGACCGCGGCGAGGTCGGGGGCGGGGTCCGGGGTGTCGAAGGCGGCCAGGAGGAGTGCCTCCGTGGTCTCCGGGAGTCCCATGTGCGCGAGATCGTTGACGGCCTTGACCGTCGTACGGTCCATCAGTTCGAGCAGTGACGGGACGTGCCCGCCGGCCATGATCCGGCACACCGCGTCGCAGGCGGCGGCAGCGGACGCGAACTCGGCGGCGAGGACCAGTTGCTGCGGCGGCTGCGGCTTCAGCGCGAGGGTCGCCCGTACGACGATGCCGAGCGAGCCCTCGGAGCCGACGAAGAGGCGGGTCATGTCGTAGCCAGCGACACCCTTGGCGGTGCGCCGGCCGGTGGACATCAGACGCCCGTCGGCCAGGACGACGTCCAGGCCCAGGACGTACTCGGCCGTCACCCCGTACTTCACGCAGCACAGGCCGCCGGAGGCGGTGCCGATGTTGCCGCCGATCGTGCACATCTCCCAGCTGGAGGGGTCCGGCGGGTAGTACAGGCCGTGCTCGCCCACGGCGCGGGAGAGGGTCGCGTTGATCACGCCGGGCTCGACGACGGCGATGCGGTCGACCGGGTTGATCTCCAGGATGCGGTCCATCTTGGTCAGGGACAGCACGATGCAGCCGTCGGAGGCGTTGGCGCCGCCCGACAGGCCCGTGCGGGCGCCCTGCGGGACGACCGGGACGCGCAGCTCGGTGGCGGTGCGCATGACGTGCTGGACCTCTTCGACGGTCCGCGGCAGGACGACCACGGCGGGGGCGCCGGCCGGGCAGAAGCTGGCCATGTCGTTGGCGTAGGAGGCCGTGACGTCGGGGTCGGTCAGGACGGCCTCGGCGGGCAGACCCGCGAGCAGCCGCTCGGTGAGGTCACCCCGGTCACCTCGGTCCTGGTCGGGTGCGGCTTCGATACGGCTCATGATCACAGCGTGGCACCCGGGGCCATCGGTGTGAACCCCGCGTACGGCAGCTGCCGTAAGGCGGGTGTGGTCGTCGTATGGACGGCACGGTTTGACGCACAGTGAGCGCCATGGAGAAGGAAGCCACGGAGGAAGCCCCGGGGGAAGCCACCGAAGAAGCCTCCGAGAACGGGCAGGGCACACCGGACCGCCGCCCGCGCATCCCGCGACGGGTGCTGCTCGCCTCGGTGGCCGGGTGTGCCGTGCTCGGCGCGGTGCTGGCGCTGCTGCCGCGGGAGCCGGACGGGGCCTCTGCGCCTGTGCCGGCACCGGGGGCGCAGGCGCTCGCCGCGGTCACCACCGGGGTGCCGGCCGCGCTGCCCGATCTGGCGGTGCTGATCGACGAGCGGCAGGGCCGTGTGAAGGCGCATCCGAAGGACGCGGCGTCGTGGGCGGTCCTGGGGGCGGCGTACGTGGAGCAGGGGCGGCGGACCGCGCAGCCGGTGTACTACCCGAAGGCCGAGAAGGCGCTGCGTACGTCGCTGCAGGTGCGGGTGAAGAACGCCGGGGCGCTGGAGGGCATGGCGGCGCTGGCGAACGCGCGACGGGACTTCCGGGCGGCGCTGACCTGGGGCGAGGCGGCGTTGGAGGCGGACCGGAAGCGGTGGACGACGTATCCGCAGCTGATCGACGCGTACACGGGGCTGGGCGACTACAAGGCGGCCAAACGGACCCTGGACCGGCTGCTGAAGCTGCGCTCGGGGCCCGCGGTGCAGGCGCGGGCGGCGGCCGTCTACCGGGACCGGGGCCGGCGGGAGGACGCGGCCGCGGCCCTGTCCGACGCCGCGGCGGGCGCCGATGCCCCGGCCGAGCGGGCGGCGTATCTCGAACGCGCCGGGCAGCTCGCCTGGGAACGCGGCGACCTGGAGGAGGCCCTGCGCTACTTCCAGGAGGCGGTACGGCTCGACCCGGACCAGCGGGCCGCGCTCGCCGGGCAGGGGCGGACCATGGCGGCGCTGGGCCGTACGACGGAGGCCCTGAACGCCTACCGGATGGCACTCGCCAAGCAGCCGCTTCCCGAATACGCCCTGGAGCTGGGCGAGTTGTACGAGTCGCTGGGACTGGGGCAGGCGGCGCGGGTGCAGTACGACCTGCTCCGGGAGCGGGCGGCGCGGGCCGCTGCGGGCGGGGTGGACGAGGAGCTGGTGCTGGGCCGCTTCGAGGCCGACCACGGCGACGCCGGGTCCGCCGTACGGCGGCTGCGGACCGAGTGGCGCCGCCAGCCGGGGATCGCGGTGGCCGACGCACTGGGCTGGGCGCTGCACCGGAACGGCAAGGACAAGGAGGCCCTGAAGTTCGCCAGGGTGGCGACCGACAGGGCGAAGGGGGGTGCGGTGCGCAGTGCGCTGTACGTCTATCACCGGGGGATGATCGAGCGGCAGCTGGAGATGCCGGGGCCTGCGCGGCGGCATCTGCAGGAGGCGTTGCGGATCAATCCCCACTTCTCCCCTACGCGGGTGCCGCTGGCCGAGGCGGCGCTGCAGGAGTTGGGGGAGCCGTCGCCGGCCGACGTCCCCGAGTCGTGATCACACGGCTGCCGTACCGATGAGCGCGTTGCGCGTGACCAGCCCCGCCAGCTCCGCCTCGTTCATGCCCTCCGTGCCCTCCGGGCGGCGCGGCAGCACCATGTAGCGGGTCTCCGCGCTGGAGTCCCACACCGTGATCTGTGTGTCGGCGGGCAGCTCCAGGCCGAACTCCGCGAGGACCGCGCGGGGTTCGCGGACCACGCGGGAGCGGTAGGCCTCGGACTTGTACCAGCTGGGGGACGGGCCGAGGAGGCGGAGCGGGTAGCAGGAGCAGAGGGTGCAGACGATGACGTTGTGGGTGGTGGCCGTGTTCTCGACCACGCGCAGGCGTTGGTAGCCGCCCTCCATGCAGCCGAGTTCCCGGACCGCCGCCGTCCCGTCCCGCAGCAAGCGGGACTTGAACGCTCCGTCCGTCCACGCCCGGGCGACGACCCGCGCCCCGTTCGCCGGAGAGGCGCCCGCGAGGAACGTGTCGATCGCCTCGTCCAGCTCCCCGCCCGTGAGCACGCCCTTCTCCTCCAGCAGGGACTCCAGGCGCCGCACCCGGCGGGCGATCGCCGCGTCGGAGTGGTCATCGCTCATCGGCCGCACCCTCTTCGCACGCTTCCAAGTAGCTTTCCCACAGATCCAGTACGACGTGATGGTCGCCCGCACCCCACAGGTCCCGCGCCTCGAAGCGCACCGCGTACACCTGCTCCACCGGCACGTCCGCCCGCCCCTGTGCGCTGACGTCGGCCAGTTCCGCCGGCCCCTCCGGCTCGACGACCACGCCCCGCTTGCCCCGCGCGTACCGGGGCAGCCGGGTGTGGTGCGGCGGGTCGTGGCGGTACGTCATCACGCGCGTCCCCGGTGCGAAACGGTCAGTCATCGAGCTCACCGGGCTCCAGCACGCCCTTGCGTTCGAGGAGGGCGCAGATCGCGGCGAACCAGCGCTCGTAGTACGACGCCGCCAGGTACTCCCCCGGCGGCATCGACTCGATCGCGTCCCGGAACTCGTTCAGGTTGAAGATCCCCTGGGCGCGCAGGGCGTTCCAGATCCCGAAGACGCGCGCTTCCCAGTCGGCGTGGAAGGGCTCGGTGTCGTCGGTGGTGTCGAGGGGGCCGAAGCCCTCGACACCGCCGACGTCGTTGATCCTGGCCATGTGGTCAGCCTACGACTCGTCCTGGTCCTTGACGAAGATCGAGAAGCGGCGGGCGCCCAGTGCCCCGGAGGCGAACCCGATGTGGACGCGCGGCTTGGAGCCGCCGCGCACGGCGAGGCCCTCCGGCTCCCGGTGGGTGAGCGAGTGCCCGGCCTCGGTGCGCTCGCGCTGGAGCAGCTCGCCGGTGCGGATGTCGAGGCTGGAGACGTAGGTGTTGCCCCGTTTGGCGGCCGGGTTGGTCTTCGGGTCGTACGCCGTGCCCGCCAGCTGGTAGACGCAGTCGCGGTAGAGGGCGTAGCCCTGGAAGGGGATCTTCGGGTCGGGGTGGGCGCCGGTCTGGGCGAAGTCCACGATGGGGTCGTCGTACTCGCGGGCGACGAAGCGGTCGAGGTCCCAGACGCGGTAGCGGGGCTGGTTGGCGGCGTTGCGGTAGCGGACGGCGATACGCCCCGAGGCCATGCAGACCGACGGCTGGTTGTTGACGGAGTCGGCTATCGGGTGGCGGACCTTCACGTCCGCGGCGGTGCGGACGGCCCCGTTCTTGAAGTGGAAGCGGGTGACGCCCCGGCCGTATCCCTTTCTGGCGTCGGCCTCCGTCCAGATCCAGGTGCTGCCGTCCGACGCGTCACGCTGTATGCCCACGCTGACGCCGTGGCCGAAGCCCTTGAGGTACATGTGGCCCAGCCGGGTGCCCTTGTAGTCGAGTCTGTTCAGGCACAGGTCGCCGGCCACGTGGCCGTGCGCGGTGACCTGGAGGACGTACAGGTGCCTGTTCGCCTCGTCGAAGGCGAACGACTGCAGGACGGTCGGCTCCTTGAGCGTGTTCTTCTGCCACAGCCAACGGGCCGACCGCACGGCGAGGTCGATGCTGCTCGTGGTCACTCTCTCCCCCGAGTCCTGCGGGTGCCCCCGTGGCACCCACAGGACATGAGAGCGTCAACCGCCGTCCATTGGTTGCATGTTCTACAAATTCACAGGGGTCCCACAGGCCTCAGGTCCCGTAGGGGCCTCAGAGGTTGCCGCGCTTGGCCTGCTCCCGCTCGATCGCCTCGAAGAGCGCCTTGAAGTTGCCCTTGCCGAAGCCCATCGAGCCGTGCCGCTCGATGAGCTCGAAGAAGACGGTCGGACGGTCCTGGACCGGCTTGGTGAAGATCTGCAGCAGGTAGCCGTCCTCGTCGCGGTCGGCGAGGATCTTCAGCTCGCGCAGGGTCTCGACGGGGACGCGGGTGTCGCCGACCCACTCGCCGAGGGTGTCGTAGTACGAGTCCGGAGTGTCGAGGAACTGGACGCCGGCCGCGCGCATGGTGCGGACCGTGGCGACGATGTCGTTGGTGTTCAGCGCGATGTGCTGGACGCCCGCGCCGCCGTAGAACTCCAGGTACTCGTCGATCTGGGACTTCTTCTTGGCGATGGCGGGCTCGTTGATCGGGAACTTGACCTTGAGCGTGCCGTCGGCCACGACCTTCGACATCAGCGCGCTGTACTCGGTCGCGATGTCGTCGCCCACGAACTCCTTCATGTTCGTGAAGCCCATGACCTTGTTGTAGAAGCCGACCCATTCGTTCATGCGGCCGAGCTCGACGTTGCCGACACAGTGGTCGATGGCCTGGAAGGTGCGCTGGGCGGGCGGCTCGACCATCGGCGCGGCGGCGACGTAGCCCGGCAGGTACGGGCCCTCGTAGCCGGTGCGCTCGACGAGGGTGTGGCGGGTCTCGCCGTACGTGGCTATCGCGGCCAGGACGACGGTGCCGTGCTCGTCCTTCAGCTCGTACGGCTCCGCCACCGAGCGGGCGCCGTGTTCGAGGGCGTAGGCGTACGCGCGGCGCGCGTCCGGGACCTCGATGGCGAGGTCGATGACGCCGTCGCCGTGCTCGGCCACGTGCTGGGCGAGGAAGTGGCCCCAGGTGGTGGCGGGCTTGATGACCGAGGTGAGGACGAACCGGGCGGAGCCGTTCTCCAGCACGTAGCTCGCGGTCTCGCGGCTGCCGTTCTCCGGTCCGGAGTAGGCGACCAGCCGCATGCCGAAGGCGGTGGAGTAGTAGTGCGCCGCCTGCTTGGCGTTGCCCACGGCGAAGACGACCGCGTCCATTCCCTTGACCGGGAAGGGGTCGGCCTGCCGGGCGGTGTCGGGAGTGTGGTGTGTGGTCTGCGTCATAGCCGCAGCCTCGCCCCGGTGGGGCAAGGTGCGCAATAGTTCGCATCATCACTGGGCAATATGACCAGTGCAGTGCTCGTTTCTGCGGGCTCTCTGTACAGGATGACCACCGCACTCGGGAGGCTGCTGTGGCGATCGATCATCTGGACGGGCGGATCATCGTGCTGCTGGCGCGGGAGCCGCGGATCGGGGTGCTGGAGATGTCCCGGCGGCTGGGGGTTGCTCGCGGGACGGTGCAGGCGCGGCTCGACCGGCTTCAGTCGAACGGAGTCATCCGCGGATTCGGTCCGGAAGTGGATCCGGCCGCGCTCGGGTACCCGGTCACGGCCTTCGCCACGCTGCAGATCCGGCAGGGGCAAGGGGCCGACGTACGGGCCCACTTGGCGACCGTGCCGGAGGTGCTGGAGCTGCACACGACCACCGGGACCGGGGACATGCTGTGCCGCCTCGTGGCGCGCTCCAACGCCGATCTCCAGCGTGTGATCGACCGGGTTGTCGGTTTCGATGGGATCGTCCGGGCCTCCACCGCGATCGTGATGGAGAACCCCGTTCCGCTGCGGACCATCCCGCTGGTGGAGCAGGCGGCCCAGGACCGGGAGAGCGGCTAGGGCCTACTTGGCGGGGTGAGCGCGTGTGAGCTTCTGGGAGTACCTGGGCAACCGCCACCAGCAGCTGCTCACCGACGCCTACCAACACGCCAGCGCCGTCTTCCAGTGCATGGTCGTGGCGACCGTGCTCGGGGTGCTGATCGGTGTGGCCACCTATCGGAGCGGGTGGGCCGGCAACCTCGCCACCACGACCACCTCGACCATTCTGACCATTCCGGCGCTCGCCATGATCGGTCTGCTCGTTCCGATCGTGGGGCTGGGCGTACCGCCCACGGTGATCGCGCTGACGCTGTACGGGCTGCTGCCGATCGTGCGCAACGCGATCGTCGGCCTGCGCGGCGTCGATCCGGCGCTCGTGGACGCCGCCCGGGGCATCGGGATGTCCCGGCTCGCCCGGCTGCTGAAGGTGGAGCTGCCGCTGGCCTGGCCGCCGATCCTGACCGGGATCCGGGTCTCGACGCAGATGCTGATGGGCATCGCGGCGATCGCGGCGTACGCCTCCGGCCCCGGGCTCGGCAACGTGATCTTCCGCGGCCTCGCCTCGCTGGGCAGCGCGAACGCGCTCAACCAGGTGCTCGCGGGCACCCTCGGGATCATCGTCCTTGCGCTGCTGTTCGACGCCGCGTACGTCCTGATCGGAAGGCTGACCATTCCCAGGGGGGTCCGTGTCTGAGAACGGGTCCGAGAACGGCCGTCATGGAGCCGCCATCGAGCTGGAGAACCTGACGAAGCGGTATCCCGGCAATCCGCAGCCGGCCGTGGACAACGTGAGCATGGAGATCAAGGCGGGCGAGGTGGTCATCTTCGTCGGCCCCTCGGGGTGCGGGAAGTCCACCACGCTCAAGATGATCAACCGGCTGATCGAACCGACCGGTGGGCGCATCCGCATCGACGGCGAGGACGTCACCGACATCGACCCGGTGAAGCTGCGCCGGAAGGTCGGCTACGCGATCCAGTCCGCCGGGCTCTTCCCGCACATGACGGTCGCGCAGAACATCGCCCTGGTACCGAAGATGATCGGCTGGTCGAAGGGCCGGATCGGCAAGCGCGTCGAGGAGCTGCTCGACCTCGTCGGGCTCGACCCCGGCGAGTTCCACGGCCGCTATCCACGGCAGCTGTCGGGCGGGCAGCAGCAACGGGTCGGCGTGGCGAGGGCGTTGGCGGCCGATCCGCCCGTCCTCCTGATGGACGAGCCGTTCGGTGCGGTCGACCCGATCACCCGTGATCATCTCCAGGACGAGTTGATCAGGCTGCAGCACGAGCTGCACAAGACGATCGTCTTCGTCACGCACGACTTCGACGAGGCGATCAAGCTCGGTGACCGTATCGCCGTCTTGCGCGAACGGTCCCACATCGCTCAGTTCGACACCCCGGAGGCGATCCTCACCAACCCGGCCGACGACTTCGTCTCGGGGTTCGTCGGGGCCGGTGCGGCGCTGAAGCGGCTGAACCTGACCCGCGTACGGGATGTGGAGATCACCGACTATCCGACGGCGACCGTCGACGACCCGCTCCAGCAGATCTTCAACCGGCTGCGGGCGAGCGGCACGAACGAGGTCCTGCTGCTCGACAAGCGCGGGCGGCCGTACAAGTGGCTGCGGCGCGGCGACATGATGCGGGCCAAGGGTTCACTGGCGCGGGCGGGCACGCTCGTGCACGACACGGTGACCAGGGACGCGACCCTGCGGGACGCGCTGGAGGCGGTGCTGACGGACAACGCGGGCCGGGTGGCCGTGACCGGGCGGCGCGGTGAGTACACCGGGGTCGTCGACATGGAGACGCTGATGAACTCCGTGCACGAGCTGCTGGAGGCCGACCGGCTGGAGGCCATGGAGGCCCAGCACGACCTGGAGGTGGCCCGCACCGCGCAGACGCACGCCGAGCAGGAGGGCAACGGAGGGGAGAAGAAGGCGTGACCACTCCGGAGCTGGAGGAAAGGGAGGAACGGGAGCGGCAGGAACGCGAGGAACGGGAGCGGGAGGAACGGGACCGGCAAGAGGCAGCGGCGCCCAAGCCGCCGACTCCCCCGCGCCGAAGGATCACCTGGCAGAAGCTGACCTTCCTGCCCGCCTTCCTCGTCGCCGTGCTGCTCGCGACCTGGCTGTGGTTCCAACAGGCCGACCTCGACGCGGTCTCCGAGAACGCGCTGTCGAACGGGCAGGTCTCCCAGGCCCTGTGGGAGCACATCGAACTCACGGTGATCTCCACCTTCTTCGTGCTGGTCATCGCGATCCCGCTGGGGATCCTGCTCACCCGGCGGGCGTTCCGGAAGGCGACCCCGGTGGCCATGGCGATCGCCAACATGGGCCAGGCGACACCCGCGATCGGGCTCCTCGCCCTGCTGGTGATCTGGCTGGGCATCGGCCGGAAGGCGGCCCTGATCGGCATGATCGCCTACGCCGTCCTGCCCGTGCTGTCCAACACGATCGCCGGCCTCAAGGCGAACGACCCGACCCTGCTGGAGGCGGCGCGCGGCATCGGCATGTCCCCGACGGGGGTGCTGACGCGGGTGGAGCTGCCGCTGGCGGTCCCCCTCATCCTCGCGGGCATCCGCACGGCCCTGGTCCTGAACGTCGGTACGGCGACGCTGGCGGTGTTCGGCGGAGGCGGCGGGCTGGGCGTGCTGATCACGGCCGGCATCACCAATCAGCGGATGCCGGTGCTGGTGCTGGGCTCGATCCTCACGGTCGCCCTCGCCCTGCTGGTGGACTGGCTGGCCTCGCTGGCGGAACTGCTGCTGCGGCCACGGGGGCTGGAGGCATGAGGCGGCGTACGGCCCTGCTGACGGCGGGGCTGCTGATGGCGGCCCCGGCATCCGGCTGCGGCCTGACGAGCGGCTCCCCCATGGTCGACGACGTGCGGGCCGGACTGATCGGGCGGGGCGAGCCGTTGAAGGGCGCCGAACTGACGGTGACGTCGAAGTCGTTCACCGAGCAGCTCATCCTCGGCGCGATCATGGGCATCGCCTTCGAGGCGGCCGGCGCGGAGGTGCTCGACCGCACCGGTATCCAGGGCTCCATCGGCAGCCGCGAGGCGGTGCGCAAGGGCGACGCGGACGCCGGGTACGAGTACACGGGCACGGCGTGGATCACGTACCTGGGCAACAGCGAGCCGATCACCGACCCGCACGAGCAGTGGGAGGCGGTGCGCGCGGCCGACGCGAAGAACGGGGTGACCTGGCTGGCGCCGTCCGCGCTGAACAACACCTACGCCCTGGCCATGAACCAGGACAACCACAAGAAGTACCGCACGAACACGCTGTCCGACGTCGCCGCGCTGTCGAAGTCCGACCCCGACGCCGTGACGCTGTGCGTGGAGGTCGAGTTCGCCAACCGGGCGGACGGGCTGCGGGGCATGCAGCAGGAGTACGGGATGAGCGTGCCGACGAAGAACATCACACAGATGGACACCGGGATCATCTACACCCAGGCCGCGAAGGGGAGTTGCACCTACGGCGAGGTCTTCACGACCGACGGCCGCATCAAGTCCATGAACCTCGTGGTCATGGAGGACGACAAGAAATTCTTCCCCAACTACAACGCCGCCCCGATGATCAACTCCAAGACCCTGAGGAAGTGGCCGGCGATCGCGGAGGTCCTCGACCCCATCACCAAGAAGCTGAACAACTCCGTGGCGCAGGACTTGAACGCGAAGGTGGATGTGGAGGGGGAGGATCCGCATCAGGTGGCGTTGGACTGGATGAAGGAGGAGGGGTTTGTGAAGTAGGGGATCCAAAGAACCTATTGCAAAGCATTCTTTGCATAGATACCTTTGTAAGCATGACGCAGCCGGAACAGCCCAAGATCCACAGCCTCAACGCCCGTTCCCTGCGCGGACTCGCCCATCCGCTGCGAATGCAGCTGCTCGACGCCCTGCGCTTCGGTGGGCCTGCCACCGCCTCCCAACTCGCCGAGAAATTGGGCGAGTCCAGCGGGGCCACCAGCTACCACCTACGGCAGCTCGCGGCGCACGGCTTCGTTGAGGACGATCCCCAGCGGGGCAAGGGACGGGAGCGGTGGTGGAAGGCGGCGGTGCAAGGGCTGACGTTCGACGATGCCCTGCTGCAGGACCCCAATCCCGAAGTGCGCGGAGCCGCCGACCTGTATCTGCACGAGGTCGCCACCACGCAGACCCGGGAGCTGTCGACGTGGCTCGGTACCCGCGAGGAGTGGTCGGAGGCGTGGAACCGCAGCTCGGACATGAGCAGCATGACGCTCCGCCTGACCCCACAGCTCGCGAGCGAACTGGCACAGAAGATGCACGACTTGGTCGACAGCTACCGCCACCGGCCCGACGTCGAGGACGACCCCGAGGTAAGCACCGTTCGCGTGCAGACCCGCACCTTCCCCATCAGCATGGACTGAGAGGCCGAAGCCGATGCAGCACCCCGAAACCCACCTCACCCTGCACCACACCCGCGCCGCCGAACTCCGCGCCGAGGCCGCCGCACACCGGCTCGCCGCCGAGGCCAAGCGGCCGTACGACATGCGAACCCGCCTCGGCTGGACCCTCGTAGAAGTGGGCCTGCGCCTCGCCACCCCGAGGCCGGCGTTAAACCCCTAGCGGCGAACCCCTAGACGAGTAGTTCCGATGTGGCTCAGTGGTCGTAGGCGATCAGTGAGCGGGTGATGGGTGCGCCGATGGTGCGGTTGTGCCAGATCGCGCAG